>JAJBUL010000261.1 GCA_020860365.1 Clostridiales bacterium | reverse complement strand
TTACCTGCTTTTATGTCGCGGTTTCAAAAACCAAAGAAAAATATCTACACCCTTTCAACAACCGAGCCAGGCGCGAGTAGCGAAGCTACTGATTTCCTCTCGCGCCTGTGTACAATCGGATAGGGGAACGCCCTTCTCCCCGATCCGCCTGCGCGAGCCGGGTGCGGCCTTAGCCGCAAAAATTCCTTGCCCGGCTCTGTGCATAAGATAAGGCGGCAGCTCCCTTTTCCCCGGAACTGCCGCCTGTGCGTCTCACTCGTACTGCGGCTCTTCGGCCGCTGTTTTTTCATATTCGTCCAGGATAATCTGCTGTATCCTCTCGCGTGTCTCTGAGTTAATCGGATGGGCGATATCACGGTATTCGCCGTCTGCCGCTTTCCGGCTGGGCATCGCAATAAACAGACCCTTTTCTCCTTCGATTACCTTAATGTCATGTACTACAAATTCCTCATCCAGGGTGATGGAGACGATCGCTCTCATTTTACCCTCTTTCGCTACTTTTCTCACTCTTACATCAGTAATAGTCATGTCTTTTCCCCCATGTCTTCTGCTGCCTGCTTATCCGTCCCGCGCGCCCATCTGGCAGCGCGGGCGTTTTTACAGGCATTTTCAGCATTTCGCCAGTTGATTCACATTCCTGTCATCGTATATCTGTCATCGGACGCAATGACAATCTTCACACCATCCTCACCTGCAATGCGGGATTCCGCGCGAATCGTGCCGCGACTCTCCACAATACAGTTTTCCAGGTATGTATTGTCACCCAGGTAAACATCATTCAACACGATCGAATTTTTAATCACACAGTTGTTTCCGACAAATACCTTTTTGAAAATCACGGAATTTTCCACAGTGCCATTGATAATGCAGCCATTTGCGACCAGGCTGTTCCTTACATTGCTCCCCGGATTGTACTTGGCAGGCGGATTATCGTCTACTTTCGAGTAAACATCCGGATGTTCGTGGAAAAAGAAATCCCGTACTTCTTTTTTCAGGAAATCCATGTTGGTCCGATAGTAGGAATCCACGGACGCGATGTTGCTCCAATAGCTCTCCATCACATACCCGTAAATCCGTTTCACATCCTTATAACGGATCAGGACATCTCTCACAAAATCATGCCGTCCCTCATATACCGCCTGTTCAATCAGTTCAATCAGCAGTCTGCGGCGAATCACGTAAATCCCGCATGACACCGTATGGGATACGGCCGCCATCGGCTTCTCTTCAAACTGGACGATCCGGTTGTCCTCATTCATCTGCACCAGCCCGAACCGGGTGACGTCCTCCTCTGGCGGGAATTCCTTACAGATCACCGTGATATCTGCCTTTTTCGCGATGTGGTACTCCAGAACCTTTCCATAATCCAGCTTATAAATGCCGTCGCCTGAAGCGATTACAACATACGGCTCATGGCACTGCTTCAGAAAATCCAGATTCTGGTGGATCGCGTCCGCCGTTCCCCGGTACCAGTAGCTGTTATCCGCCGTAAGCATCGGCGGGAAAATAAACAGTCCGCCCTGCTTTCTGCCGAAATCCCACCATTTAGAGGAGCTTAAGTGCTGATCCAGTGATCTGGAATTAAACTGTGTCAGTACGGCTACCTTCTGGATCCCTGAGTTAGACATACTGCTCAGCGCAAAATCCACTGCCCGGAAGCTCCCGGCAATCGGCATCGCCGCGATCGCGCGCCGGTTTGAAAGCTCTCTCATCCGATAGTTATTGCCACCGGCTAAAATCATGCCTACCGCCCTCATAGCACATCACCTGCCTCTCCAGCTTCTGAACCGCAGACGTTTTCCGGCTTCCGGCAATCGTCCATAAAACATTCCTCCGCCGACGCCCGTTCCAGCGTTTCTCCTGATCCAAGCCATCCTCCCGGATAATCTTCCGGCACGGTTACACCGGAAATCGCCGTGTTTTTCCCGATGCTGACCCCCGGGGGGATTACGGAATTTTCCCCAACTACAGTAAGGCCAAAGGAATACACCAAAGGCTTTTCACGGTTTGGCACTTCTTCCCCGACCCCCATCTTCACATGCTCTCCCACCGTCACATTCTCGGCAAGGATTGCTTTATATATCTCAGAACCGGCCTTAACAACCGTATTCTGCATAATGATAGAGTCACGTACCACAGCTCCTTCCTCAATCACTACACCACAGCCGATGATTGAGTTGTAAGTCCTTCCGTAAATCTCGGAGCCATCTCCCACCAGGCAGTGCTCAATCACAGCATCTGATGAAACAAACTGCGGCGGCAGGATATCATTCTTCGTGTAAATCTTCCAAAATTCCTCGTAAAGATTGAATTCCGGGATAATGTCAATCAGCTCCATATTGGCCTCCCAATACGACCCAAGCGTACCGACATCCTTCCAGTAGCCGTTAAACTCATAGGCCACAAGCGTCTCGCCTTTTTCATGACAGTATGGGATCACATGCTTTCCGAAGTCACACCCGCTCTGCTCCGAAAGAGCCAGAAGCGCTTCTTTCAGAGCTTTCCATGTGAAAATATAGATTCCCATGGACGCAAGATTGCTCTTAGGCTGCTCCGGCTTTTCCTGGAATTCCAGAATATGGCCGTTCCCATCCGTAACGACAACACCAAAGCGGCTGGCCTCTTCTGGTGGAACAGGCATAACGGCAATGCTGACATCCGCATTATGCGCTTTGTGGAAATCGAGCATCACTTCATAGTCCATCTTGTAAATATGATCACCTGATAAAATCAGAACATAATCTGGATGGAAGGACTCCATATAAGTAAGGTTCTGATAGATTGCATTCGCAGTGCCCGTGTACCATTCTGTTTTTCCCACTTTCTCATAGGGCGGAAGGACGGTCACTCCTCCCACGTTTCTGTCAAGGTCCCACGGAATGCCAATGCCAATATGGCTGTTCAGGCGAAGCGGCTGATACTGGGTCAGGACACCCACTGTGTCAATGCCAGAATTAATGCAGTTGCTGAGCGGAAAATCAATGATCCGGTATTTTCCCCCAAAAGCAACCGCCGGCTTCGCCACCTTCGAAGTCAGCACACCCAGACGGCTTCCCTGGCCGCCCGCCAGCAGCATTGCTATCATTTCTTTCTTAATCACGTTATCACCCCTACAGTCAAAGTATTGTTCAAGCATAGCCCTAAGGGATCCACCAGCTGTGCTGGTCCTCCTTAGGGCAAATTATACCACACCTTTTTTAAATAGTGAACATTTTTTACAATTATTTCTATATTTTTTCATGGTGTTTATGGCAAATAACAGGCTGAATGAATATAGTTGTTACTTTTCAGTTTGTTTTGCCACCATATTTTTGCCGTTTTCGTCATTTCGTTCCATTTTTACCTTCCATATACGTTTGCAGGAGGGATAGCGCCCATCCACTGCTGGAAAAGGGAATGTATCCCATCCTTCCGTAAAGGAAGGATATTTTTCTGATAGACATTTGAAAAAAACCGAGTATAATCAGAGAAGGTGAACCGTAATTCCTGAAAAAAACGACTTACGTCGTTTACTATCATATTCAGAAGTTTACTATAATATTCAGAAGGAGTCTTTTGAAATGTATCAGATAGATTTCGCACGGCCAATCCACATTCATTTTATCGGTATCGGCGGCATCAGTATGAGCGGGCTGGCGGCGGTGCTTCTGAACCGCAACTTTACGGTAACCGGATCAGATAGCAGAAACAGCGAACTGACTGCGTGGCTGACCGGCCTGGGGGCAAAGATTGCATTCCCGCAAAGTGCGGCAAACGTAACAGACGATATTGATCTGGTCGTCTATACTGCGGCGATCCACCCGGACAATCCGGAATACGCGGCAGCCGTGGAGAAAAAGCTTCCCATGATGTCCCGCGCGGAGCTGCTCTGCCAGCTGATGGTCCATTAGCCGACCTCCGTGGCCGTGGCCGGTCCACACGGAAAGACGACCACCACTTCCAGGATCTCGCATATCATGATGGAGCAGAAAATGGATCCAACCATCTCCGTCGGCGGCATCCTTCCCTCTATCGGCGGGAATGTGCGTGTCGGCAATTCCGACTGTTTCCTGACCGAAGCCTGTGAATACACGAACAGCTTCCTGCATCTGACGCCCCTGTTTGGACTGATCCTGAATATTGACGCGGATCATCTTGACTTTTTCAAAGACCTCGATGATATCCGCCATTCTTTCCGGCTGTTCGCGGAAAAAATCCCGCCGGAAGGGGCACTCATCATCCACGCGCAGGTGCCAGACCTGAAGACATTTACTGCCGGGCTGCATTGCCGGGTCGTAACCTTTGGCACCGGCTGCGGCGATTACCACGCGGAAAATCTTTCCTGGAATGCAATGGGCTGCGCGGATTTTGATCTGTACTGTCATGACCGGCTCCTCGGCCATTTCTCCCTGCATGTTCCCGGTGAGCACAACGTCGGAAATGCCGCGGCGGCAATCGCCTGCGCGGATCTGCTTGGCATCCCTGCCGTCTGTATCGCAAACGGGCTTTCCGGCTTTACCGGCACAGACCGGCGCTTCCAGAAAAAAGGCGTCATCGGCGGTATAACGATTATCGACGATTACGCGCATCATCCGACCGAAATCCGCGCGACCCTGCACGCAGCGCAAAAATATCCGGCAAACCGGATCTGGTGTGTGTTCCAGCCGCATACTTATTCACGCACCAAAGCACTGCTCGATGAATTTGTGGATGCGCTCACACTGGCCGATCAGGTTGTGCTGGCCGATATCTATGCGGCACGGGAGACCGACACGCTCGGCGTCAGCTCCTCTCTGTTGTGCGAAAAGCTGAAAGAAAAGGGAACAAAAGCCTGGTATTTTCCGACCTTTGATGAGATAGAGACCTTCCTTTTGGAAAACTGCCTTCCAGGCGACCTGCTGATCACAATGGGGGCAGGGGATGTCGTGCGAATCGGTGAAAAACTGTTAGGCAAATAGGAGAAAATAAGATCGAGCAGGAGGTGGTTTTTTACCTCCTGCTCGCCCGCGCGGGCCGGGTGCGGCTTTAGCCGCAAAATTCCCTGTCCGGCCCTGCGCATAAGATCGAGCAGGAGGCGGCCTTTTGCCTCCTGCTCGCTTGCGCGGGCCGGGTGCGGCTTTAGCCGCAAAATTCCCTGTCCGGCCCTGCGCATCAAAAAGCCGCCCCCGATGAGCCATTCGGGGACGGCTTTTGGCTTTCTATCCGTTCTTCCTGTGCTTTTCCAGAAATTTATTAATCCTTGCAGTCGGCGTAAGCAGATCGCTCATAGAACCGTCATGATTCAGCGTATCAATAATCAATGCGATGTATTTGCTCAGATCGCAGCCGGTATAGTAAGGCTTCGAGAGCAGCTCCGGCGACTGATAAACCAGGTTCGTCGTCACCAGTGCGTCAAACAGCCCTTCCTCATAAGCCCTGTCAAACTTTTCGAGGCTCCTGGTAAACAGGCCAAACGTCGCGCAGATCAGGACGCGGTTTACCTTTCTCTTTTTGAGCTGTCTGGCCGCCTCAATCATGCTGTTGCCGCTGACAATCATATCGTCAATCAGAACCACATCCTGCCCCTCGATGTCTCTGCCAAGGAATTCATGCGCGACTACAGGGTGTTTCCCATTCTCCAGGCGGGCGTAATCACGCCGCTTGTAGAACATTCCCATATCGACGCCAAGAAGGTTCGCCATATAAATCGCGCGCCCGGCAGCTCCCTCATCCGGACTGATCACCGTCAGGTGCTCCGGATCAATCGTCAGATCCGGTACCGCGCGGAACAGACCTTTGATAAACTGATAAACCGGAAGAACCGTCTCAAATCCGTGAAGCGGGATCGCGTTCTGTACCCGTGGGTCATGCGCGTCGAAGGTAATGATATTTTCCACGCCCATCTTTGTTAGCTCCTGCAGGGCAATTCCACAGTCCAGCGATTCACGCCCCGCACGCGTAAACTGACGGCTCTCATAAAGAAATGGCATAATCACATTGACCCGGCGTGCCTTACCACCGATAGCAGCGATCACACGCTTCAGATCCTGATAATGGTCGTCAGGCGACATGCGGTTCGTATAACCGTTTAAGGAATAGGTGAGGCTGTAGTTGCAGACATCCACCAGAATGTAGATGTCCTTGCCGCGCACAGAATCATTCACCTGCCCCTTCGCCTCGCCAGAGCCAAAGCGCGGTACATCCGTACTCACCAGCCAGGAGGATTTATCATAACCCAGAAGCAACGGGCTGCCCTGATGCTCATGCACCCGCTCCAATCGCCAGTTAACAATATGGGCATCAATCTTCCTGCCCAGTTCTTCGCAGCTTTTCAGCGCGATAATGCCCAGATCCCCAACCGGGATCGAATCCAGATTCCGCTCATAGCCAGTCTGCATTTTTTCCTCCTCAAACCTGCACAGAACAATACAGGTATTCCTCCGTAAAAATGTATTCGCAACCCCTGTGGTTTCACCGCTTTTCCTGCCGTGGAAACTGCTTTCATCATATCATAAAACCACACACGGTCAAGCCCCTGTCACGATCTTTTTTCAGTACAAAATCGCAGGATCAATGCCATGGCTATCTCATTTTCCGCGCCTCGAGCTTTTTTTGAATCCGGATATCATCCCCGATCAGCCGAAGCATCCGGTAATCACTGGAAATCCGTGAAAGAACGCGTTCTGAATAGCGCTCAGCGATCGCCGCCAGCGAGAGGTTCGTCGAAATCATGGTGCTCTTCCGGCGCAGAATCCGCTCATTCAGAATCAGAAACAGCCGGGAAGCAACAAAGGAATTTACCAGCTCCGTCCCGAGATCGTCAATAATCAGGAGGTCGCACGCAAAAATATACCGCTCCAGTTCACTCGTCTCGCTCTCTTCGGCGCGCCCGAAAGAAGAATCCGCCAACAGATCAAACAGGCGGAACGCGGAAAAATAAATCACGGAATGGGTACTCGCAAGCAGCGCATTGGCTACACAGTGTGAAAGAAACGTCTTGCCAAGCCCTGTATCTCCGGAGAGAAACAGATTCTCACCACTACTTCTGGCCTGATCTTCCGCCTGGAAACCCTTCGGTGTACCCGCTCCGTCAAACTCCCGCACAAAACGCTGACATTCCCTCAGAGCCCGCGCGGCCAGCTCTGCCGCAGTAAGTCCGGTAGCCGGGTCTTTCATCGTTTCCGGGTAATACTCCAGCGAAAACGCAGAAAAATTCTCTCCCCGGATATTGTCGCGCAGATTCGACTGCATATAGAGAAGATCAATCGTCGCCTGCCGAAAGCAGTGACACTTCTCCTGCCCGATGTACCCGGTATCCTGGCAGTCCGGGCAACGGTAGCGCATCTTCAGATAATCATCCGGAAAGCCAGCTTCCCGCAGAAGCTGCGCTTTCTTCACACTGATCTCATCAATCTGTGCGCGAAGCAAATCAATGGACGAAAGAGAAACACTCTCCTCTGTTTTATCAGGCGGAACCCTTCCACGCCAAACGTCATCCGGCCGGTCGCTGTCATCTGCCGAAGCATTCTCCTCCGGATCCTCAAGCAGCGCACGCGCGCACGCCGTACTTGCAGCCGCAATCTGCGCGTCCAGTGCAGAAAGCTCCGGTATCCGGCGATATGCTTCCTGCTCCCGCTCATAGAGCTCCTGCCGCGCCTGATTCTGGCAGCGCTGGTAGCCCCGCATAATCTCATCATACTGTGTATTCGTCAGTCCCATAATTCCCCCTTACGGCTGGCCGAACAGCTTCTTCTCCAGATTGTCGTAATTATATTCTCTCTGCGTAAAATTATTAAACCGCCCTGTACTGACAGAATGTCTCCCATTCTGTGCGGCTTTCCTGGCATTTTTCTTCGCGCTCTGCTCCTGCTCCCACTTTAAATCCGCCGCTTCGATTTCTTTCATGGAATGAATGCCAGCCGTATGCCATTCTGAAAGAATCTTGTCCGCATACTGAAAATTCGGTTCGTGAATCTGCCGGATCGTACGGCGGCAGGCTTCCAGAATAATATCCATATCAAAGCCGTACTCTTTCAGCCAGCGGTCAATCATCTCCTGCTCCGGCGGCGCCGGATTCCGACCCTTAAGGCCAAATTCTTTCATCACAGAGAAATAATTCTTATTATAATGTTTTGACTCTTTTTTTGCCTCATGCACCGTCGTAATCCCTGCTTCCGCCCAGCCCTGAGCGACCCTGCGCATATAGTAATGGCTGAAAGAGCCACGCATAATACAATATTCCAGCAGGTATTCAATCAGATCCGTTGAAAATCCAAGCGTATGATAATAGTAAACAAAATCATTCTGCTCCGTCGAGGAAAGCGGTCGCTTAAGATACTGCTCCGCCACAAAATAAAGCTCCCGGATATCATCCTGCGCCGAGGAATCCAGCTGCGAAAGCACCGGACGTTCCTCTTCTGACCGCCCAGGGATGCTTTCCGGTTCCTCCGTCTGGGGGAGCTCACCTGAACCTCCTGCGTCTTTTATCTGCTGTTTGGCCTCCAGATGCTCTGGAGCACTCTCCGGATATGCTCGCTCATCGATGCGAAGCGGCGTCACGACAGAGCGCGCATGCGTCCGGGCAGGAAGTGGATCCTGGCTGGACGCCATCCCGTCGCTGTAAAGATCCGACACCTCCTGCCGGGAATCCGCAGGAATCACAGACGCAGAATAATAACCCGGATCCAGAAAAGTAACGGATTCCAGAGTCCCTTCTGAAGAAAGCTTTAACCGGAGCAGATTCTGCCGCTCCCAATAGGTCAACGCCCTCCTGACGTCTTTTTCTGTATGTTCAAACACATCCGCAATCGAGGAAAGTGAAAGCTCACGCCCACTGTTCGCGCAGCGAAGAAGATACAGATATACTTTGACAAATTCCCCATTCGCATGGGGCATATACTGATCAATAAATGAATTCTGAATCACCGTGGATCCTTCCGGGTTGTCTGTATAGATCTTCATCGCTGCACGCCTTCCTCATTGATATCCATTTTGCAGCATCCGGGAATAAAAAGAAGTGATTACCGTCTCCGGATTCTGCCTGCTTCTGCCGACTGTGATGCCAGAGTGAACCCCTACAGCCGCTTTTGTCTGTGAAAGAGTATAACATAATTCTTCCAAAATGAGAACCGCTACTTTTCCACAGGAAAAATGAGTTTTCCCAGCCATCTTTCCTGTGAATTGTGTGGATAATGTGGATAACTGGTTGACAATAATTCAGTTTCTCCAACTCCAAAGCCCCAAAATGACGGATTCTGTCGAATCATTATGTAAATCGAGTTATCCACAATAATTCCCTCCCTCTTTCCTGGCCGACATGTGAATAAAGTTGTGGATAATGTGAATAACCCGGGAAAAACCAGCAAATAGCCAGTCTCCCGGGTGTGCAAAAAATGTTCGCAGAGCTCTATGCAATCCCATGCGCATGAATTCCGTTTATTATATCACTTTGATTACGCCCTTCACGATCTCTGCCTTATTGTCTACACAGGAATCCAGGGCATTCTGGATGTCATCCAGTTCAAAATAATTCGTCACAATATCTTTGATATGAATCTTACCGGAGGATACGGCGTCAATTGCCATCGGATAAATATTGCGGTAGCGGAACACAGTCTTAAACGTCAGCTCCTTGTCCAGCGCCATCCCGATCGGCAGCGTCATATCCCCGGATGGGCTATAGCCAACAAAGACGATCGTCGCGCCCTTCTTCGCCGCGCGGATCTGCTGCTGCGCCGTAATCTGCGAACCAGCCGTCTCAATACCAAGGTCAAAGCCCACACCGCCGGTGATTTCCGCAATCCGTGCCACAGTATCCTCTTTCACGCCATTGATTACTTCGTCTGCGCCCAGCTCCTTTGCTTTTTCCAGACGCTTGTCCATCACATCCACGACGATAACCTTAGAAACACCTCTCGCTTTCAGAGATAACAGCGATACCAGGCCAATGCAGCCTGCGCCTGTCACCACCGCCGTCTGTCCCAGATGCGCGTCCCCCTGGTTCGCTGCATGCATACCGACCGCCAGCGGCTCAATCAGCGCACCCTCCATCGTACTTACATTATCCGGAAGCTTAAAGCAAAGTCCCGCCTCATGCGCCACATACTCCTGAAAAACACCATCCACCGGAGGCGTCGCAAAGAAAACGACATCCTTACACAGATTATATTTTCCCTGCTTGCAGAATTCACAATGCCCACAGGTCTTGCCCGGCTCAAGCGCCACGCAGTCGCCAACCTTCAGATTCTTCACATTCCCGCCGACCTCAACCACCGTGCCGCCAGCCTCATGTCCGAGCACAAATGGCGGCTCCACAATAAAATCTCCGATTCTTCCCGCCTCATAATAATGCAGGTCAGAACCGCAGATCCCCACATACTCGATTTTTACCAGGACTTCGTCCTCCTTAGGTACCGGGATCGGTCTCCTCTGAATCTCGACCTTGCGGATATCAGTCATAACTGCTGTTTTCATTGTTCCATCCATAACTTCATTTCTCCTTTCTTTTATGCACACAGGCGCAATTGGTAGAACGGCTGACCGCCGTTTTGCGCCTGGCGCGGCGAGCCTGGGCGAATGCCCCGCTCGATTAATAGTTCCACATGATGCACACAGGCGTAATTGGTATAACGCCTGACCTGTGTTCTTCGCCGGGTTGTTTATTTACGATAGCTGACGTCCGGTCCCAGATAAGACGGCAACAGCTCCACCTCTTCTTTTACCCGCGTAAATCGCTCCAGCGCGATCCCGGCGTCTCCCGCATAGACCGTGATCTGATTCAGGCCTTTGTGCAGGTTTAAACGCGTAACTGCCTGATGTTCCTGATCAAGCACTGCCTGGCACCAGCTGGCACAGCCCGGATCGCCACCCCGGTAGCCTTCGCCGGTAATTATCACCGTCTCCGGGCTCTGTCCGTTGACTGACATACCCACGCGAAGCTTCCCACCATAGACGAGCGGGTTTGCAGGAGAAGTGTGCATCGTCAGAGCATAATCCCCGGCTTCTTCTGCCCAGACTTCCCAGGTAAGGGAAGGCGCGGTTCTCGCATTCCAGTCCTCTTCCCCGAAGATTTCCGTAGTCGGGAAAACTTTTACAGCCGAACCATATTTTCCGTACTCCTCCAGCACATGAAAAGCAGCTCTGCTGCAATCGGTACTATCCGTGAACGCTGACGCGTCCCAGACACAGACGCCGTCCTGAATCAGAAAGGCTCCCTCCGGAACAGCCCCCAGATCTTTGATTCCCGCCCGGATTAC
>JAJBUL010000262.1:6163-11237 GCA_020860365.1 Clostridiales bacterium | reverse complement strand
AAAGATGAGGAACCAAACACCTTAGATATCATCCCCACCCCGTGAATAGTAACTGCTTTTGTATTGCTATTCACAACCCTGATTTTGAGCCATAGAGGCTGGCTCGCTCATCCCATTCAGAAACTACCGCAACCACGGTTTTTTACGTAAATCTTACTATTAATTTTCCCTCTTTGTGGTATAATATGCACACGGGCGCATGCGGAAGATGGCAGCTTACGCTGCCTGCGCCCGGCGCACGAGCATTCGGTCAATGCCCGATGCTCGAATTATTTTACACGGGCGCATACGGTAGATGGCAGCTTATGCTGCCTGCGCATACGCGCGAGTAAAAATCATATTTGACGCATAAGGGGGATTTTTTATATGCCAGCTATCTATGCCCATGACCTTTTTGGCGTGAGGGTTCAGGAACAAATGGAAGCGGATCTGGCCGCGATCACAGAACGATATCCTTCCGCGTATCGGGAAGGTCTGCAGGGTCCAGATATTTTTTTCTTTTATCATCCATGGTATAAAAACCGGGTGCAGCGCTACGGTGTCCATCTACACAAGACGGATGCTGGCCCGCTTTTCCGACATGTGCTTTCCGTCATCCGCAGGTATGGACGAGATAGCAGCCAATATGCCTATATGCTTGGCTTTATCTGCCATTTTGCCCTGGATAGCGAATGTCATCCCTATATTGAAGAACAGATCGAGCGCAGCGGCGTCGCCCATCTCGAGATGGAAGTGGAATTTGAAAAGTTCCTGTTAAGGGAAAACCACCTGGATCCGGTCGGATTTCGCTCTGCGAATCTGGTCTATACCGATTCCGCTACTGCCGCGGCCATTGCGCCGTTTTTTCCATCGATGGATGAGAAAAAAGTGCAGGATTCCCTCCGTGGAATGCGGTTTGTAAAGAAGCTTTTCTGTGCCCCCGGAGCATTAAAGCAGGGCACAATCAATTCCATCCTGAGACTGATCGGGCAATACCATGAAATGAATGGCCTGATGAACCAGCGAACGGATAACCCGGCCTGCGAGGAAAGCAACCTTGTACTTCGGGATCTGTTTGAGGATGCGATTCCTCTCACAGCATCGCTGCAGAGACAGTTCGACCAGTGTCTGCGTACAGGAGTAAAGCTGCCTGGGCGTTTTCACCGAAACTTTGAATGAATTTTTATCACGATTATTTTTTGTCACGAATACTTTTGTCACGAATGCCCTTTGTCACGAATGCCCTTTGTCACGAATGCCCTTTGTCACGATTCTTTTACAGAATGGGAGAAGTTATGAATATCAAACTGACCAGACTTGAAAAATACTGGATTCTTTATGATGTGGGAAATTCTGCTTTTGTATTGCTTGTAGCCACGATTCTTCCGATTTACTTTAACCACCTGGCCAGCTCGGCAGGTATCAGCGAAGTCGATTATCTGGCTTACTGGGGCTATGCGACTTCGGTTGCGACCGTCGCCGTTGCCCTGATTGGTCCGGTACTCGGAAGCATCGCCGACACGCAGAATTACAAAAAACCGCTCTTTACAGCATGCATGATGGTCGGCGTCATCGGCTGCGCCGCATTATCGATCCCGACCTCCTGGATTGTCTTCCTGGCCATCTTCGTAATCGCGAAAATCGGTTTTAACGCCAGCCTGATTTTCTATGATTCCATGCTCACAGACGTCACGACTGACGACCGGCTCGACACCGTTTCTTCCGCCGGTTATGCCTGGGGATACATCGGCAGCTGTGTGCCATTCGTGGTATCCCTGGTCTTTGTCCTGCTCTACGATACCATCGGCATCTCCTTCCAGATGGCGATGACCATTGCCTTTTTCCTGAACGCCGCCTGGTGGCTGCTCGTCACCCTGCCGCTTCTGAAGAATTATAAGCAGACACACTTTATCGACAGCAAAACCGGTGTCACGGAGAAAAGCTCCGCCCGCTCTCTGGTAAAAGACAGCTTCTCCCGGCTCGGCCATACCTTCGTGGAAATTTATCACCAGAAAAACATCTTCTATTATCTGCTGGCATTCTTTTTCTTCATTGACGGCGTATACACCGTCATCGATATGGCTACGGCCTACGGCAGCGCCCTGGGGCTGGATACCACAGGACTGCTCCTGGCACTGCTGGTCACGCAGATTGTCGCGTTTCCGTTCGCCCTGCTTTTCGGACGGCTTTCCAGGCAATTTTGCACCGACCAGCTTATCCGCTTCTGCATCGGAGCGTACACTTTGATCGCGCTTTTTGCAATCCAGCTGGACAAGCAGTGGGAATTCTGGCTGCTCGCCGTCTGCGTCGGGATGTTTCAGGACGCAATCCAGGCGCTCTCCCGCTCCTATTTCGCGAAAATCATCCCTGCCGAAAAATCCGGCGAATACTTCGGCATCTATGACATCTGCGGCAAAGGCGCTTCCTTTATGGGAACCTTTCTGGTGGGCGTCGTAGCGCAAATCACCGGCGCCGCAAATGCGGGCGTATCCATACTGGCAGTCATGTTCGTCATTGGCTTCCTGCTGTTTGGAAAGGCGGCGAAACTGAATGAACCGGCTCGCCGCGAATCATAAAACCGGTTCACTCTATATTTTCAATCTGCCAGTCGATCGGTTCAACCCCATTCTGTTTCAAAAACTTATTCGCTCTGGAGAAATGCCGACACCCGAAAAAACCACGGTATGCCGAGAGAGGACTCGGGTGCGGCGCTTCCAGAATCAGGTGCTGTGGGTTATTCAGCATTGATTTCTTGGCCTGCGCCGGACGCCCCCAGAGCATATAGACAACGGGACGGTCAATCTCATTTACCGCACGCAGCGCCGCATCCGTAAACTCCTCCCAGCCAATCCCCCGGTGCGAGTTTGCCTGATGTGCGCGCACGGTGAGCACCGTATTGAGCAAAAGGACGCCCTGCCTGGCCCACTTCGTCAGATAGCCATTGTTCGGTATGTAGCAGCCGCAATCCTCATGCAGCTCCTGATAGATATTGACCAGCGACGGCGGAATCTCCGTCCCCGGTTTGACCGAAAAGCAGAGGCCGTGCGCCTGCCCTTCCTCATGATAGGGATCCTGCCCCAGAATTACCACCTTCACCTGCGAAAGCGGTGTGAAAGCAAACGCATTAAAAATGTCATCCGCAGGCGGATAAATGACCCGGCTGCGATATTCCTCGTTAATCTGCCGGTACAGCTTCGCGTAATAAGGCTTAGAAAATTCCGCCTTCAGCGGAACCAGCCAGTCATTGGAAATCGGCGGCATACTCCCGTCCCCCTTCCCTGTTCCCTTTATGAAATAATTACAAAGCATCCATCAAAAAATTTACAGCCGTACACTGACGCCGCGCCCCCGCAGGTACTCCTTCACCTCACGAATCTCCAGTTCCTTATAATGAAACAGGGATGCAGCCAGCGCCGCGTCAGCTTTTCCTTCCGTCAGGGAGTCATAAGAATGCTCCATCGTCCCCGCGCCGCCCGAAGCAATCACCGGGACAGACACATGCTCAGCGATCGTGCGCGTCAGCTCAATGTCATAGCCCGCTTTCGTCCCATCGCAATCCATGCTCGTCAGCAGAATCTCCCCTGCCCCCAGCTGGTCCGCCCGCATCGCCCATTCGACCGCGTCAATCCCCATATCCACGCGGCCGCCATTTTTAAAAATATTCCATCCCGACCCGTCCGGCCTGCGGCGCGCGTCAATCGCCACAACTACGCACTGACGTCCAAACTTTTCCGCCGCATCGGCAATCAGCTGCGGATTCATAATCGCCGCGGAATTAATCGAAATCTTATCCGCCCCCTCTCGCAACAAAAGCCGAAAATCCTCGACCGTGCGGATCCCTCCGCCGACAGTAAACGGGATAAAGACCTTCTTCGCGACCTCACGCACCATATCAACAACCGTATTGCGCGCATCGGAAGAAGCCGTGATATCCAGAAAAACCACCTCATCCGCCCCGGCCTTATCATACGCCGCAGCGATCTCAACCGGATCGCCCGCATCCTGCAGATTGACAAAATTTACGCCCTTGACCACCCGTCCATTTTTTACATCCAGGCAGGGAATGATTCGTTTTGTAAACATTTTATCAGACACTCCTTTAAAGATTTATGGATTCGTTCTATATTATCATCATCGATCATTATCATCGATCATTTTTGCGAGCATCGGCTATAACAGAATCCTCTTGCCGGATCTCTACAGACAAAATCACAGAAACACGAAGAATGCAGAGCGAAACATACAGAGAAAAACACCCTGCATGCTACAAAGCGATAAAATTTTTCAGAATCGCAAGCCCCACCTGGCTGCTCTTCTCCGGGTGAAACTGGCAGGCAAACACATTTCCCTGCTCAATGGAAGCATGTATATTCACAGAATACTGTGTAGACGCCGTAACGATCCCCGGATCCGCCGCACGTAAATAATAGGAATGTACAAAATACACATAGGATTCCTCCGGAATCCCGGCAAACAATCGACCCGGGTGATCAAAAGTCAGAGAATTCCAGCCCATATGCGGAATCTTCAGCCCCTCCTTATCCGGAATCCGCAATATCTGCCCCTTGCAGATACCAAGCCCGTCCACACCCGGAGATTCCTCACTCGAATCAAACAACAGCTGCAGCCCCAGGCAAATGCCAAGAAAAGGCTTCCCGCTGTCCGCAATCTCCCGTATTACATCAACTAGCCCAAACTGCCGCAGCTTCTCCATCGCGTCCCCAAACGCTCCCACACCGGGCAGCACCACCTTATCCGCCCGCAGAATTTCCTCCCGGTCACGCGTGATCACCGTCTCTTCTCCCAGCGAATTGAGCGTCTTTTCCACACTTCTCAGATTCCCGGCATCGTAATCAATAATTCCAATCATATGTCATTTCCTTTCAGAAAGCAGAGGAAACTGCCCATTGTCAAAAGCCAGCGAACTTACATCGCTTTTCCCCTTCCGTGCATTCAGATTACCACAAAAACGCGCTATGTTCAACTGAGAACATTCTGAAAATAAAAAAAGGAGACATTCAGACCGTTCCCACAGAACCTCCACACAGCTGTTCAGCCCCCCCCGGAGTATCCCGATCTTGTCGGCGTAATCAGT
>JAJBUL010000262.1:0-6153 GCA_020860365.1 Clostridiales bacterium | reverse complement strand
GTGTACGAGAAGATGACAAAGTATACGATATCGCAAAGCAAAAAATCACAAAGCATAATCTGTAGTAATTCTCCCGTCCGGATAATACCGGGCGGGATTTTTCCGGATCAATAAACCGTCTGTTATTTTTTTATGTACCTTTGCTTCTTACTCTTTGGTCTATCCGTTATCTCTTCCCTAGAACGCGGCACACTTCAAAAATCGAATAAAGCTTCTTCTCTACTACAACTTTCTCGCCTTGTTTCAGCACCCTTTGGTTTCCTGCCGGCCGTCGTCACATTTTCGTAATGTTTCAAGACCTCAGTGTGGTCTCTTTGTCTCTCTTTTCATTCCTATAGCTATGTACAAATTTCTGTCCCATTCTAAATAACGCTGACTCTAATAGTAATTAGCGTTTTCCACTGCTCCGGATTATCGGTTTCCACTCTCCGGTTTCACAGTTTCCGGTTTTCCGGACCAGCGGTTTCACCGTAGCAGAATATTCAAGGATTCCCACCCGCTGGATGTTGCGCCCTTCGCTGGACGCACTTCCTGACCCCAATGTGGTCCTCTCAAATGTCTTTATACTAATTTGCTCAATACACTCAATTTCTGTTTTATGCTTATCTCGTATTTAACCGCCAGCCTCTGAATCCATTGTCTTTCCTCTTCACGATAAGGTTCCTTAAAAAATCTTTTAATGAACTTAGAAATTTGACTTCTAAATGACCAGTTAAGCTGTGACTGATTATTCACCAATTCAAAGTCTTGCACTGTCTGCTGTGCATCTACTACACCCATCAAATATCTCAAAATCAGTACATCTGCAAAAGTAAATGGCATTATGTCGTAATCTAACTGGAGCAAGGACATATATGGCCCACCTTGTTTTGTATCATCGGTAACCAGGGAATATGCACCTATAGTTTGTGCTAAAGAAATTGCATACACTTCTCCAAGATCTCCACCACTGTACAAAATTCTATTTTCTCTAACATTATTTTCAAATACCTTATAGACTGCTAAATCCTTAAGCTTTTGATCCGTGAAAAGTTCTATTTTACCAGAATCTATATCTGCATCTACGCTTGAAAGAACATCTTGGCCATGATGTTCAAGTTCCATAGAACGAATCTGCCCATAAATAAAAACACCCTCATCAAAAATATCAAACAAAATTCCTTGAAGCCCAGCTCTATAAAGATGAATGATAACATTTGTGTCTAATGAGGCTCTCAATCTTCCAAACCTCCTATCAGTTCATCCAAATCATCAACTTCTTGTCTCTTATCAATTAGTCTATCGCTAATATCATCCAAGCATAAATGATAACATTCTAGAACCTTTTCCAGGGTTTCCACAGGAATAGCATCATGATTGTAATTATAAATTACATAATCAATATATTCAAATGGAATATCTATCTCTCCGCTCGATTCATTAAGTCTTGCATTGCCACCTGCACTTCTTAGTAAATTTCCAACCCTTGTTTGATTGTGCTCATTATCTAATATAGCTTTTTGATTCCCGGTAATTTTACCAATGCTGTCAAGTCTATTTAATGCCATATCAAAACTTACGTTAAATTCAGACATAAGCTTTGCAATATCTATTGCAGACAATCCATTCCTTTCAAAATCAGACAGTTCTAAATCGAAGAATCGATCCACTTCATCATCAGGCATCAAAAGACAAGCGGCAAAATAATTCGCCTCCTGCTCTCTCTCGTCTGTACTTCTATCTGCAATTGTAATTTTATCATCAATAAATGATAACTCTGTTTCCATATGAAGTACCGCATGGCCAATTTCATGTGCCAATGTGAATATTTCTCTTGACAACCGCAAGTTTGAATTTGTAAAAATAACAATATCTTGATCTTTCTTTACCGTAAATCCCAGATCTGCATTCTCTCCGAGTGGATATCGGATAAGCTTATATCCCAATCGGTCACATTCTTTAAACAAATCGATAATACCATATCTGCTAACCTTGCATTTTTCTCTTACACTAGCAGCCGCTCTCCGAATATCTTTTTTTTTACTATTCTGCATAGCATCTGTCTCCCATTTTATCTCAGCTCTTTACTTTGAAGCTTATTATACATGTGTTTATTTGCATAAAAAAGATCAAGCATATCAAAGATTTTCTCAGAAGAGGAACCTTCGCCACCTGCTCTATACGCAACAACTGGTGTTTCGTCCAGTACTCTGGTAATATCGCCCACTGTCACATCTAATATCTCAGCAACTTTTGAAAGGATATCCAATGTAGCACTATTAACTCCACTTTCTACACGCGCATATTTCTGTCTGCTTACACCAATTCTATCTGCAACCTGCTCCTGCGTTAAATTTCTCGCGATTCTTAAAGCCTTAATACGGCTTCCCAATAATTCATTCATTGTCATCCCTCCTTTTATACATTAATCATAACACATAAATGCCAAAAGTCAAGACTTCGTGTTGCAAAATTATAACATTTATATTTTTAATGTTGCAGTACTATTCCTTATTCGACAATGTTCTCTCTCTTCCATTTCGCAATTTTGCACGCGTGACCTCGATGTGTTTTGATATACCTGTAAGCATTTTTCTCCATTCGTCAACACTGTGGTTTCTCTGCACATAGACATAATCGTGTCCGATTTATACGTCTTACGCCAGGCAAAGCCAACTGCTTTTTTGATATCTTTCCTGCCCAAAGCATTATCTGCTTATGATATATCACTTTTTAATTAAGATCTTAAGTTGACGTTAAGCTGACCACATTGGGTCCTGCCATGTCCACCGAATCTCCACATGGAACTTGTCGTAGACAATCACCTTATCGAGAAATCTCCTTTTTTCTCGAATCCTTCCTTTTTTCTCACACCCCTTCACTAACCTGTGTTTTAAAACGTCTCCCGACAAGCTGTACCTTCAGATTTTTCAAATCATTTTGCAGATAGCTTGTCCTATGGGGTCTGAAACCACAGGTTAATGAGGGGCTGGAAGCCTAAAAGCAAGATACGTCCTGTAATACAGAAACCACTGTCGTGGTTCCCGATTACGGGCGTCCTTGATGAGAATTCCGGTTTCCCATGCCCTCGGCTGACGCACAATCAGAGAATTATGCTATTTGGCTCCCATTAAAATGGTCGCAGCGACGCTGTGTTTCACAGCCCCGGTCACGGTTCCCGTGATTGCTGCCTGAGGCAAATTGAAAAGGCGTTAAAGGAGAAAACAGATATGGCAAGACCTAAAAAAGAAAATGATCTGACCCACCAGCACATCATCACCGTCCGTCTTACAGACGTGGAACTGGAGCTGGTCAATCAAAGCCCATCATTACATCATCAGCTTTGACCCGCACGATCAGAATGAGTGTGGGCTAACATCAGAACGCGCACAGGTCATCGGGATGGAGTACGCACAGAAAAATTTCCCCGGGCACCAGGCGATTATATGCACCCACACGGACGGCCACAACGGCAGCGGCAACATCCATGTCCATATCGTGATCAACAGCCTGCGCAAACTGGATGTGGAGCCGCAGGAATTTATGGAACGGCCTTGTGTCAGCCGCGCCGGATACAAGCATCACCAGACATGAAGCCTGCTGACCTATCTGCAGAAGTCGCTTATGGAAATCTGTAGCAGAGAAGGGCTCCATCAGGTTGACCTGCTGACCCCTTCGGAAATTTTGAAAGAGCATTCCCCTGACGGTAAGATTCCTTCGATGAAATCCCTGCAACAGGAAAAGGAGAGTCTGACCATCCGCAGGAATGCGCAACAGGAGACCTACAAATACTTCAAGGATTATGCGAAGGAACTGAAAACCGTTTGTACCAACGTGGACTCGATTCTGGATTCGCCACAGGCAAAAGAGAATGAGCGCACAAGACCAAATGAGATTTTATTGTACTGAATGTTCTTCATCAACCGCAATTCATTGTTGCTAACCGCTGTTTTCAGCGGTATACTATCCGCAACGGTCAAAGACATAAAGGAGGACCCGAACCACGATGCAAACAATTTCAATCAAAAAATTTGCAGACATGACTGCCAAAGCAAATAAAGATGTAAACCGTGAGGAACTGATCCGCGCTCTGCAGGCATCACTCGCAGCCAAGAAAAACGGTGCGAAGTGCATCGTGTGTGGCGCTCCGATCTGGGCGGCGGGAAGCGCTGTGACCGGAACAAATATGTGCTTCACCTGCACCACGGGCGAAGCCGATGACAGTGAGGATTATGAGGTTGAATAACCAGCCATTTCCCCATATCAATAATGGACACTCTGAAAATTTTGCAAGAAAGTTTACATAACGTTTCAAATTACTGGCTTGATAAGGCCAGGCATTTATGGTATCCTTTTAACAGGTGGAGAATCTATCATTTTTCACCAAGAGGGAACTGAGGTGAACAGCCAATGGATACAGATTTAAAAAATCTCCTTGCTTCGCTGGGAGATGAAAGCACACAGTATGACACCATAGCCAAACAGATTTTATCCCGGAGGAGTGTTCTCTCGCATATTCTGGCTGCTACAGTGGATGAATTTAAAGACATTCCACCAGCAGAAATAGAAGGATACATAGATGGAGAAATCCATATAGGGAATGTACCAGTTGAACCAGGTCTCACAAATAAAGCCCAGACTGAGAATGGCGATCGCATCGTAGGACTTAATACTATCCATGAAGAACAGTTTGAGGGAATAGCTGTCTTCGATATTATTTTCTATGTAAGAATAAAAGATGAGCTGTCTAAAATAATAATCAACGTCGAGGCCCAGAAAGATGAGCCGAGTGGATATGATATTTTGAACAGGGCAATCTTCTATGTGAGTCGCTTAGTATCGTCACAAAAAGAGCGAGACTTTCCCGGCAAACATTACAACGATCTGCAACGAGTCTATTCCATCTGAATCTGTATGAACATGGATGAATGTATTTGGAACTATATTCATCTTACAAATGACGCAATCATGGCAAACCATGAATGGAAGGGTAAGCTTGACATATTGAACATCGTTCTGCTTGGTCTGCCTAATGATCTCCCGGAGCAAGGAGAGAAATACAAACTGCATCGGATGCTCAATGCGTTATTCTCACTCGGACTGACATCCGACGAACGTATCGACATTTTGGAAAACGAGTACAGTATACCCGCACGGACTGAGTTCAGAGAGGAGTTGAATGCGATGTGTAATTTGAGTCAGGGCATCTTAGAAAGAGGCATTGAACAGGGCGAAAGCCGCGGTGAACTTAAAAAAGCAAAAGAGACTGCTTTAAAGCTCTACAAAAAAGGCTGGGATTTATCTGACATTGCTGAACTTCTGAATTACAGCAAAGAAGTTATCAGCGGTTGGCTTGACCTTAGTTGATTTTGAGGCTCTTACGCCGTCTAAAAATTATCTATATTTCCGCAAATATTTTAGACTTACATTTTGATCTGGCACATTGAAAACCGCATAAATATTGTAAATTATGGCATTTTTCTCTTGCTTTTGTAGATAGAATTTTGTATAATCCCGTTTTCGACACTTTGAGATTAGAAAAGAGGTGCAATCCCTTGTAAATACTGGGTTTCACCTCTTTTTGTGTGATTGAAAAAGTTGTATGTCAGAATCTATCTCAAAATTTTTTTCACCTTTTTATTCAACTCCTTTGGCTTGTAGTGCATCCTGTCCAGGCCAAGATCAGTTAGTTGTGTCAGCGCATCGAGTGTCTTACTTCCATTATACAATGCCATGTATTCGACATCGTGTACGTTTGTAACATTCATGTTTTTTATCGTAGTAATCAGATTCTGAACTGTAACATGAGTTCCCTGGTCATCCAGCCTGGCCTCCAGTAACCGCGTTACTAATAATGCAGTATAGCAGATCAGAAAATGTGCCCGGATACGCTCTGGCAGTCGATGGTTTACCGGCCTTCCAGTGAAATTTGTCTTCATAATTCGGAAACAGTCCTCAATCTGATACCGCTTATGTGACACTGCCAGGATATCCTTGGTCGGATCATCTAAGTTTGTGGCTACAGCATAATAACCATCATATTTTTCTTCCTCGGCAATCTTATCCTTGTCAAGCTGATATTCAACCGTCGCCTTCTCGCCAGATTTTGTTTTGGTGACCCTTTTCATAAATCTCTTCACGTCATTGGGACCTTTTTTGATCTCTTCCGGGTCT
>JAJBUL010000275.1 GCA_020860365.1 Clostridiales bacterium | reverse complement strand
TGTCGTTTATCATTTGCCATCTGATTTCTTTTTTGCCTGTTGATCCGATCTATGCGATGCTGGGCGGGGATATTTCAGAAGAGACGTATCTGCGATGGTACTATGAGCTGAACCTGGATAAACCATTGCTGGTGAGGCATCTGTTGTGGCTGTGGGGTGCTGTGAGAGGGGATTTCGGGACATCGGCGAGCTACCACATGGCGGTTGTAGATGTATTGGCGGAGCGGGTTCCGGTAACCATTTATTTTTCTCTGCTTTCATTTTTCATCAGTATCCCGCTCGGTATTCTGTTTGGGATTATCAGCGCGGTGAACAGAGGAAAGAAGATTGATACGGTTGTGACACAGCTGGCAAATGTTTTCTGTTGTCTGCCGCAGTTTTTTTTAAGCGTATTGTTTTTGTATCTGTTTGCAATGAAGCTGCAATGGCTGCCGTCTTACGGCTTCACCTGGCCGTGGGTGGATTTTAGTAAAAGTATCCGGCAGACGATTATGCCGCTGCTATGTCTGACGCTTGGCGGTGTAGCCTCGATCACAAGACAGACTCGTTCGAGTATGCTGGAGGTGATCCGGCAGGATTACGTCAGAACCGCAAGAAGCAAGGGACTCGAAGAGCGGAAAGTGATCTTTGTACATTCTCTGAAAAATGCCCTGATTCCTGTAATTACTTTGATGGGCCTTCGCCTGGGAGGATTGATCGGCGGTTCTATGTTTGTGGAGTCTGTATTTAACATCCCTGGCATGGGCACAACGCTGGTAAATGCGATTACGGCGCAGGATATTCCATTGATACAGGCCTGTGTGCTGCTGATTGCGGTAGTCGCCTGCGTGGTGAATGTCATCACAGACATTGTGTATGCTGCTGTCGATCCGAGAATTCGTTTATAAAAGGAGGGAGAAAATGAAAGCAAAAGCGTATGACATGGCGTCTGGGAAGCAAACCGATGCAAAACAGTATGCAAAGGCGCGCAGGGCGGAAAAAACGCAGAAATTTGTGAAGACACTGTTTTCCAGGAAGGTTGTTCTGGTTTCCACTATCGGTGTGGGCATTTTTATACTGCTTGCAATACTTGCACCACTGATTTCTCCCTATGACCCGAATAAGACTTCACTTATGGAGAGCTTAAGTGGTCCGACCGCAAGCCATTTGCTGGGAACGGACAATTATGGTCGGGATATTTTAAGCCGTGTAATTTACGGCACCAGGGTTTCGCTGATTGTCGGCGTCCTCGCAGTACTTTTTGCCTGTGTAATCGGTACGTTTTTTGGTATGGTAGCAGGCTTTTTCGGAGGAATTGTGGACGATATTATTAACCGTATCAGTGAGGCAGTCCGCGCGATTCCGCAGATTGTTTTTGCCATGGCGCTCTGTGCGGTATTAAAAGGCGGGATTATCCAGATCGCCATTGTTCTGGGTATTTCGAATATCGCGATTTATATCCGTATGATGCGCGGCCAGGTGCTCACGATTAAGGAATCGGACTATGTAATGGCTGCGAAATTGCAGGGCAACAGCAGCTTCCGGATTATGTTTGCGCATATTCTGCCGAACAGCATCTCCCCGATTATCGTTACCATGACACAGCAGATCGGGCAGACGATTCTTTCGGAAGCGGGTCTTAGCTTTTTAGGTCTTGGCATCAGCCAGCCGACGGCTTCCTGGGGAAGTATTGTAAGCGACGGCCGGGCGTATCTTCTGCAAAACCCATGGTTTTCGCTGGCGCCGGGCATCTGTATAGCTCTGTTGGTTATTTTCCTGAACACCCTGGGTGATGGTGTACGAGATGCTCTTGACCCCAGACTTCGCGGTGAGATATAAGGGGGGACGCGCATGAGTCATTTATTGGAAATAAAAGAAATACAGACTTGTTTTAGAATGAGCGGGAAAAGAGTCCGGGCGGTAGATGGCATTTCCATGTATCTGGATCGTGGCGAGATCATCGGGATTGTGGGAGAGTCTGGAAGCGGAAAGTCCGTGACAATGCTGAGTATGCTGCAGCTGGTGTCCAGTCCTGGTAAAGTGGAAGGTGGAGAGGTCTATCTGGACGGTGTGGCAGATGATGCCGGAATGCCTAAAAATATTCTTGAGTACGATATGAATAGCCCTGAGATGCGCAGCATTCGCGGTGGACGGATCAGCATGATTTTCCAGGAGCCGATGACTTCCCTGAATCCGGTGCTGACCATTGGATATCAGATCCAGGAAAATATAATGCTTCATTTAAAGCTTGGGAAAGCGGAAGCGAGAGAGCGAACCATTGAAATGCTGAAGCTGGTCGGTATTCCGGACGCGGAACAGCGAGTGGATTACTATCCGCAGCAGTTTTCCGGCGGTATGCGCCAGCGTATTATGATCGCCATGGCAATGTCATCCAATCCGGATATTCTAGTGGCGGATGAGGCGACGACGGCTCTGGATGTGACGACGCAGGCGCAGATTCTGGAGATGATCCGGGACATTGCAAAGAAAACGAATACGGCAGTCATTATTGTTACACATAATCTGGGAATCGTAGCCCGTTTCGCGGAGCGGATCTATGTCTGCTATTCCGGCAGTGTGATGGAGACGTCTTCGACGAGAGAGATCTTTAAGGATGCGCAGCATCCCTATACCAGAAGCCTGATCAAGGCCATTCCAAGACTGGACGACCCGAAAGACAGAGTACTTGTGCCGATTGAGGGATTGCCGCCAAACCCGGCGGATCGGCCGGATTACTGTCCGTTTTATGAGCGCTGCGAGTATCGGATGGATAAATGCTGCCAGCAGAATAAGCCCGATCTGAAAGAAACGCAGGAGGGGCATTTTGTCAGCTGCTGTCTGACTGAAGAAGAGCTTGCGGCAAAGGAAGAGGAAATCAGCAAAAAGCCCAGGAAGCAGGCGCCGCACAAAGATCAGAGTGAAGCAATCTGTCTGGACGTAAAGAATGTCCGGAAATATTTCCCGGTTTACAAGGGTGTTATGAGAAAAAAGATCGGCGAGGTAAAGGCGATCGAAGAGGTTTGCTTCCAGGTAAAGAAAGGCGAGACGCTCGGTGTGGTCGGAGAATCCGGCTGCGGGAAAACGACGCTCGCAAGGTGTATTATGCGCGTCTATGAGCCAGAGGAAGGTTCTATTACCTTTCATGGGAAGGATATTGCCCATCTGAGTGATAAGGAATTGAAATCCTACCGTCCGCAGGTGGCTATGATTTTCCAGGATCCGTTTTCTTCCCTGGATCCCCGGCAGACCGCAGGATCGATCGTGGGCGAGTCTCTGAAGATTCACCATCTGGTGAATGGGATGGAGGAATATGACAAAGAAGTGGATCGCCTGTTCCGTATCGTTGGCCTGGATCCGGCGCTGAAGGACCGTGTTGCGCATGAGTTTTCCGGAGGCCAGAGACAGCGAATTGGAATCGCCAGGGCGCTTTCCTCAAACCCGTCCCTTATCATCTGCGATGAGCCGATTTCCGCGCTGGATGTGTCGATTCAGGCACAGATTATCAACCTGCTTGAAGAGCTGCAGGCGGAATTGGGGATCAGTTATATTTTTATCGCCCACGACCTGGCGGTCGTGAAACACATCAGCGACCGCATTCTGGTCATGTATCTGGGACGGATCGTCGAGGTGGCGGAGTGTGAAGAATTGTATCAGAATACACTGCATCCTTATACAAAAGCACTCTTGTCCGCGGTGCCTGTTGCGGATCCGGATGTAGAGGCCGGAAGGGAACGTGTTCCCATTCGTGGGGAGGTGCCGTCTCTGATGGATCGACCAAAAGGCTGTCCGTTCAGCGACCGGTGCGAACATGCGACTGAAAAATGTCTCTCGCAGGTGCCGAAGCTGCAGACGATGGAGAATGGGCATCAGGTAGCCTGTTTCTTATATGAATAACACAAAATTATGCAGAAGTAAACGACAGCTTGTCGTTCACTATAAAATCATGACTATGAAGGAGGAAACTATCATGAACAAAATAACCAGAAGAGATTTTTTGAAAGGTTCCGCGGCAACAATGGCAGTCAGCCTGTTTGCGGGTTTGGGTGTTTCGGCTGAAGAAGCTACTGCCACGGAGGGTGGTTCTGTGACGATCTGTTATCCGGGGCAGGAGGCTGTGACCTGCTTCCTTCCGTTCTCCACATCGACCGGTGATCGGTTCGCGGTAGCTCCGGCGATGGAATCTCTGGGACGCCAGGACGCGGATGGAAATACCTACGGCTGGCTGGCTGAGTCGATTACAGCGGATTATGATACATTGACCGCTACCATCGTGTTGAACCAGGGGATTCAGTTCAGTGATGGAACGGATTTCAATGCGGAAGCAGTCATCTGGAATTTTGACAAGATGATAGAGGGTGGCAAGGCGTCTGAGCTTGGAACTCCGGACTCTTATGAAGCAACCGATGATTACACCATTGTTCTGACCTATTCGGAATGGGCAAACAACATTGAAACGGTACTTGGCGAGGTATTTATTTACTGCCCGAGCGCATTTGACGAGAATGGGGAAGACTGGGCGGCTATCAATCCGGTAGGAACCGGCCCGTTTATCCTGCAGGAATATGTGCAGGGCGATCACATGACCTATACAAAGAATGAAAATTACTGGCGCGACGGTGAACCGTATCTGGACGAGATTACCATCAACTGGCTCTCAGATACGACTGCGCAGGTATCTGCGTTTGTAAACAGTGAGATCAACCTGCTGGTATCCTCGGATGCAACAGTAAGAGACCAGATTTCGGCATACGGCGAGGATACGGCTCAGAAGTCTGCAGACCTGGCAAACATTAAGTACGTTATGTTCTGCTCCGGACAGGAGGAATCCCCGTTCTATGATCTGCGTGTGAGACAGGCTGTGATGCATGCGATTGACTGGGAAGGGTTTGCTTACTCACTGGTTGGAAATTATGGTGAAGCGATCACACAGTTTGGCGTTCCGGGTGCGTGGAGCTATGATGAGGATGTGAAATTCTACGAGTATGACCTTGAGCTGGCAAAGGAGCTTCTGACTGAGGCGGGATATCCGGACGGATTTGATACTACGATCTCTACGATTGAGTCGAATAACAATATTGCTGTTCTTATGCAGGCTGCCTGCGCAGAGATTGGCATCAATGTAGAGATTAATGTTATGACAGACGCTGATTTTAATGCAGAAAAGGCAGAAGGCGTATATGATTATGGTATGATCACTGGCCAGGGCGCGTCAAAGCTTGACTTTACGAACAACTATATTCGCCTGTACTCTTCACAGGGTGTGAACTACCTGAATATGATGGCGCATCCGGAGGATTATGAGGAGGCATTGTTCGGCGCACGTTCTGCAGTGACACTGGATGAGAAGAAGGAACTTCTGAAGACTGCTTCCAGGCTGATGTGCAGTGATTATGCGTTGATCATTCCGGTTGCGGCGATGTATGCGGGCTGCTATACACATGGAGAAGTGATTGATTCCGGTCTTGCACAGACGGTAGGCGTACAGTGGAGTCCGGAGATCATGTATCTTTCTGAGTAAGAAAGCTTGCTTTTGAAACAGGAAATCAGGCAGTCGGACAGGGCTTGGAATGCCCTGCCCGATTGCTGTCTGACAACAGAATGAGAGGGATTTATGAAGAAAAGCTTAATGAAAGTACAGGTGCCGGTGAATTCCGATTATACCGATGAACACCTTCGTTTTATCAAACAGATGGGAGTAGATAACTGTTTTGTTATGTTCCGGGATGAGGATTCGAACTATGATGGAGTGAATCGTTTTCTGGAACGTTGCCGCAAAGCTGGCCTGACGGTGAATGATGCAGGCAACGCGAATATTTACAAGAATCCATCGATCCCTCTGGGACTTCCGGATCGGGACAAGTGGATTGAAAAATACAATGATCTGAACCGCATTATTGCCAATGCGGGCGTGAAGGTTGGCTATATTACATGGGACGCGGGACGGGTTTCCACCACAAGATTCGCGGTGGGGAAGGAGACCAGAGGCGCAGTGGGCAGAATTGTGGATATGCAGGAGCTTTACAGCCACGATCTCGCGTTTGGGCGTGTTTATGAAGAGGAAGAAATCTGGGATAATTTTAAATATTTTCTGGATCAGGTGCTTCCGGTCTGCGAAGAGACAGGTATGAGGATTGCCCTTCACCCCAATGACCCTCCGGTGCCGTCGCTGGAAGGCTTCCATAACCTGATTCATTCGGCGGCAGATTATAAGTGGGCGTTTGAACTCTCCGGAAATAGTCCTTATCTTGGCATGAAGCTGTGCTGCGGCTGCTGGCTGGAGGGCGGGCCGGCGTTCGGAAATCTGCTCGAGGATATCAAATACTTTGTAGAAAATGATAAAGTATTGATCGTTCATTTCCGGAATGTCAGCTCCTGCGGCGTCTTTTTTGAAGAGACACTGCTGGAGGATGGCTATATGGATATGTACCAGGTAATGAAGCAGTTTGTGGCATGCGGCTATGATGGGGCGATTCACTGTGACCATGTGCCGAGATTTTCAGAAGAACATGGTGGAACAGACGCTTCGTTTGCCTACTCGACTGGCTACATGAAGGCGCTGATTCATTGCGCGGAGATGGAATTATAGTTACGATATATAAATGGATTCAGAACATCAGGATGCGTGTTATGGTACCATTGATCTGGACGTTTACTGATAAACAGTATATGAGGAGGAATTATAATGAAAATTGGATTTATTGGCCTTGGCATTATGGGAAAACCCATGAGTAAAAACCTGATAAAGGCTGGATATGAACTGGTTGTATACAATAAAACACAGGCGAAGGCAGACG
Organism: Clostridiales bacterium; assembly: GCA_020860365.1. GTDB lineage: Bacteria > Bacillota > Clostridia > Lachnospirales > Lachnospiraceae > Choladousia. The sequence continues at coordinate 4,479 of JAJBUL010000275.1, read as the reverse complement.
AGCTGGTAGAGCTTGGGGCGATACGGGGTACAAGCCCTGCGGATGTCGCCTCCCAGTGCGGTGTGATCATTACCATGCTGCCGAATTCTCCCCAGGTCAGAGATGTGTGCTTAGGCGAAGGCGGAGTGATTGAGAGCGCGGCAGAGGGAACCATAGTGATCGACATGAGTTCGATTGACCCGGTGGAAAGCAAAGCGATTGGCGCGAAGCTGGCGGAAAAAGGGATTGAAATGATGGACGCCCCGGTCAGCGGCGGAGAACCGAAAGCGATCGATGGAACTCTTTCTGTTATGGTAGGCGGCACGAAAGAGAATTTTGATAAATATTATGATCTTTTGAAGGCGATGGCTGGTTCGGTCGTGTATGTTGGGGAACTGGGTTCCGGAAATGTCGCCAAGCTGGCGAATCAGGTAATTGTAGCAACCAATATCGCGGCGGTATCCGAAGCACTGACTCTGGCGGTAAAGAACGGAGCAGATCCGGAGCTGGTATATCAGGCCATCCGCGGCGGTCTTGCCGGATCTACGGTATTGGATGCGAAAGCGCCTATGATGATGGAACACAACTTTAAGCCAGGCTTCCGGATTGAACTGCATATTAAGGATTTACAGAATGCGCTGAATGCGGCACACGCGACGGCGACTTCGCTTCCTATTACCTCTCAGGTGATGGAAATCATGCAGGCGCGCAAAAACGCGGGCTGTGGGACGGAGGAGCCCAGGGCGATCGTGAAATAGTATGAAAAAATATCGAACGTTTCTGTAGAGAAAAAATGAACGCAGCGATATCATGTCGTTTGACATAAACAGCCGTTTGAATAAAAAAGAATTGCGTATAGCCTTGTGGGAGGATTATAATGAATACGGATTTTATAAAAGGCGTAGTGGTTCCGATTATCACACCGATTGATTCTGAGGAAAGAATAGACGAAGAAAAACTGAGAGACCAGGTGAACTACGTGATCGAGGGAGGTGTGCTTGGTATTCTGGCGTTTGGCAGCAACGGTGAATTTTACATGATTGAAGAGGATGAGATGCAGCGTGGCCTCTCGATCATACTGTCCGAAGCGGCGGGAAGAGTTCCGGTTTATTTCGGAATTGGAGCGATCAGCACAAAGAAATGTGTGCGGCTGGCCAGGATGGCGGTGGAAAACGGCGCAAGCGGGATATCTGTCCTCCAGCCGATGTTTTTAAAACCGACAGAGGAAGAGCTCTATCTGCACTTTCAAACCATCGCGGAAGCAGTGCCGGATACTCCCATGCTGCTCTACAATAACCCTGGACGGACGGGGTATACGCTTTTAGGAAATCTGGTAGACCGTCTGGCGCACGAGGTGGAGAATATCGTGGGTATGAAAGATACCAGTGGAGATATCACGCAGACCTCTGAATTCATCCGGCGTACGCGAGATGTCAATTTTAAAGTGTTTGGTGGAAAAGACACGCTGTTATATGCATCTTTGTGCCACGGCGCGGTCGGCGGTGTTTGCACAGCGGCCAATTTTATGCCAGAGCTGATTACAGATATTTATAATAAATATGCGGCCGGTGATTTACAGGGTTCCCTGGAAGCGCAGTTTAAGCTGAACCCGGTGCGGCTTTCCATGGACGGCGCAAGCTTCCCGGTAGCCAGCAAGGATATGGCAAATCTGCGGGGCAGGGGGATCGGGCTGCCATTTAAGCCCAATCTGGCCACGCCGGAAGGCCCGGTTCTTGGAAAGATCCGGAAAGAAATGGAGACGGCGGGGCTGCTTTAAGATATTCACAGGTACTGGCGCAAAGCAAAACGGCTTACGTTGTTTACGATATCTATGAGGAGATGGGTATGAAGGTAGTAATCGCGGTGGATTCGTTTAAGGGAAGTATGAGTTCGATGGAAGCAGGCGAGGCCGCGCGGGAAGGCGTGCTGCTTGCCCGTGACGCCAGCGTAGTCGTGCGTCCGCTCGCGGACGGAGGAGAAGGGACGACGGAAGCCCTTGTAGAAGGCCTTGGCGGCTCTTATGTAGAAGTCGAAGTGTCCGGACCGATGGCGGAGCGGGTGACGGCGCGCTATGGGATTCTGGGAGATGGGCGCACCGCTGTGATGGAAATGGCAAAGGCTGCCGGGATTACTCTGGTAAAGCGCGAAGCTCTGAATCCGTGGCAGGCGTCGACGGTCGGAGTCGGGGAAATGATCCGCGACGCCATTGGCCGGGGATGCCGTAAATTTATCATTGGAATCGGTGGGAGCGCAACGACAGAAGGCGGCATTGGAATGCTGCAGGCGCTGGGATACGAGTTTTATGATAAGAATGGCCAGCTTCTTCCACCGTGGCTTGCCAGCCTCGGTGAGATTGCGCGGATTGATGACAGCCATGTAATGCCCGAGCTGGAGGATTGCTGCTTTCATGTGGCCTGCGACGTCACAAACCCGCTCTGCGGTGAGAACGGCGCGGTCTATGTATACGGCCCGCAGAAGGGCGTAAAAAAGGAAGAACGTGCGCTGCTGGATGAAAAACTCCGCCATTACGCCGAAGAAACGGAAGCATTCTTAAGAAAAAAACATGGCATGGCGGCAGACGATCTTCAGACAGGAACCCCTGAATCCAGTATGGCAGGCAAAGAAAATGGTGCTGCTTATCCCGGAGCTGGCGCTGCCGGAGGGCTTGGTTTCGCATTTTTCAGCTACCTGCCTCACGCGGAGTTAAAACCCGGGATTTCCATCGTGCTTGACGCGGTGCGGCTCGAAGAGGAGCTTGCGGACGCAGACATTGTTCTGACCGGAGAAGGGCGGCTGGATGGACAGACGGCCATGGGCAAGGCGCCTGTCGGAGTCGCCCGTCTGGCCAAAAAGCATGGCTGCCGTGTGATCGCGTTTGCTGGAAGCGTCGCGGAGGACGCAGCCGTCTGCAATACGGAAGGGATCGACGCATTTTTTCCTATTGTGCGGGGTGTGACCACACTTTCGGAAGCAATGGATCCGGAAAATGCGAAGAACAACATGAGGCGGGCTGTGGAGCAGGTGTTTCGATTATTGTAGTAGCAGTCATTTCCTGACAGCGCATATCTGTAAACGGATGTGTGATAAATCATCGGGGCGGCCTTGCTCGGTCGCGTACTGTGATAATAAGGAAGCCTTTTTTGGACCAGTGACGCCCCGGGTACCTGCTTCGATTCTTCAGATGCATCCGAACTTTACACTTATCGGAGATGAGGAAGCAATGTCAGAAATTAATGATTGAGTACGACGGGATCATGTTCAAGGTTGTAAATGGGCAGTTGTATAGATAAACAGAAAGATATCTGAAACACATCAGTGTATCTGGTATCGGCATTTAAAGCTTTATACCATTAAAACAAAAGGAGCCGGGAGTATTGATAATCTCGGCTCCTTTTGCACGACTCTTTTTATCTTTATAGAGTACACAATAAAAAATATAAGCTGATTTAACTAAATATATTATATAACAGAATTAAAGTGTTGACATAAATGCAATGTTATGATATCATAAATTTGCTTTTACAACACTCACATATAGTAAAGGAGAGTATTCGCCTATGGATGAAATCGGCCAGATTTTTGACAGAGTTTTTAAACGCATCTTTACATTCTCCGATAAAGCGATTGCGAACCTGATCAATGGTTTGTTTGACACGGACTATCCGCCGGACAGCCAGATTGAATATTCGAATCGAGAAAATACCAAAGCTGATCTTAAGCACAGCTATTCTGATCTGTTCATTGTTATCAACAAGAAGTGGCATTATCATCTGGAAGCTCAGATGTACCATGACAATACGATTGTCATGAGAGTTTTTGAGTATGGATTTTATCATGCACTGGAGACTCGCGAGGACGACTGTACCCTGCGTTTCCCGGAGCCGGTGGTGGTCTATTTCTGTAATTCTGCGGATGTTCCAGAGACAAGCAGTATCCGTGTAATTATGCCGGACCAGCAGGAATTCACGTACACCGTAAAGAACTTTGCTTATCTTGCTCACGATATTGAAGAACTGAACCAGAAGAAGATGATCGTCTTCATTCCCTTCCAGATGGTGCGGGTAAGGGAGTTCCTAATGCCTAATGGGAAAGCGCGATTTCTTACAGAAAATGAAATACAGGAATTGAAAAAATTTATCGACTCTGATATACTGGGAAGCATAAAAGCAAATCTGGAGGTTGGAAATATCACTCTGGATGATTACAATCAGTTACTGGAACTTCTGAATAAGCTCTACCAGCAGATTATGTTGCAGTACCAGTGGAAAGGAGGCGATAAGGAGATGAAACCATTGCTTCCGGGAGCGATGGAGCTTCCCAACGATAAATACCGTTTTCGCATTGATGAACTTGAGGCAGAGGTTGCGACGCTTGCGGATGAGAAAGCGGCTCTTGAAGATAGAAATGCGGCGTTAGAGAATGAGATGGAGATTCTTCGCAGTAAACTTGTTACTATTCACGGGGTGGAGAAGACGGACTGAGATTTTGAACTTTCGTGAG
>JAJBUL010000247.1 GCA_020860365.1 Clostridiales bacterium | reverse complement strand
CCACAATATGAGATGATTGTAAAGTGTTTTTACCAAATATTTATATCTATACCCGGACGACGGTACACATTTTGAACTGTGGACATTCATGGAAGCACACAGCACGTTCTACGCAGAGATGGTTGAGCTGTGGAACGAAGAGAACGCTGACAGACCGATTCAGATCACATTCAGTACATATCCGTATTCCGATATGCATAACAAGCTGATGATGTCTCTGCAGGCTGGTTCAGGCGCACCGGATATGGTAGATATCGAGATCGGCCAGTTCCCGAACTACAGCGGCGACGATTCACCTCTGTATCCGCTGTCAGACGCTCTGGCTGATTATGAGGCAGATATGGTACAGTCCCGTCTGGATGTATACTCACTGGCAGACGGCACCCGCGTTGGTGTACCGACACACGTAGGCGCTGCTGTTATGTACTGGAACGCAGAGATTTTCGAGGAATACGGCCTTGACTACACAAGTGTTACGACCTGGGATGAGTATGAGCAGCTTGGTCTCGATCTGAAGGAAGCTTCCGGCGGCACCGTTTATCTGACCTCTGTTGATACGGGCGGCACAGACTGGATCTGGCTGGCTATGGCTGAGTATGGCGAGGACTGGACTGGTGGTATCGATGGTACACCGGATGTACAGCTTGAGTCCGTTCAGGCTATGCTGGAGATGCAGCAGAGATGGCTGGATGAAGGCATCGCTATGATTTCTACCGATGGACATGTTGACCTTGAGGCTGGTTATTCAAACGTTATGAACGGTTTGATCGCATCCTTCCCGAAGGCAATGTGGTACATGAGCCGCTTCACGAGCTATATGCCGGAGATGGAAGGCAAGTATGATATCACTCCGTGCCCGGTATTCGAAGAGGGTCAGCCGCGTTCTGTAGGTCTTGGCGGAACTGGTACTGCTGTTACGACGCAGAGCGAGGATCCGGCTCTTGCAGCTGAGTGGCTGGCATGGGCGAAGTGCTCAGAGGTAGGCGAGGAGTATATCTGGAGCGTTCTTGGATTTGACGTTTGCAATGCTTCTCTGTGGGATGATGATGAATTCGCGTTCGATGAGAGCAACGTATACAACACATTCTTCCGTGTAATGCCTTATGAAGTTCTTCGTGAGATCAAGGACGAGATCGGCACCGTTTATACAACGCAGAACTCTGTAACCCTGAACGACTACTTCGATACCTACACCGCGAACGAGGTTCTCGAGGATGGTATGGATGTATCCGACGCTCTGCAGGAACTGCAGGATTATCTGGATGTTGAGTTGATGTAAGGAAAAAGAGCACTGTTTTGCAGACATAATTGTAATACAGGGTCAGAGGGGAGGCCTGGGAATTGCATTCCCGGGTCTTTTTCTTCATTACATATGGCCGTGTAAGTATATGGTTGTTTTCAGGCAGTTGCCTGTAATGACAAACATCAAAGGATAATGTATGAGACGCACGCCTGGTTTCATCAGAAAAATCCCGTGAGAGTTTTTCTGATGGAATCAGGCTGTGAGGGCAGTCGGACATGGAAAGCGTACGGCTGCTCATAAAAAAGAAAGGAGGATTACAGTGAAAAAAGCAAAGAAATTCCTGTATTCCCAGAAAGCTGCACCGATCGTATTCTGTCTTCCCTTTATGCTGAGTCTTCTGATTTTCTGGCTGTATCCGCTGATCACGGGTATTGTTATGAGTTTTCAGGACGTAACCTTTAACGGCTGGGAATTTATTGGTATTAAAAACTATCGGAAACTGCTGATTGATAAGACGTTCCGCACTGCTGTCCTGAACAGTGTAGAGTATATGCTCCTGACGCTGGTTCTGATGATCCCGATTCCGCTGCTTTTGGCGGTTCTGATGGAGAGCCGTCTGACCAAGGCGAAGGGGGTCTGGAAGGTCATCCTTTATATCCCGGCGCTGACCTCGGTAGTTATTTCAGGTATGTTGTTCCGCCTGATGTTCTCGGAAGGTTCTGGCGGCCAGATGAACCAGATTCTGCAGTTCTTCGGTCAGGAAAGCATCGCCTGGCTGAAATCAAAGGCGACTGCGTGGACCGCGTTGTTACTGCTGTGTATGTGGAGATGGACAGGCGTCAATATGCTGTACTTCCTGTCTGGTCTGAAGTCGATTGACAATTCGATCTATGAATCAGCGGATATTGACGGCGCGAATGCGAGACAAAAGCTGTGGTATCTGACACTCCCGATGCTGAAGCCGACGACCATTTACGTGCTGACGATTTCGGTATACGCCGGACTGTCCATGTTCCTCGAGAGCTTCATGCTGTGGAACGGCAACTCCTCCACAAAGAACATTGGTCTGACGATTGTAGGATACCTGTATAAGAGAGGTATCGAAAACAATGATATGGGTTATGCGTGCGCGGTAGGCGTGGTGCTTCTTGTGATCGCCCTGATCATCAACTTTGCCCAGCTGTTTGCGACGGGTACGTTGTCGTTTAAGAGGAAGGAGGACTAACGCTATGGCTAAGAGTACAAATGCAACCGGCCAGCGGACGATGGAAGGGAACCATAAGGTTGGTACGGTATTAGCGACAGGTGTTTTTGTTGTTTTGTGCGCGTTCGTCGCTTTCCCTCTTCTCTGTGGTTTGCTGGCATCGTTCCATGAGGGTCGTACTATTATTTCCAATGGTATGTCTCTGAACCTGGATTTCTCGACGGCGAACTTGGATAACTATATTTATCTGTTTTCCGGAAACTCGGATTCTCAGAAATACTTCATGTGGTATAAGAACTCTCTGGTGCTGACCATTGAGACCGTTGTTCTGACTTTGCTGATTTGCTACTTTATCGCGTATGGCCTGACAATGTATAAGTCCAGAATCGGCAATTTCCTGTTCTTTATGGTAATTGCGACCATGTGCGTACCGTTTGAAATTCTGATGCTCCCGCTGTATCAGGAAGTACAGAATCTTGGAATTATCGATACAAACGCTGGTGTTATCCTGCCGGGTCTGTGTGCTGCTTCGACGATCTTCTTCTTCCGGCAGTACATGACGAGCCTGCCAAAGGAGCTGCTGGACGCAGCGCGCGTGGATGGCTGTACCGAGTACGGGATCAGTGTTAAGATTATGATGCCGATCACGAAGCCGGCTTTCGCCTCCATGGCGATCCTCTGCGCGATGAACTCCTGGAATGGTATGCTGTGGCCGATGCTGGTATATCGTGACACGAGCAAGTTCACGCTGCAGATTGGTCTGAATACGCTGTTGACGCCGTATGGCAACAACTACGATATGCTGATCGCGGGTTCCATGTTTGGTATTATCCCGATCCTGGTTGTCTACCTGATCTTCAACCGCTTCCTGATTGAAGGGATGACGGCAGGCGCAGTGAAGGGCTGATGTTGTCAGGAATCAAAATGTAGAATAACTGGCTGCAATGACAAAATGAAAAGAAAAAACAGCAGGCTTTTAGTCTGCTGTTTTTTAAAGCAGTGCGGTTGGGGGAGGATAGAGAAAAATGAGCGCGTATTTATTTGTACATTTTAGAGAAACGACAACCCCTGACGGGGAACAGGTTTATTTTGGAATCAGCAGGGATGGGTTGCACTGGGAGGAGACGAATGAGGGCAGACCGGTTCTCTGGTGCTATTATGGCGACAAAGGGGCGAGGGATTTCACGATTGCGTACTGTAAATATACAAAGAAGTATGTGATTGTGGGCACTGACCTGAGCCTTTCCTATGGATTGAGAGGAAAATACCACCACTCCTGGGCGGAGATCAGTCGGCACGGCAGCAAGGCTTTTTCTGTGTGGGACTCTGCTGATTTGCTGAACTGGAGCGAGCAGCGCCTGGTAACCGTGGGGGATGAACACTTTGGCTGTATGTGGGCGCCGGATATCATTTATGATCCGGAAGAAGAAGACTATGTCATACACTGGAGCTCTGCTCATTCCGAAAATGGCTTCGGAGATAAAGCCATCTATTACAGCAGGACAAGAGACTTTGCGACCTTTACGCAGCCGCAATTGCTGTACCGGAAAGAGGGCGCGGGCGGTGTGATTGATTCTGCGATTTACCGCGAAGAAGGATGGTATTATCTGTTTCTAAAAAGTGAGAGAAATCCATCTGGTATACAGCTGCTCCGCTCTTCCTCCCTGACAGGTACCTATGAGAAAATAGACGCATTTGATAAGAGTATGCGTGGAATTGACCCGGAAAAGCATGAGGCTCCGACGGCAGTAAAGTTGGATGACGGACGATGGGCATTATTCCTGGACTATTTTGGCGTGGCCGGGGAGAAACAGGGGTATATCCCCTTCCTCTCAGAGAATCTGGGGAGCGGAGTATTTGAGCGGGCAGATACCGTATTTTCCTTTCCCTATCGGTTCAAACACGGCACCATTTTGAAAATCACTGAGGAACAGTATGAGAAGATAAAGAGGCATATTTTTATACCGAAGGATAATCGTTAAAGAAGATTTTGTGAAGGTACGGAACAGTTATGATTTTGTATGCTATTACTGGACACGCCGCCGCAGCCAGGATAGCGGAAAAAGGGCAGGGTGTGACATACGGCGGGGAATGGAACTCTATTTTGATTTTTATAGATATTTTACTTGATTTGTTATAAGAAGGATGATATAAATTCGGATGGCGCTGCTGTTGCAACAGGATGCCTTTTACGTTTCCACGAAAGGGGCGTCTTTGCCGGCAATGGTAAGAAAGAGCTTCGCTATCTGGCGCGGAGCGCGGCTAGTAAGGAGCGGGAACGCTCATGATGATGGATGAATATGAGGAGGAGACAGAAAACAATGGCTAAATTAGTGATTCATGCAGATCAGATTCAGAACAAAATCAATAAAGAGATTTACGGACATTTTTCCGAACATCTGGGACGCTGCATCTATGAGGGGTTGTATGTCGGCGAGGACTCCCCGATTGAGAATGTGAACGGAATGCGGACGGACGTGGTGGAAGCGCTCAAAGAGATTCGAGTGCCTGTGCTGCGCTGGCCGGGCGGCTGCTTTGCGGATGAGTATCACTGGAAGGATGGAATTGGCCCGAAGGAAAACCGGAAAAAGATGATCAACACGCACTGGGGCGGCGTGGTAGAGGATAACAGCTTTGGTACGCATGAGTTTTTTGAACTCTGCCGCCAGATCGGTTGCGAGACCTATGTAAATGGCAATGTGGGAAGCGGTACGGTACAGGAGATGTCGGAGTGGGTGGAATATATCACGTTTGAGGGCGTGTCGCCGATGGCGGATCTGCGCGCGAAGAACGGCCATGAGGCTCCCTGGAAGCTGGACTATTTCGGCGTTGGCAACGAGAGCTGGGGCTGCGGCGGCAATATGAACCCGGAGCATTACGCGAACGAGTATCGCCGCTATCAGACCTATGTCCGCGATTATCACAGCGATTCTAAGATTAATAAGATTTGCTGCGGACCGAACGTGGATGATTATGAGTGGACACGCCAGGTACTCGCCACCTGCTTCCGTCGCAATAACGACAATCAGCATGGCTTTATGAATGGTCTTTCTCTGCATTATTATACGGTTCCGGGTGATGATTGGCATCACAAGGGAAGTTCGACAGACTTTGATGAGAAAGAATATTATAAGACTCTGAACAAGGCTTACTATATGGAAGAGCTGGTGCAGAAGCACGGCGCGATCATGGATGAGTTTGACCCGGAAAAAATTGTCAGCCTGACGGTCGATGAGTGGGGCACATGGTATGATGTAGAGCCGGGCACGAATCCGGGCTTCCTGTATCAGCAGAACACCATGCGCGATGCACTGGTGGCCGGACTGACCCTGAATATTTTCAACAAGCACAGCGACCGCGTGAAGATGGCGAACATTGCACAGATGGTGAATGTACTGCAGTCCGTGATCCTGACAGATGGTGCGCAGATGGTGAAGACGCCGACCTGGTATGTCTTCCGGATGTATCGTGACCATCAGGACGCGCAGCTGGTAGAGAGCAGCATCGAGGCGAAGCCAATCGGGCTGGAAGCGGAGTATTCCGTACCGAACCTGACTGAATCTGCTTCTGTGGATGCGGATGGCGTGTTACATATTACCGTGACAAACCTTTCTCTGGATGAAGCATATGAAGTAGAGACAGAAATCACTGGAAAAGAAGTCTCTGAGATCTGCGGAGAGATTCTGACCGGCGCGATGGCGGATAAGAATACCTTTGAAGAGCCGGAAGCGGTGAAGCTGGCTGCGTTTGACGGTGCGCAGCGCACGGAGAAAGGGTTGAAATTCACAATCCCGGCGTGCTCCGTGGTGCATCTTGCTGTGAAGTAAAGGCGCTCGAAACTGTTCAGTGCCTTCACAGTTTCGAGGGAAAAGCCCATATAATATACGTTTTCATACGTACTTCGCAGCAAGTGCGAAGTACTGTCCTGAATACTTACAGACGCTCTTTGAATAACTGAGAAAAGAGTGACAGAAATGAATAACTCTATGCAGCGGGTCTGCAAAAAATGCCTGCTTCGTGATATGGCGGAGCAGGCACAGTATACAAATTTGTTTTCTTATGTAAAAAATCTGCCGCCGGACGATAAAGTGCCGGATGATATCTATGAAGAGCGGCTGGCGCTTTGCAAAAACTGTGATAAATTATTGTCCGGTACCTGTATCCTTTGCGGATGCTACGTAGAACTTCGCGCTGCGATGCGGGTAAAAAGCTGTCCGGCAGTACCGGCGAGATGGGAAAGGTATAATTGAAAAATCCTCCGCACTTGAATAGGCGGAGGATTTTTTTGAACTATTTAGGATGCAATCGCGTTCCCCGTATACAACTGGTAATACCGTCCCTTCTCTTCGATGAGCTGGTCGTGCGTGCCGCGCTCGATGATGCGGCCCTGCTCGAGTACCATGATGCAGTCGGAGTTCTGAACGGTGGAGAGACGGTGGGCGATGACGAAGGTCGTGCGGCCTGCCATCAGATGATCCATGCCTTCCTGTACGATACGCTCGGTACGGGTATCGATGGAGCTTGTCGCCTCGTCGAGAATCAGAACCGGCGGGTCTGCGATGGCCGCGCGGGCGATCGCAAGCAACTGCCGTTGCCCCTGGCTTAAGTTCGCGCCGTCGCCGGTGAGCATAGTGTCATAGCCCTGCGGCAGTCGGCGGATGAAGCCGTCAGCGTTCGCCAGCTTTGCTGCTGCCACGATCTCTTCATCGGTCGCGTCCAGCTTGCCGAAGCGGATGTTTTCTTTGACTGTACCGGTGAACAGGTGTGTATCCTGCAGCACGATGCCGAGCGAGCGGCGAAGGTCGGCTTTTTTGATCTTGTTGACGTTGATGCCGTCGTAGCGGATCTTGCCGTCCTGGATATCATAGAAGCGGTTGATCAGGTTGGTGATCGTTGTCTTTCCGGCGCCGGTGGAGCCGACGAAAGCGATCTTCTGCCCCGGCGTTGCGTAGAGCTTGATGTCGTGGAGGACGATCTTATCGTCCGTGTAGCCGAAGTCTACGCCGTCAAAGACCACGTCGCCTTTCAGTTCTTTGTAGTCTACGGAACCGTCCGCCTGATGTGTGTGCTTCCACGCCCATCGCCCGGTACGCGTATCGGATTCAGTCAAAACGCCATTTACTTCTTTTGCGTGAACCAGAGTCACATAGCCGTTGTCTGTCTCGGATTCTTCATCCATGAGGCGGAAGATACGGTCTGCACCGGCCATCGCCATGATGATGGAGTTGAACTGCTGGCTGACCTGGTTGATCGGCATACTGAAGCTCTTGTTAAACGTCAGGAAGCTGGCAAGGCCGCCGAGGGTGAATCCGCCGACACCGTTCAGTGCGAGAATACCGCCGACGATGGCGCAGACAACATAGCTGACGTTACCAAGCTGGGCATTGATCGGACCTAAGAAGCTTGAGTAGGTCTGCGCATTGTCCGCGCTGACGTAGAGCATATTGTTCAGTTCCGTAAAGTCTTTGACGCATTCATCTTCGTGGCAGAAGACCTTGACTACCTTCTGACCTTTCATCATTTCTTCAATGTAGCCGTTGACTTTACCAAGGTTGGTCTGCTGTTCACGGAAATATTTACCGCTTAAGGAGGTGGCTTTTCTCGTAAAGAAAAGCATGACGCAGACCATGATCAGGGTTACGCCGGTCAGCGGGACACTTAAGATCAGCATGCTGATGAAAACGCTGACAATGGTGAACGCAGAATTGATGATCTGCGGGATACTCTGGCTGATCATCTGGCGCAGGGTATCGATATCGTTCGTGTAAACCGACATGATGTCGCCGTGCTTGTGTGTGTCGAAATACCGGATCGGCAGAGTCTCCATGTGGGAGAAAAGGTCGTCTCTTAAATGTTTCAGCGTGCCCTGCGACACCGTTACCATGATGCGGTTGTACATATAGGTCGATACGACGCCGAGCGCGTAAAAACAGGCTACCCGGCCGATGGCGCGGGCGAGAGGGCCGAAGTCCGGATTGTCCGTCAGCAGAAACGGCGTGATGTAATCATCAATCAGGTTTTTGGTAAAAAGTGTTCCCTGTACATTGGCCAGCACACTGCAGCAGATCAGTATGAAGACGATAATACAGTGAAATTTATAATCGCGGAAAATGTATCCCATCAGCCGGGCAAGCAGCTTTCCGGGATTCTGTACCTGCGGCTTCGCTCCGCGGGGTGGCCTTTGTCCTGGTCCTGGCATAATCAGTCACCTGCCTTTTCATCAAAATCACCGCCGCCGCTCGTCTGAGACTCGTATACCTCGCGGTAAATCTCACTCGAAGCAAGCAGCTCTTCATGGGTTCCAAAAGCACTGATCCGTCCCTCATCCATGACGATAATGCGGTCTGCGTCCTGCACACTGGAAACACGCTGCGCGATGATCAGCTTTGTCGTATTCGGGATATCTTCCCGGAAAGCGCGGCGAATCCTTGCATCCGTCGCCGTATCCACGGCACTGGTGCTGTCGTCGAGAATCAGGATCTTCGGATTTTTCAAAAGAGCGCGGGCAATACACAGGCGCTGCTTCTGTCCGCCGGATACGTTTGAACCGCCCTGCTCAATGTAGGTGTTGTACCCATCCGGAAAGGCACGGATGAAATCATCCGCGCAGGCAAGCCGGCAGGCTTCCTGGCATTCCTCATCCGTTGCGTCCTTATTGCCCCAGCGCAGGTTGTCATAGATGGTGCCGGAGAAAAGGACGTTGTTCTGGAGTACTACGGCCACCTGGTTACGGAGTACATCCATGTCGTAATTCCGCACATCATTTCCGCCGACCTTCACGGAACCGTTTGATACATCTTAGAGACGGCTGATCAGATTGACCAGACTGGTCTTGGAGCTTCCGGTGCCGCCCATGATGCCGATGGTTTCACCGCTCCGGATATCGAGATTGATATCCGAGAGGACGTATTCTTTGGTGTTTTTGTGATAGGAAAAGTCTACATTTTCAAAGCGGATGCTGCCGTCCGGCACTTCCATAATCGGCTGGTCTGGATTCACCAGATCCGGCGTCTCATCAAGGACTTCACAGACACGCTGCACACTCGCCACACTCATGGAGATCATGACGAAAACCATAGAGAGCATCATCAGGCTGGAGAGGATGTTCATACAATAGGTCAGAAGGCTCATCAGCTCGCCTGTTGTAAGCGAACTGGCGACGATCATTTTTGCGCCAATCCAGCTGATGAGGATGATGCAGCAGTATACGGTAAACTGCATCAGCGGACTGTTGATGATGACATTATGTTCGGCTTTTACAAAAAGCTTATAAATGTTTTCACTGGCCTTATTCAGCTTTTTGGTCTCATAGTCCTCACGCACATAAGCCTTTACTACACGGATCGCAGAGACGTTTTCCTCGATGGAGGCGTTCAGGTCATCGTATCGCGGGAAGACCTGCTGGAAATATTTCGTGGCATGGATGACCAGAAGGATAAGCGCGGTTCCAAGCAGAAGCGCCGCGATCAGATAGATCGAAGCCAGTCTTGCGTTGATCATAAAGGCCATGACCAGGGCACAGATGATACTGGCCGGTGCGCGCATCAGCATTTTCAGAATCATCTGATAGGCATTCTGGATATTGGACACATCTGTGGTCAGACGGGTCACCAGCCCGGCGGGGCTGAATTTGTCAATGTTGGCAAAGGAAAAGGTCTGGATGTGGCTAAACATTTCGGCACGCAGATTTTTCGCCAGGCCTGCGGACGCTTTCGCACCGAATCGTCCGCCAAGCATACCGCCGGAGAGACCGATCAGGGCACAGACGATCATCAGGGCGCCGGTCTTGTAAATGTGGTTGATATCTCCCGCATTTACACCATTGTCGATGATCGAGGCCATCAGAAACGGGATCATCGTCTCCATAATCACCTCCAGCAGCATAAAGAGCGGGGTGACGATGGAGGCGTTCCGGTATTCCTTTACCTGCTTCGCAATCGTACGAATCATTGGAGTACTCCTTTCATTATTATAATGTATGTGGTTTTGGTGAACCGCTGCAGTGTAAGAGCCCCTCATGTATACAGCCTCTTAGGCAAGTGCGTATGCCACGAGGCTGTACAATGAGAACGGCTTTTACAGTAAGAGATACCGTCGTGTCTGGTGATGATCTACGACGACGGCATCCTTCATTTGCGTTTTATGATAGACAAAAAAGAAGGGGATGTCAAGTGAAAAAAACGTAAACTGCGAGACGAATATTATAATTAGGAAGCAAAGCGGAGACTTCAGAATCGGATCTGGCTAAAATCAATCGAAAATCCCGGATAGATCGCAACCGGTACCGTATCAGAGAAGGCATATTCGTTCTGTTCATTTCCGATGAAATCATATACGGTGATGCGATTCTTATCCGGGTCGACCAGCCAGTATTCCCGAACTCCGGCCGAGCGGTATTTGAAAAGCTTGACCAGATAATCATTCTGGCGGCTCCCGGGAGAGACTACTTCTATAATCCAGTCCGGGGCGCCTTCGCAGCCTCGGTCTGTCAGCTTATTGGGATCGCATACGACGGAGAGATCCGGTTCCAGATAGATGGAATCGTCCGCATTCAAAAACACGGCAAACGGGGTAATATTTACCTCGCAGGTGCCTTCTTTTTCATCGATATAATCCGCGATTTTGCGTCCTAATGACAGCAGGATGCGCTGATGCTTTCGAGAGGGCGGAGACATATAATAGATCTGGCCGTCGATCAGTTCTGCCCGTAACTCGTCTGGCAGATTGTAGATGTCATCAATGGTGTGAATTTGTTCTTTTGGCAATGGCATGATCGAATTCTCCTTTCGGTGGTTTGAAATTAATCCGTGCTGCTATGAAAATTGTAATCATACCAGAAAAGCAGGCCACAGATCTGCGCTATACTTCGGTTCTGAACTGTTAGTAGAGATTATAGCATGGATAGCCTTTATCGGCAATAGTTGATTTTGCAGAAATGGGGATACATTGCCTGCCTGAGGGTTACTATTCACGGGGTGGAGAAGACGGACTGAGATTTTGAACTTTCGTGAGA
>JAJBUL010000245.1 GCA_020860365.1 Clostridiales bacterium | reverse complement strand
CTTTCACCACGGTCATGAATACCTATGCGCGGCAGATCGGCGTATTGAAGGAAAAGGATCCGAATTTTACCGGAGCCGATATCCGCAACGGCATGACTGCCGTGGTTTCGATCAAGCACCCGGATCCGCGCTTTGAAGGGCAGACGAAGACAAAGCTTGACAACCAGGATGCTGCCCGCGCGGTTGGAAAGGTGGCCGGGGATGAGATCGTTCGCTATTTTGATAAGCATCTGGATGCACTGAAAAATATCCTGGGCTGTGCGGAAAAGGCTGCGAAAATCCGCAAAACAGAAGAGCGCGCGAAGACCAACCTTCTGACAAAGCAGAAATATTCATTTGACAGCAATGGTAAGCTGGCAAACTGCGAAAGCCGGGACGCCAGCATCTGCGAGATCTTTATCGTGGAAGGCGATTCTGCTGGCGGCTCTGCAAAGACGGCCCGCGACCGTAATTTCCAGGCGATCCTGCCGATCCGCGGAAAGATTCTGAATGTTGAAAAGGCCAGCATTGATAAGGTGCTTGCAAATGCAGAGATAAAGACCATGATCAATGCCTTCGGCTGCGGTTTTTCAGAGGGTTATGGGAATGACTTTGATATCTCTAAGCTGCGTTATGACAAGATTGTCATCATGACCGATGCCGATGTCGACGGTGCGCACATCAGCACCTTGCTGCTGACGCTGTTTTACCGTTTTATGCCGGAGCTGATCTATGAGGGGCACGTCTACATTGCCATGCCGCCGCTTTATAAGGTGATTCCTTCCAAAGGAAAAGAGCAGTACCTCTATGATGATAAGGCGCTGGAAAAGTATCGCAAAACGCATAAGGCGCCGTTTACCCTGCAGCGCTACAAGGGACTGGGCGAGATGGATGCGGAGCAGCTCTGGGAGACGACGCTGAACCCGGAAACCCGCGTCATGCAGCGCGGGGAGATCGAGGATGCGCGCTTTGCTTCCAGCGTTACCGCGATGCTGATGGGTACGGAGGTGCCGCCGCGCAAGGAATTTATCTACGAGCACGCGCAGGATGCGCTGTTGGATGTGTAATCAGGGTTACTGGTCACACCTGTAGTGGTTAAAATAATGTAAATTTGGTCATGGTGTGACCTGTAACTAATCAGGAGGAGGACATGGGAGAACAGATCATCGGAGCAGAGTACTCCGAGATTATGCAGAAATCATACATCGATTACGCGATGAGCGTAATCATTGCCCGCGCGCTGCCGGATGTGCGGGACGGATTAAAGCCGGTGCAGCGCCGTACTCTCTACGATATGTACGAGCTGGGCATTCGCTATGACCGCCCGTACCGAAAGTGCGCGCGTATCGTCGGTGATACGATGGGTAAGTATCACCCGCACGGCGACAGTTCCATTTATGACGCGCTGGTCGTGATGGCGCAGGATTTTAAAAAGGGACAGGCGCTGGTCGACGGTCACGGTAACTTTGGCTCGATCGAGGGCGACGGGGCGGCCGCGATGCGTTACACAGAGGCGCGGCTTCAGAAAATTACTCAGGTGGCGTTTTTGGCAGATCTGGACAAGGATGTGGTCGACTTTGGCCCGAACTTTGACGAGACGGAGAAAGAACCAGTGGTACTTCCGGTTCGGATTCCGAATCTGCTCGTGAATGGCTCGGATGGTATCGCGGTCGGTATGGTAACAAGTATTCCGACGCACAATCTGTCAGAAGTGATCGACGCCGTCAAGGCGTTGATTAAGAATAATAAGCTGACCAATGCGGATCTGATGAAGTATATCAAAGGACCGGATTTTCCGACCGGCGGCATTGTGGTGAATCAGGATGAGCTTTTGCAGATTTATGAGACCGGACAGGGGAAAATCCGCCTGCGCGGCCGCGTGGAAGTGGAGCAGGTCAAGGGTGGGAGAGAACGCCTGGTGATCACCGAGATTCCATATACCATGATCGGCGCGAATATCGGCAAATTTTTAAATGAGGTCGCGGCGCTTGTGGAGACCCGGAAGACAAACGATATCGTTGACATTTCCAACCAGTCCTCCAAGGGCGGAATCCGCATTGTGCTGGAGCTGCGCCGCGGCGCGGATGTGGAGAAGCTGAAAAACCTGCTTTATAAAAAGACAAGGCTGCAGGATACCTTTGGCGTCAATATGCTGGCTGTCGCAGATGGCCGTCCGGAAACTCTCAGTCTGCGGAAAATTCTGGATTATAACATCGATTTTCAGTTTGAACTGACGACCCGGAAATATAAAAATCTGCTCGAAAAGGAAGAGAAAAAGAGTGAAATCCAGGAAGGCCTGATCCGTGCCTGTGATATCATTGACCTGATTATTGAGATTTTGCGGGGCAGCCGCAGCCGCGATCAGGTAAAGGAATGTCTCGTGCATGGCGTGACAGAAGGTATCCGCTTTAAGACAGAAAAATCGCGCAGGATAGCGGCAAAGCTGAATTTCACAGAGCCGCAGGCGAACGCGATTCTGGATATGCGTCTGTACAAGCTGATCGGCCTGGAGATTGAAGTACTGATGCAGGAGCATGAGGAGACGCTGAAAAATATTGCTTCCTACAAAGATATCCTGAATAATTACGATTCCATGGCGAAGGTGATTATCAAAGAGCTGGACGCACTAAAAAAGGAATTTGGACGCCCCAGAAGAACGGCGATTGAAAACGCGGAAGAGATTGTGCTGGAGGAGACGAAGATGGAAGAGCTGCCGGTGGTATTTCTTATGGATCGGTTCGGCTATGTGCGTTCCATGGAAGAGAGTGTCTATGAGCACAACCGGGAAGCAGCAGACGCAGAAAGCAAGTATGTGCTTCACTGCCTGAACACCGACCGTATCTGCGTTTTTACAGACAGCGGTAAGGTACATCTGCTGAAAATGCAGGATGTACCGTTTGGAAAGTTCCGGGCGAAAGGGACGCCTGTTGATAATCTGTGCAATTACAACAGCAGTGAAGAGAATTTTATCGGCGTCTTTTCCATGAATGACATTCGGGAAACGGTGCTTACGTTCGTGACGAAGCAGGCAATGGTAAAGCAGGTGGAAGGAAAAGAATTTGACGTATCCAAGCGCACAACCGCTGCAACGAAGCTGCAGGAAGGCGATCAGCTGCTCGCGGTATACGCTGCATCAGAGAATGCGCATATCGTTCTGGCGTCGGAGAATGGCTGTTTTCTGCGTTTTCCGGCCTCGGATATTCCGATGAAGAAAAAAACTGCCGTCGGCGTGCGTGGCATGAAGCTTGGCGATGGCGATGCGGTTGCGGAGGTATACTGGATCGAAAAAGGAACGGACAAAGAGAAAAAAGAAGTATCGTACAAAAATAAGGAAGTCAACCTGACAAAGCTGCGTATTGCGTCGAGAGATACGAAAGGTACCAGAATCCGGCTGTAGAGTACAGGCTTCCTGCAGCATGGTAAAGTCTGGCATTTTTTATGTTTCAATATAAGAGTGAAATTGGGAGAGATAAAAATTGCGGGATTTTATGTTGTGGAATGAAAGCAAAGGTGATAGAATGTGGCTTGTTGAGTCCTTTTATCCGCAGAAAAATATTCTTTGAATTCCCTTGCAGGATAATCATTATCTGGCAAAACAGGGCTCTGAATTGAGAACCGGCTGGCACAGGCGGATTTTGCCGGCCAGCGCAACCACCACAGAGAAGAAAGGCGGGAGATTATGATTAAATTATTCGAAAATGGAGCATGGCTGATCCGTGGCACTGAGATTGTACCAGAAGAGGAGAGGGCGAAAGTCCAGGCAATCTGTGGGAAACAGCCAGACAAAGAAGAAGACCGAAAGGGTACCATTGCTTATTCGATTCTCAAAGCACACAATACTTCAGACGATATGACGCATCTGAAAATTCGTTTTGACGCGATGACTTCTCATGATATCACGTTCGTTGGTATTATCCAGACGGCAAAAGCTTCCGGTATGGAGAAGTTTCCGATTCCATATGTTCTGACCAACTGCCACAATTCTTTGTGTGCGGTTGGAGGCACGATCAATGAAGATGACCATGTATTTGGCCTTTCCGCTGCGAAAAAATACGGCGGCATCTATGTACCGCCTCACCTTGCAGTCATTCACCAGTATATGCGTGAAACGATGGCGGGCTGCGGAAAAATGATTCTGGGTTCTGATTCGCATACACGCTATGGCGCGATCGGCACTATGGCGGTCGGCGAGGGCGGCGGCGAGCTTGTAAAGCAGCTGCTGCGTGACACCTATGACGTCGCCTATCCGGGTGTGGTAGCGATTTATCTGGACGGAAAGCCGAATCCCGGCGTCGGACCACAGGATATCGCTCTGGCAATCATCGGAGCGGTATTTAAAAATGGCTATGTAAAAAATAAAGTGATGGAATTTGTCGGTCCGGGCGTTGCCACGATGACGACCGATTTCCGCAATGGCATTGATGTTATGACGACGGAGACGACCTGTCTCTCTTCCATCTGGCGGACCGATGAGGACACAAAGGCTTATCTGACACAGCACGGGCGCGGTGAGGAATACCGCGAACTGAATCCGGCAGACGTTGCATATTATGATGGCCTGGTTTATGTGGATCTGAGCACTGTGAAGCCAATGATTGCGCTTCCCTTCCATCCGAGCAATACGTATGAGATCGACGAATTCCTTGCGGACCCGGCAGATATCCTGCGTGAGGTGGAGAAAAACGCGGCTGCGCTCACAGAGAATACAACGGTTGATTTCCACCTGACAGATAAAGTCGTAGATGGGAAGGTCTATGTAGAACAGGGAATTATTGCCGGCTGTGCGGGCGGCGGGTATTCGAACCTGATGCAGGCCGCACAGATCCTGAATGGCAGAAGCATAGGCAATGGCGCATTTACACTGGCAGTTTATCCATCCTCCCAGCCGGTATTTATGGATCTGGTAAAGAAGGGCGCCATTTCCACTTTGATGGCAGCCGGCTCTACGGTTAAGACTGCCTTCTGTGGACCATGCTTTGGCGCAGGTGATACCCCTGCGAATAATTGCTTAAGCATTCGTCACGCCACCAGAAATTTCCCGAACCGGGAAGGTTCCAAGCCTGGCGTGGGGCAGCTCTCTGCGGTCGCACTGATGGATGCGCGCTCGATCGCGGCAACCGCTGCAAATGGAGGTGTACTTACCTCGGCAGAGCAGTTTGCGGAAGTGCTTTATGAAGAAGGCTGCAAGGCAACTGCGGCAGCTGAAGCTGTGGGGATGAGCGGAAAGACCGATACAGGGGTGCTTCCGGAATACCAGTATGACGACAGTGCGTACCGTGTGCGGGTATATCAGGGATTCCAGAAGGCGGAACCGGACGCTGCACTTGTCTATGGTCCGAACATCAAGGACTGGCCGGAGATGGAAGCTCTGTCCGACCATATCCTGCTGCGTGTATGTTCAAAAATAATGGATAAGGTTACGACGACCGATGAACTGATTCCGTCCGGTGAGACATCCTCCTACCGTTCCAATCCACTGGGGCTGGCGGAGTTTGCCCTGTCCCGTCGTGATCCGGCATATGTGGGAAAAGCGAAGGAAGTAGACCGGCTTGAACGGACACGGCTTGCGGCTAATATGGAAGAGGCATCTGCTCTTGACCGTTCTCTCGCAGCGGCGCTTGCACAGGTCAAAACGATGGATCCGACTGTGAATCTGGACGCGGTTGAAATCGGCAGTGTGATTTACTGTGTAAAGCCGGGCGACGGTTCTGCGCGTGAACAGGCGGCGAGCTGTCAGAGAGTGTTAGGCGGACTTGCAAACATCTGCAGCGAATACGCGACAAAGCGCTATCGTTCCAATGTGATGAACTGGGGTATGCTCCCGTTCCAGATGAACGGGGAGCCTTGCTTTGCGGTCGGAGATTATATCTATGTGCCGAACGTAAAAGCAGCTCTCGACGGAGACAGAAAAGACATTAAGGCATATGTGATCCATCAGGAGGGAGTTCCATCAGAAGACGCTTCTGTGAATGGCTGTAACAGAGAGGGAATGAGTGTACAGGAGATTTCTCTGTACATTACGGATATGACAGAGAATGAAATCGAGATTGTCAAGGCTGGCTGCCTGATCAATTTCAACCGGAACCGTATGAAAGAAAACGACGAAAGTCGTTTCCTGTAAAAAAGTGCGGTGGAAAACCGTACAAAAACAGAGCGTGCATGCACAAGTCTGCAGGAAGGCCAAAAGGATGCCGCTTAGGATAAAGAGAGAGGAAACAGGACAATGCAGGGAAGAACACACAATTGCGGAGAGTTAAGGATCAGTGACGTCGGCGCACAGGTGAAGCTGGTCGGCTGGTTCGAAAATCTCCGTAAGGTAAGTAAAAATTTAGGTTTTTTGGTTTTGAGAGATTTTTATGGGACAACGCAGGTGGTCGTAGAGACGGAAGAGATCATGGAGCAGCTCTCTGACCTGAATTACGAGTCTACCATCTCCGTGGAAGGTACGGTACGTGAGCGCAGCAGCAAAAATGAGAAGTTTCCGACTGGCGAGATTGAAGTGGTGCCAGAGAGCATAGAGCTGCTTGGCAGATGCCAGTATAATGAACTGCCGTTCCAGATCAATCACTCGAAGGAAGCAGATGAGAATCTCCGTCTGAAATATCGTTACCTGGATCTTCGTAATCCGGCTGTGAAGGAAAAGATTGTCCTGAGAAGTAACATTGTAGCGGATCTGCGCTCCAGCATGATTGCGCATGACTTTATGGAGATCACGACGCCGATTCTGACCTGCTCTTCTCCGGAGGGCGCAAGGGACTATCTGGTTCCCTCCAGGAATCATCCTGGCAAATTTTATGCGCTGCCACAGGCGCCTCAGCAGTTTAAACAGCTTTTGATGGCGTCGGGCTTTGACCGCTATTTCCAGATTGCACCATGCTTCCGAGATGAAGATGCGCGCGCGGATCGTTCCCCGGGCGAATTTTACCAGCTGGACATGGAGATGGCATTTGCGGATCAGGACGATGTGTTTGCGGTTCTTGAGGATGTACTGCCTCCGATTTTTTCACGCTATGGAATCTACCAGAAGGCCTCAAAGCCGCCATTTAAGCGGATTGCCTACCTGGACGCGATGGAACGCTATGGTACAGACAAGCCGGATTTAAGAATCCATCTGGAGGTACAGGACGCAACGGAAGTACTTGCTGACTGTGGCTTTGGACCGTTTGCCGGGCAGGTTGTGAAAGCAGTTGTAGCCTCTGCCTTCACCGGCACCAGAAAAGTGATCGATAAGCTGTGCGCGGATGCGGAAGTACAGAGCGGGCAGAAAGCCTACTGGTTCCGCCTGGACGAGCAGGGCGAACTGGTCGGAGGTATTTCGAAATTTGTAAAAGAGCGCAAAAATGAAGTGGCAAACGCGCTTGGCCTGAAGCCTGGCGATTTTGTGGCTCTGGTTGCGGGCAGCCGGGGAGCTGCCCAGAAAGGCGCGGGTGTCCTGCTGAAGCTGATCGGAAATCGCTTCGACGGTTATATGGATAAGGAAAGCTATGAATTCTGCTGGATCGTTGACTTCCCGATGTATGAAATTGGCGAAGAATCTGGAGAGCTGGAATTCTGCCATAACCCATTTTCCATGCCACAGGATGGTTTAAAAGCGCTGGAAGAGGCCAGCGGGAACCAGGAAAAAGCGCTTAAAATCCTGGCTTACCAGTATGATCTTGTCTGCAATGGCGTGGAACTGTCCTCCGGCGCGGTTCGGAACCACGATCCGGAGATCATGGTGAAAGCATTCAATATTGTGGGACTGGGTGAAGAGGATGTGAAAGCGAAATTCCCGGCCATGTATAACGCATTCTGCTATGGGGCGCCGCCACACGCAGGTATCGCTCCTGGCGTAGATCGTATGGTAATGTTGATTGCAGGAGAAGAAAGTATCCGCGAGATCATCCCGTTCCCTATGAATAAGAACGCACAGGATGTGATGATGGGCGCACCGGCAGAAGTGGAAGAAAAACAGCTGCGGGATGTGCATATCCAGATAGCGAAAGAAGAGAAGGACGCAGAGTAAGCTGTGTCCGGCGCATAGGATGCCACGCGGCGAGCGTTAGCCGCAAGACTCGACTCCTTGCCCGGCCATGCGCATAAAAAAGATATCCGGAAATGAAACAAATTCATTCCGGATATCTTTTTCAGTTTTGTGTATAAGTATGTGTAGGAAGTCTCACACCTGGCTCTGTCTTATTATCTACATTATTCCACCTGAATGATATCCTCGACGCTGCCTGTGTTCTCATTCCCGGTATTTTCATCCCCGGCGTCGCCATTTTCCGATGTATCTGCCTCTTCCGCGGCTGAAGTCACATCGCTCTCCTCTGTTGTCGCGGCCGCTGATTCATCCAGAATATCCTTTAATTCATTGATCATATCCTCATCCTTGAGGCTGAACTTGATTTCGACCCGGCGGGAGACGTCTGCGTCAACGGAGCCATCTTCCGCATAAACCGGATCCGCCCACGAGTGCCCGTTGACGGAAAGCTTTTCTTCCAGCTTCTCCAGATCGGAGGAAGAGATGCTTCCCAGCCCGAGCAGATAGGCGGCTACCGCAAAAGCCCTCGACTGAGAGAGCTGCAGGTTTGAATAATAAGTGCCCGTTGTATCCGTATAGCCATCAATCCGAATTTCCGCGAGATAGTCGTAATATTCATCTGACATCAGTACAGAACAGTAGATGGGGAGGATCTGTCCAAGCAGCTCTTGTCCTTCCTCTGTCAGCGTGTATTCATTAAAACCGAACAGAACGCTGGAATCCAGAACGATAGAGCCATCGGATTCGTCAATCGTGACCGTCAGATCCTG
The DNA here is from genome assembly GCA_020860365.1 of Clostridiales bacterium. Classification (GTDB taxonomy): domain Bacteria; phylum Bacillota; class Clostridia; order Lachnospirales; family Lachnospiraceae; genus Choladousia. The sequence goes on along the minus strand of JAJBUL010000245.1, from coordinate 2,724 downwards.
TGCGTCGAATTCTTCTTTCAGCGCGGCAATCAGATCGGCCTTGACACCAATGATCTGCTCGATCTTCTGCTGCTGTTCCTCAAGAGCAGCCTGCTGAGAAGAGACAAGCGCACTTTGCGCATCGAGTTCGGCCTGTTGGGAGGCAACCAGCGCCTGCTGTTCCTCCAACTCGGCTTCCTGCTGAGCGAGGAGCGCACTCTGCGCATCGAGACTTTCCTGCTGAGAGGAGACGAGTGCACTCTGTTCATCAAGATCCGCCTGCTGCGACGCCAGAAGGGCCGCCTGCTCATCCAGCTCAGACTCCTGTTCATTTAACAATGCCTGTTGCTCCTCAAGCTGAGACTGTAGCTGACTGGTTGTCTCCGCATGCGCCGATTCTTCCGCAAGCCGCTCCTGATAATTCTTTTGCGCCTGCATGAAAGAGATACACATAACCAGCACAAAGAGCAGCAAAAGACCGGCCATCATATCTGAATAGGAGCGCCAGACGTTATGTCCCTCATAAGTTTTTTTCCGTTTTCCCCGCATGCCTCATCACCTCTTGTTTTTCCGGCGGAACAGAACGGGCTCTGCAGCCTGCTTCTCGAGCTGAGTCAGCTTCTTCATCATTTCCTGCATAATCTGTGCCGATTCTTCCTGACTCTCGGACAAATCCTGTGAGAATGTGATCTTTTTGCTGAGCTCCTTCAACTGTCCGGACAGATCAGCGAGATCTCTGCGGATTTCCAGATTTGACTGTACCGGTCCCATTTTGGCGATTTCATCAGAGTACTCCTGAAGCCTGACATTGTTCTCTTCCCAGACATCGGAATACTTTTCAATGGACTGGTACATGAAACGAATATATTCCTGATAAGTGGCCTTCTGCTCCTCATTGATGCGGAAAGCTTCCTGCTGCGACTGTGTCAGCTTCGTGAGTGTCTGTTCATTGTATTGTTCTGATTTTTCCAGATTATTCTGCAAGTCGGTAAAGGTCTGCTGTAGACGGGCCATGGAGCGATCCATGAAATCCATATAGCTGGACTGCGTTTTTTCCAGCTGCTGCGTTGTCTGTCCGATCCGGCGGAACGAATCGTCCAGATCCGCATGAAGGTCATTGATAATCGTCCCGCAGATTTGCGCGACAGACTCTTCCTGCGACCTGGTAAAGTTCTCTACGATCTGATTGATCGCGTCCGTCATCTGCCCGAAAGCGGGAGTTATGCACAGTTCAAAGCTCTTTGTCATCTGCTCCACAAAAATCTGCGTCAGGTCATTGGTGATATCCTCCTGGTTCTTTTTCTGCTCCAGGAGGCGCGCAGCAGAATCGACTTCATGGCTGGGACGCACATGCAGATAAAACGAATCTGTGAACAGATCAAGATTGTTTACCATCTCTGACAGCTCACTGCGCAGATTAAACGAAAACGGAAGCGAGAGTGCAAGTCCGTAGATCGAGGTAACGAACGCCACCTTGATACCGTCAATCAGCGGTGAAACCGAGTCTGCCATCTGCTCGTAGCCGGACGGATCAAAGTTGCGCAGACCAAGCACCAGCCCGATAAAGGTGCCGAGAATGCCCAGACTTGTGAGAATATCCGGAATCAGTTCCAGAAGAGAACGATGAACATAGGTCTCTATCACATCCTCGTTGATAAAATCGTTGATGTCGCAGGAACCGTCCGGATGTTTCTTCTCCAGGTCACGGTATTCTGCGTAGCAATTGTTCAGAAAATCATTCCCAAAGAAATCGTCCGGAATTGGCGTCTCATCGTCCGGATCAAGCGTACGTATGAACTCCGTCCCGGGGCTCAGACCTTTGCTGATATCCATGAGGCGCAGCAGGCCGGTGGCAAATGAAACAAGAATCGCGATCAGCATCACTGCAAGAAAACCGAGATTGATCGCCAGTGAAGTAGCCTCCACATCACGGCTGATATAAGTAATAAAAACGCAGATACCTACAGCCAGAACGGCTGTTACAACTGAAATGAATCTTCTGGCATACAAAAGAATTTCCCCCCCCTTATATTTTTAATCGTTCGTTAATAATTATAAGACAGCAGGCCATCGCATCCGAACTGCCTGAAAAGCTTAAGTTTAGTATAAGGAAAAAATGTCGAAAAGTAAAGCAAAGACTGGCAACCTTAAGAAAAAAATACAAAATAAAGGCCGCAGCACAGGAGCAACTGCTACTTGCATATGCGAAAATTCCTGTGTATAATATGCGCACAGGCGCATAAGGAAGGCAGCATAAGCTGCCTGCGCCTGGCGCGCGAGCATGCGGCGGGTCGCCGATGCTCGAATCACATGGCACAGGCGCATAAGGAAGGCAGCGTAAGCTGCCTGCGCTATTTCTATTTATTTTATACAGATGAGAAAAGGGGAAAATTTGATGATCAGACAGATAGTAGCATTTGTGGAAAACAAAAAAGGCGTAATCTGGCAGATGACGAAGGTATTGCGTGAGAATCACATCCGTGTCTGTGGGTTTTCTACGGTTGACTCGCCGGAGTTTGGCATTGTTCGCATGATTGTGAACCAGCCGGATGCGGCGCTTGCGGAACTGGCTAAGGCGGGTTTTGTCGTTAAGGAATGTGAAGTGATCGCCATTGCGATGGAAGCACAGGAAGTGCAGCATGATATGGAAGCAATTCTGCAGGCGGTACAGGATGGGAATGTGAATATTAATTATTTCTATTCTTCTTTTGGAAACAGCGGGGAAAAGCCGATTCTGATTCTGAA
>JAJBUL010000293.1:8379-11514 GCA_020860365.1 Clostridiales bacterium | reverse complement strand
AAATGCGGAACATCTGCAGCATAGTCTGCTAGGCCGACGCGATTTGCAACTTGCGATTTGCGGTTGGCGGGGTGATTCGCATTTTGAGAGCCTTACAAAATACGAGGAGGAAGATTGAGGAGGGATTTCGGATGGATTCCAGAGTATATTCTGAATCTGTCTGTAGGGAACCCGGATTGTACCGGCCCGAGTTTGAACATGATAACTGCGGGATCGGGGCGATCGTGAATATCAAGGGGATTAAGACCCATCAGACAGTGGCGGACGCGCTTAGTATTGTAGAAAATCTTGAACACAGAGCAGGCAAAGATGCCGAGGGAAAAACAGGGGATGGCGTAGGAATTATGCTTCAGATTTCGCATAAATTCTTCTCCAGAGCTTGTTCCGACCTTGGCATTTTTTTAGGTGGTGAGAGAGACTACGGCATTGGTATGTTTTTCTTCCCGCAGGACGATCTTCAGCGCAATCAGGCGAAGAAGATGTTCGAGAGTATTGTTAAGAAAGAAGGATTAAAATTCCTCGGCTGGAGAAAAGTGCCGACTGTGCCGGAGGTGCTCGGACATAAGGCACTGGAAAAGATGCCTTACATCGAGCAGGGCTTTGTAGAGCGGCCGAAGGATGTCAATAAGGGACTCGATTTTGACCGCAGACTCTATATTGTCCGCCGGATTTTTGAACAGTCCAACGAGACGACTTATGTAGTGTCGTTCTCAAGCCGGACCATCATTTACAAGGGCATGTTCCTGGTAGGACAGCTGCGTACCTTCTTTAAGGACTTACAGAGCGAGGATTACGAGTCCGCACTGGCGATCGTACATTCCCGTTTCAGTACGAATACGAATCCGAGCTGGGAGCGCGCGCACCCGTACCGCCTGATGGTACATAACGGCGAGATCAATACCATCCGCGGCAATGCGGATAAGATGCTCGCGCGTGAGGAGACCATGTCCTCCAAATATATGGAAGAGGATATGCACAAGGTGCTGCCGGTGATCAATGCGGAAGGCTCCGACTCCGCGATGCTGGACAATACGCTGGAGTTCCTGACCATGAATGGCATGGATCTGCCGCTGGCCGTCATGATCACCATTCCGGAGCCGTGGGCGAACAATGCGGTGATGTCCCAGAAAAAGAAGGACTTCTACCATTATTATGCGACGATGATGGAGCCGTGGGACGGCCCGGCGTCAATCCTGTTTTCCGATGGCGATATCATGGGTGCTGTGCTTGACCGCAACGGTCTGCGCCCGTCCCGCTATTACGTGACGTCGGACGGCTATGTGATTCTTTCTTCTGAGGTTGGCGTACTGGATATTCCGCCGGAAAAGATTGTGCAGAAGGAGCGCCTGCATCCAGGTAAGATGTTGCTGGTCGATATGGTGGAAGGCCGTCTTGTGGACGATGAGGAGTTAAAGAGCCGCTACGCGGACCGGCAGCCATATGGAGAATGGCTGGATCGTTATCTGGTGGCATTGAAGGATCTGAAGATACCGAACAAAAAAGTGGAGACGTATTCCGACGAGATGCGGATGCGCCTGATGAAAGCCTTTGGCTACAGCTATGAGGAGTACCGCACTTCGATCAAAAACATGGCTGAGACAGGCGGCGAGGGTATCAGTGCCATGGGTATTGATACGCCGCTGGCGGTGCTTTCAAGCAAACACCAGCCGTTGTTTAATTACTTTAAGCAGCTGTTCGCGCAGGTGACGAACCCGCCAATCGACGCGATCCGTGAGAAGGTTGTGACGTCCAAGACGGTTTACGTCGGCGTAGAGGGCAACCTGCTGGAGGAGCATCCGGAGAACTGCCAGGTGCTGCAGATTCAGAATCCGATTCTGTCCAATACGGACATGATGAAGATCAAAAATATGAAAGTCCCCGGCTTTAAGGTGGCGGTCGTCTCGATTACCTATTATAAGAATACCGGACTGGAGAAGGCGATCGACCATCTCTACCTGGAAGTAGACCGGGCGTTCCGTGATGGAGCGAATATCCTGGTGCTGAGCGATAAAGGCGTAGATGAGTTCCGCGTACCGATTCCATCGCTGCTGGCGACTTCTGCAGTGAACCGTTACCTGGTCAGCACCAAGCGCAAGACCTCGATCGCTGTGATTCTGGAGACCGGCGAGCCCAGAGAAGTACATCACTTCGCGACACTGCTCGGCTATGGCGCGAGTGCGATCAACCCATACCTGGCTCTGGACACGATTCACCAGCTGATTGACACCAATATGCTGGAAAAAGACTATTACGCGGCAGTGGAAGATTATACGAACGCGATTATCAACGGCATTGTAAAGATTGCTTCCAAGATGGGAATTTCGACCATTCAGTCCTATCAGGGCTCGCAGATTTTTGAGGCGATTGGTATCAGCGAGGAAGTGATCGACAAATACTTTACCAATACCGTGAGCCGCATCGGCGGCATTACGCTGAAGGATATTGAGGATGACATTGATTACCGTCATTCAAAGGCGTTTGACCCGTTAGGACTGAAGGAAGACCTGACACTGGACAGCATGGGCTGGCACAAATCGAGAAGCGGCGGGGAACATCACCGCTACAATCCGTGCACCATCCATTTGCTGCAGGAGTCAACCCGTACCGGCAATTATCAGATGTTCAAGGAATTTACCGATCTGGTCAACCAGGAAGAATCCGGCTGCATCCGCAATACGATGGATTTCATCTATCCGGAGAAAGGGGTACCGATTGATGAGGTCGAGAGTGTTGATTCGATTGTAACCCGCTTTAAGACCGGCGCGATGTCTTACGGCTCGATTTCACAGGAGGCGCATGAGACACTGGCGATTGCCATGAATATGCTCCACGGCAAGTCCAATACCGGTGAGGGCGGCGAAAGTCTGGATCGTCTGGTGATCGGACCGGATGGAAAGAACCGCTGCTCGGCGATCAAGCAGGTCGCATCCGGCCGTTTTGGTGTGACGAGCCGCTATCTGGTCAGCGCGAAGGAAATCCAGATCAAGATGGCACAGGGCGCGAAGCCGGGTGAAGGCGGTCATCTTCCAGGCAAAAAGGTCTATCCGTGGATTGCTAAGACCAGCCATTCAACACCGGGCGTCAGCCTGATTTCTCCGCCGCCTCACCAGGACATTTATTCGATTGAGGATCTGG
>JAJBUL010000293.1:0-8369 GCA_020860365.1 Clostridiales bacterium | reverse complement strand
TGATCTACGATCTGAAAAATGCCAACAACCAGGCGGATATTTCCGTGAAGCTGGTTTCAGAGGCTGGTGTTGGTACGGTCGCGGCCGGCGTGGCAAAGGCGGGTGCACAGGTCATCCTGATCTCCGGCTATGACGGAGGTACCGGTGCGGCGCCGCGCAGCTCCATCCATCACGCGGGACTTCCATGGGAGCTGGGTCTGGCGGAGACCCACCAGACACTGCTGATGAACGGTTTGAGAAATAAAGTGCGTATTGAGACAGACGGTAAGCTGATGAGCGGCCGCGATGTGGCGATGGCGATTCTGCTTGGCGCGGAAGAATTTGGCTTCGCGACTGGACCGCTGGTATCGATGGGCTGTGTGATGATGCGTGTCTGCAACCTGGATACCTGCCCGGTCGGTGTGGCGACGCAGAATCCGGAGCTGCGCAAGCGTTTCCGCGGCAAGCCGGAATATGTTGTGAATTTTATGCGCTTTATCGCGCAGGATCTGCGGGAATATATGGCGAAGCTGGGCTTCCGTACCATCGATGAGATGGTCGGCAGAAGCGACCTGCTCAAGAAAATGGATAACTGCACAAATCCGCGCGCAGACCGCATTGACCTGAGTAATATCCTGAATAACCCCTATGCGGGCGGCGGACAGAAGGTGACCTTTGATCCGGAACAGGTCTTTGACTTTAAGCTGAATCAGACCAAGGATGAGACGGTACTGATGGCGAAGCTCGGCAGTGCGCTGGAGCAGGGGCAGAAGCGGAGCGTGGAGCTGGATGTCTCTAATGTGGATCGCGCGTTCGGTACGATTTTCGGTTCTGAGATTACCCGCCGGTATCCGGAGGGCCTCGATGAGGACACTTATACCATCAAATGCCACGGCGCGGGCGGACAGAGCTTCGGCGCGTTTATCCCGAAGGGCCTGACCCTTGAACTGGTCGGCGACAGCAACGACTACTTTGGAAAAGGACTTTCCGGTGGTAAGCTGATCGTCTATCCGCCGGCGGGCGTACCGTTCAAGGAGGATGAGAATATCATCATCGGAAACGTGGCGCTCTACGGGGCGACCAGTGGCAGCGCTTACATCAACGGCGTTGCGGGCGAGCGTTTCTGCGTGCGTAACTCCGGTGCGGTTACAGTTGTCGAAGGCGTGGGCGACCACGGCTGTGAGTACATGACCGGCGGCCGGGCAGTGATCCTTGGCAGCGTGGGCAAGAACTTTGCAGCTGGTATGAGCGGCGGCATCGCCTATGTACTGGATGAGAACAATGATCTTTACACGAAGGTCAATAAAAACATGGTATCCATCGAGCTGATCACGTCCAGATACGATGTGCAGGAACTCAAGGAGATCATCAATGACCATGTGAAATACACGAACTCAAAGAAGGGTAAGCAGATTCTCGATGATTTCGGCACCTATCTTCCGAAATTCAAAAAGATCATCCCGCATGAGTTCAAGCAGATGCAGATGGCGATTGTGCAGATGGAGGAGAAGGGCTTAAGCAGCGAACAGGCGCAGATTGAGGCTTTCTACGCCATCACAGAAGGACAGGATGAGTAAAGGGGGCGCGAACCGTGGGAAAACCAACTGGATTTATGGAGTATAAAAGGGAAAATGACACAGAAACCGCGCCAAAGGAGCGCATTCTGAATTTTAATGAATTTCACACCCCGCTGCCGCTGGAAAAGCAGAGGCAGCAGGGGGCGCGATGCATGGCGTGCGGCGTACCGTTCTGCCAGGCGGGCATGATGATTGGCGGTATGGCTTCCGGCTGTCCGCTGAACAACCTCGTGCCGGAATGGAACGACCTGGTGTATCACGGCAGCTGGGAGGAGGCGTATGACCGTCTGACCAAGACCAACTGTTTCCCGGAGTTTACATCCCGGGTATGTCCGGCGCTCTGTGAGGCGGCCTGTACCTGCAATCTCGATACCGAACCGGTGGCCTCAAAGGCAAACGAGCGCGCGATCATTGAGAATGCGTTCGCAACCGGCCTTGTAAAGCCGAACCCGCCGGAAGTACGCACCGGAAAGAAGGTGGCGGTTATCGGCAGCGGTCCGTCCGGGCTGGCGACGGCAATGCAGCTGAACAAGCGCGGGCATCTGGTAACAGGTTATGAGCGCAATGACCGGATCGGCGGCCTGCTGCGCTACGGCATCCCGAATATGAAGCTGGATAAGTCTGTCATCGACCGCCGGATTGCCCTGATGGAAGCAGAGGGGATTACCTTTGTGACCAACGCAAACGTCGGGGAAAATGTCAGTGCGGAGGAATTGCAGAAAAAATATGACGCGATTGTTCTCTGCTGCGGCGCGTCCAATCCGCGTGATATCAGTGCGCCGGGGCGTGAGGCAAAAGGGATTTACTTCGCGGTCGATTTCCTCAAAGCGACGACAAAGAGCCTGCTGGATTCCAATTTTGCCGATAAAAAATATATTTCGGCAAAGGGCAAGCACGTGATCGTCATCGGCGGCGGCGATACCGGGAACGACTGTGTCGGCACTTCGATTCGTTTAGGCGCAGCGTCTGTGACACAGCTGGAAATGATGCCGAAGCTGCCGGATACCCGTGCAGCGAACAACCCGTGGCCGGTATGGCCGCGCGTCTGCAAGACCGATTACGGCCAGCAGGAGGCGATTGCCGTATATGGTCATGATCCGCGGATCTACACGACGACAGTGAAAGAATTTATCATGAATAAAAAAGGCGAGCTTGCGAAAGCCGTGCTTGTCAGCCTGGAGAGCAAAAAGGATGAAAAGACTGGGCGCATGATGATGGTGCCGATTGAGGGCAGTGAAAAGACCGTGAAAGCGGATCTGGTGCTGATCGCGGCGGGCTTCTTAGGGGCGCAGAAATATGTCACCGACGCCTTTAAGGTCGATCTGAACCCGCGTACAAACGTAGCGACCGCCCCGGGCAAATACGCATCCAGCGTGCCGAAGGTCTTCACGGCGGGCGATATGCACCGCGGCCAGTCTCTGGTTGTGTGGGCGATCCGCGAGGGCCGCGAGGCAGCGAAGGAAGTAGATCAGTATCTGATGGGATATACAAATCTGTAAAATAGTAAAAAAACGTCTTGAGTGAAATATTTCTCAAGGCGTTTTTTTGTTATGCGCAGGGCCGGGTAAGGTGCTTTGCGACTTGTGTCGCATCCGGCCCGCGCGGCGAGTAGGAGCCAGAAGGCTGCCTCCTGCTCGATTATGCTATTGAAATATTGTCAGAAATGTAATATAGTTATAGTGTAGATACAGATAATCTTGACTTCCCTAGTGCATTTATTAGCACAACCAGTAGCACCATCAAATGGTCTTGATTTTACTGGCTTTTAGAAATTTATTGCCTCAAAGTAATAGGATGTACCAATACTTTTTGTTTTATTAGCACACGTCTAATAAATTAACTATTATTTTTTCATCAATATGTTAAAAGTCCTTGAAAACACTGGCTTTTAACATTCTCAAGATTGCCGCGTGGGATATGTGCTAATAAAAGCAGTAGGGAACTACAGATAATTAATGAATCTCGGAATGGGGGAAAGGATATGGTGAAAGAAGTTATGACGGATAAGCAGATGCAGTTTATTGCGTGGCTGATCACTACAGCTACAGATAAGTGTCAGACAATAGATGAAGTAAAGGAAATGAATAAGGAGATTCGCAAGCATTCAGCGGGTCTCACAGAGTAGGAAAAAAAGAAACGGAAGAGTAAGCATAAATGGAACGGCGGCAGCGCGAGAATCCCGCAAAGCGGGATTCTATTTTACATATTATGAAGAATTTTCGGCAAACTAATCTCAGCTTATAGTGAATGACAAAATAAAACGACCTACGTCGTTTACTAATTACAAAGGAGAGAACGATTATGCTGGGAAAATTTCAGATACGGACCGATCTGGCACTGGAGGCGCGGGAGAGCTATGAGGATCTGGCGACGCCCCCTCATCTGCGCTCAGCGGCGGACCGCGCGGCGTTTGGCGAATGCGCAAAGCAAATGAATGACACCGACGAACGGATCCGCGGCGTGAAGGTAAAAGAAGATGTGGATGAAGCGCGGGAAATCTATACGACGACCGTGACAATCGAAACAGAGAACGGAGCGAAAGCAATGGGAAAGCCGGTTGGAACCTATATTACGATTGAAGCGCCCAATATGTCAGCGCCGGATGAGGACTATCACAGAGAAATATCGGAAGTGCTGGCGAAACACCTGGATCATCTGATGAATGGAAGGAAGGGTTCCGTGCTGGTGGTCGGGCTGGGCAACCGGGAGGTGACGCCGGACGCGCTCGGACCGGATGTGGTGAATAACCTTCGCATCACACGGCATATGATAAAAGAGTACGGGCAGATGCCCAAAGGAATGGAGACCGCTGGTGAAATCAGTGCCATTGTGCCTGGCGTTATGGCGCAGACGGGCATGGAGACACTGGAAATCATCCGTGGGGTCGCCGAAGAGACAAAACCAGGACTGGTGATCGCCATTGATGCGCTCGCCGCGCGCAGTACCAAGCGTCTGAACCGTACCATTCAGATTACCGATACCGGCATCAATCCGGGGTCCGGCGTTGGCAACCACCGTGACGCGATTAATGAGGAGACGCTCGGAATCCCTGTTATCGCAATCGGCGTACCGACAGTCGTGGACGCGGCGACCATCGTGAATGACACAATGGAGGAGCTGATCGCCGAGATGGACCGCTCAGAGCAGATGCAGATGCTCGGAGGAACACTTGGAACACTCAGTCACGCCGAAAAACAGGAGATGATCCATGAACTGATTTCGCCATATCTGAATACCATGTTTGTAACGCCGAAGGATATTGATGAGACAGTGAAATATTTAAGCTATACGATTTCGGAAGCGCTGAACATTTCGTTTGCTGCAGAATGAAAAATGATTGAGAGCTACAGGTTATACCCCAACCACATTCGTTTTTTGTTTTTTATAAAAAAACAATTATAATATTTGGAAAACAGGCATACAGAAAATACAAGAAAATCTGGAAAAAAAGGTATTCACTCTTTACAATTTCCATGTTTTGCCCTATAATTTTATTTGCTAAAATATAATTAAGGAGGGCGTATAAATGGCGCGCGAAAGAAGAAGCAAAAAAGAAATCATCACTGCAAAGATTGAAATGATTGATGAGAAGATCACAGGCTACGCAAATAAGATTGCAGCTTTGACCGATGAAAAAGAAGGGCTTCAGGCTGAACTGGAAGAACTTGAGTCGGCACAGAAGAAGGCAGAAGAAGAAGCGAAGACCAAAGAAGTTCTCAAGATCATAAAGGATAAGAACATTTCCATCGATGATCTTAAGAAGCTGGTTGAGAATAGCTGATGTTTGCTTCTGTAAAGAATAAATAATGTGGTTGGAGGGGCAACTATGAAAAATATTTTATTTGTCACATCAGAGGCGACTCCTTTTATTAAGACAGGCGGGCTTGCTGATGTGGCAGGATCTCTTCCCAAGTGTTTTAATAAAGAAGAGTTTGACTGTCGCGTGATCCTTCCGAAGTATCAGTGCATGGCAGAAGAGTGGAAGAATAAGCTGGAGTATGTCACGCACTTTTACATGAATCTGGCATGGAGATCTCAGTATGTAGGTATCCTGCATATGGAGCTGGATGGTATTCATTTTTACTTTATTGATAATGAATACTATTTTTCCGGACCAAAGCCGTATGGGAATATTTACCAGGATATTGAGAAGTTTGCGTTCTTCTCAAAGGCGGCGCTTTCTGCACTGCCATCGATTGGATTCCGGCCGGATGTGGTACACTGCCACGACTGGCAGACGGGCTTGATCCCTGTAATGCTGAAGGACAGATTTCAGGATGGAGATTTTTATCAGGGGATGAAATCCGTTATTACGATTCATAATTTAAAGTTCCAGGGAGTCTGGGATGTAAAGACAGTACGTGATATTACGGGATTGCCAGCTTATTATTTCACACCGGATAAGCTCGAAGCATATGGAGACGCCAATTATCTGAAAGGCGGAATTGTCTATGCGGACGCGATTACGACAGTGAGCGAAACTTATGCGGAAGAGATTAAGATGCCGTTTTACGGTGAGCGTCTGGATGGTTTGATGCGGGCGCGCTCGAACGATCTTCGCGGAATTGTAAATGGAATTGATTATGACGTCTGGAATCCGGAGACCGATCCGCTGATTGACTTCCATTACAACGCGCGTACGTTCCGCAAAGAGAAGATCAAGAATAAACGTGCGCTGCAGCGGGAGCTTGGTCTGGAGCAGAATGACTCCGCATTTATGATCGGCATTGTTTCTCGCCTGACAGATCAGAAGGGATTTGATCTGATTGAGCATATGATGGATGAGATGTGCCAGAACAATCTTCAGATCGTGGTGCTGGGTACCGGTGAAGAGCGATATGAGAATATGTTCCGCCATTTCGCGTGGAAGTATCAGGGCAAGGTGTCCGCGAATATCTTCTATTCGGAGCAGCTCTCCCATAAGATCTATGCGGCCTGTGATGCATTCCTGATGCCGTCACTGTTTGAGCCGTGCGGATTGTCACAGATCATCAGTCTTCGCTATGGTACGGTTCCGATCGTGCGTGAGACGGGCGGTCTGAAGGACACCGTGCAGCCATACAATGAGTACGAGAGCACGGGCACCGGATTCAGCTTCGCGAATTATAACGCACATGAGATGTACTTTACGGTGCAGCGCGCGATGGCGCTCTATCATGATAAGAAACGTGAGTGGAATAAGATGATCGACCGCGGCATGGCGATGGATTTCTCGTGGAACAGTTCCGCAAGAAAATACGAGGAGTTGTATAACTGGCTGCTCGGCTGCTGAGGCAGCGATTCCTTATGTGTACGTGTGCATCTTTTATAGTGAATAATAAAAGAATTTTGTTGTTCACTATAGAATAGTAAGAAAGAGCAGGAGATTCCGGGTTTTGGCCAGGGGTGTCCTGTTTTTTTCCTGTATAATCGTATTTTTGACTTGTGTACAGTCAAAATTTGGATTATAATTAATGCAAAATGTCGATGGATTTCATCGGCTTTCCTCCCGCTCTGACACAGGAGGAAAGGTAAGCGGCAGGAAGTCGTTTGCTACTATATTAAAATACCGGAGGATATTAAAATGAATGTACTGGTAATTAACTGCGGAAGCTCTTCTCTGAAGTATCAGCTGATCAATTCAGATACGGAGCAGGTACTCGCGAAGGGACTTTGCGAGAGAATTGGTATTGACGGCAGATTGACCTACCAGAAGGCGGGCGGCGAGAAAGAAATCACAGAAGCTGCGATGCCCACACACAAAGAGGCGATTCAGATGGTACTGGATGCCCTGGTAAATGAAAAGACCGGCGCGATCGCCAGCCTGTCAGAAGTAAATGCGGTGGGACACAGAGTCGTACATGGTGGTGAGAAGTTTGCCAGCTCTGTAGTGATCACGGATGAAGTGATCGCCGCGGTAGAAGAGTGCAATGACCTTGCGCCGCTGCACAACCCGGCGAACCTGATCGGGATCAATGCCTGCAAGGAACTGATGCCGGGCGTACCGATGGTCGCAGTCTTTGATACCGCTTTCCATCAGACGATGCCGGAGAAGGCTTATCTGTACGGACTTCCATATGAATACTATGAGAAATACAAGGTGAGAAGATATGGCTTCCACGGAACCAGCCACAGCTTTGTTTCCAAACATGCCGCAGAGTTCCTTGGTCTTGACCTTGCGGACAGCAAAATCATCGTCGCACATCTGGGCAACGGCGCATCTATTTCTGCGGTTGTCAATGGCAAGTGTGTCGACACTTCCATGGGTCTTACTCCGCTTGAAGGCCTGGTGATGGGCACCCGTTCCGGCGATATCGATCCGGCGATTATGGAGTTCATCGCGAAGAAGGAGAATCTGGACATTGCGGGTATTATGAATGTCCTGAACAAAAAGTCTGGCGTATACGGAATCTCCGGCGGACTCTCCAGCGACTTCCGCGACCTCGAGGAGGGAATGAATTCCGGCAATAAAAAAGCAGAGAATGCGATTGAGGTATTCAGCTACCGCGTAGCGAAATACATAGGCTCCTATGTCGCAGCCATGAACGGCGTGGATGCAATCGCCTTTACCGCAGGCATCGGCGAGAATGCGCCAATCGTCCGCAAGAAAGTGCTCGGCTATCTCGGCTACCTTGGCATCACCCTCGATGAGGAAGCCAACAAACAGCGCGGCGAAGACAATGTCATCTCCACCGCCGACTCCAAAGTCAAAGTTGCGGTTATCCCGACGAACGAAGAACTCGCAATCTGCCGTGAGACGGTGGCACTTGTATAAAACCCGTTACTATTCACAGCCGTTTTAAAAGCACGCCAAGAACCCAGAGCCTTTTCTCT
>JAJBUL010000019.1 GCA_020860365.1 Clostridiales bacterium | reverse complement strand
ACGATTACCTCTGACGCTTTTAAAGCTGCAGTTGCAGACTGTATGGAGCAGGCCGGATTTGTAGCTGAGGAGGCGGAAACCGAAATGGAAGCGGAAACCGAGTCAGAAGCAGAGGCGGAAAACCATGTGTCAGACGACAGTGACACTGCACTCGCTGCGGCCGCGGATGCACCTTTTGTTCCTGGCACCTACACAGCTACTGCACAGGGACTGGAAAGTGAAATTACCGTCAATGTGACTTTTGACGAGTACAATATTGTAGCGGTTGGCACATGGCTGGAAGGCGAGACCGACGGGATCGGCGCGGACATCGGTGAGGAGATCAGCAACCAGATTCTGGAAGCACAGTCCGCAGATGTCGATGGCGTATCAGGAGCTACCGTCACCTCCACAGCGGTCAAAGAAGCCGTTGCAGACTGTATTGCACAGGCGAAGGTGAACAGTGAAGATAACGAGACCGAAGAAGCCGAGACTGAAACCATAACAGAAGAATCTACTGAAGCAGTTACCGAGGAAGAAACCGAAGAAATGACCGAAGCGGTTACCGAAGCCGAAACCGAAGAAATGACTGAAGCGGTTACCGAGGAAGAAACCGAGGCCGCGACAGACGGCTCCCGCTTCTTTGCCGGGGTTTACACTGCTTCTGCGGCAGGCATCAACAGTGACGTGACGGTTACCATCATCGTAGATGAGAACAGTATCCTCTCCATTGGCTATGATGTTTCCGGAGAGACTGCCGGGATTGGCGCGGATATCGGGCCGGAAATCAGCGGACAGATTCTGGCCGCTCAATCCGCGGATGTAGACGGCGTCTCTGGTGCCACCGTCACTTCTGACGCTTTCAAGGCTGCACTGGCAGACTGTATTGCGCAGGCAGAGGGTTCAGGATCTGCAGAAGCTGAAATCGATGCTGTTGAAAGTGAAAAAGACGCTGAAGTTGAAACGGACGCTGACGAAGAGGAATCAGAATCGGAAGATACTGCCACAACAGAATCTGCAGCGGATGAGGAGACCCTTGATTCGTCAGAGGAGGCATCTCTTACCTCTCTCTATTCGGCGGGTATCTATTCCGCTTCCGCGGAAGGCATCAGCAGCGATGTCGTGGTTACCGTATCCTTCGATGACGACAGCATTACAGCGATCGGATATGACCTTTCCGGTGAATCAGCGGATATCGGAGCACTCATTGGACCGGAAATCAGTGGACAGATTCTGACCGCACAGTCGACAGATGTGGATGGCGTTTCCGGCGCTACCATTACCTCTGAAGCATTTAAGGCGGCGGTGGCCGACTGCATTGCACAGGCGCAGATCGGCAGCTCGGATCTTGTCATTATTGGTGGCGCTGACGGACCGACTTCTATTTTCCTGGCGGGAACGACTGATGAAGAGGAAATGGAACAGTCGGAAACAGATGACGCCCAATAACCACCCCTTACCATATGAATGGAGGTTTCTCATATGAAGATAAAAACATTCCGGGGTGGCATCCATCCCGAGGAATATAAGGAGCTTTCTCTGGGTGAACCGGTAAAACCGTATCTCCCGAAAGGAGACCTTGTTTTCCCTGTGAATCAGCACATAGGCAAACCGGCAAAACCAGTGGTAGCCAAAGGCGATCTTGTAAAAGCAGGCCAGATTATCGCAGAGGCAGATGGATTCGTCTCTGCCAATATTGTCAGTTCGTGCTCCGGCAAGGTGAAAGCCATCGAAGAACGCCCCACGGCATCTGGAGCAAAAGCAATGTGCATCGTCATAGAAAATGACGGCGCATATACGCTCGCAGATGGCGTTGGGAAAAAGCATAAAGCCGGTACCTTTTCTAATAAGGATATTTTGGACGCAATCCAGAAGGCCGGGATTGTTGGCATGGGCGGCGCCGGTTTTCCAACGCATGTGAAGCTGACATCCAAAAACCCGGATTCGATTGATTATATCATTGCGAATGGTTCCGAGTGTGAGCCGTATATCACCTGCGACGACCGCCTGATGCAGGACCAGAGCCGCGGCATTCTCGACGGACTTCGTCTGGTATTGCAGCTCTTCCCTGACGCTATGGGCGTGATCGCGATCGAGGACAATAAGCCAGAAGCGATCAAAGCCATGGAAGCGGTCTGTGCCGGTGAAAAAGGCGTCATGGTGCAGCCTGTCCAGACCAAATATCCAGAGGGCGGCGAGCGCAACCTGATCTCTGTTGTCAGCGGGCGTGACCTGAAGGTTGGTATGCTTCCTGCAGATGTGGGATGCATTGTCTGCAATGTCGCTTCCCTGCATGCAATCTACCGTGCGGTTTATTACTCAGAACCGCTGATGCAGCGCTACTTTACCGTGTCCGGCGACGCGGTTGCAAAACCGGGTACATTCCGTGTCCCAATCGGCACTTCCTTCGAAGAACTCATGGAAGCCGCCGGCGGTTTAAAAAGTGGCGTCACTCTGAAAAAAGCCCTGAGCGGCGGACCGATGATGGGAATCGCCATGCCTTCTCTCCTGGCTCCGATCACAAAGGCAAGCAACGCACTGACGCTGCTCGCGGAGGATGAGGTTGCGCTCGCGGACGCGCAAATGACCGCCTGCATCCGCTGTGGGCGTTGTTCCCGCGTATGTCCGATCCATCTGATTCCGCAGATGATGGCAGACGCTGCACAGAGGAAAGATTACGAGCAGTATGAACATCGCCTGTATGGCCTCGACTGCATTAACTGTGGTTCCTGCACCTGGGTCTGCCCGGCAAAACGGCCTCTGATGCAGTTGTTCAAGCAGACCAAATCTGAGATTATGGCTGCGAAAAGAAAGTGAGGGATGAGACATGAATGATAATAAGTTATTAAATATTTCCTCCAGCCCTCATATCCGGAGCAGACTGACGACCGGACAGGTCATGCTTGATGTTGTCCTGGCTCTGATGCCTGTAACGGTTGTCGGCGTGGTTCATTACGGACTTCACGCGCTGCTGGTCATTCTGCTCGCAGTCGGCTCCGCCGTCCTTTGCGAATATCTTTTTGACCGGATTGCCAAAAGACCGAATACTGTAAAAGACTGCAGTGCGGTGGTAACCGGACTGCTGCTGGCGCTTACACTTCCGCCGGAAGCGCCTCTGTATTTGCCGATTCTGGGAAGCATCTTTGCCATCCTTGTCGTAAAATGCTTCTTTGGTGGACTTGGCAAGAACTTCCTGAACCCGGCGCTTACAGCCCGCTGCTTCCTTCTGATTTCCTTCGGAACAGCCATGACCAATTACAGCGTCGACGGTGTCAGCTCCGCGACTCCGCTTGCGGCATTAAGCGCAGGTGACACAATCAATGTCGCGAAACTGTACCTGGGCTCTACCAATGGCGTCATCGGGAGCTCCGCGGTGGCTCTGCTGATCGGCGGATTATATCTGTGGGCTGCCGGCGGTATCACACTGGAGATCCCGGTTTCCTGTATTGCGGTCTTTACTCTGTTTATGGGACTTTTAGGGGAAGGCGGTTTCACTCCTGCTTATCTGATTGCCCAGATCTGCGGCGGCGGCCTGCTGATGGGCGCATTCTTCATGGCGACCGACCCAGTCACCAGTCCGGTGACCTCTCGTGGGCACATCCTTTATGGAGCAATCATCGGTTTATTGGCCGGACTGTTCCGCGTGTATGGTTCGTCCGCAGACTCCTTTAGTTATGCCATCATTATCTCCAACATGTTTGTTCCGTTCATCGATAAGCTGCCGATCCCGAAGCCACTGGGCTACAAGGACGGCGAGTACCAGGAGCGTGAATTCCCGAAATCTGCCATAAACCTGACGGTCATCACTCTGATCGCCGGTCTCCTCTTAAGTGGCGTATACGCGATGACGAAAACGAAAATTGAGGAGCAGGAAATCGCGGCCAATCAGGAATCCTACCTGGAAGTATGCCCCGATGCAGCCTCTTTCCAGTATGACTCCGATCTGGATGCGGCGGTGGAAGCACTTGCAGGTGAAGCCTATGACTCCTCCTCTTTCGGAAAAACCTACATCAACGATGTACTGGTTGGCTATGACGACAGCAATGAAATCGTTGGCTATGTGATCAGTGTCACCAGCGGCGATGGGTTCGAGGGAGACATCACCCTTTCTGTCGGTCTTACCACGGACGGTACTGTCATTAAAATCGCCTTTACAACCCTGAATGAGACTGCCGGCATGGGTATGCGTGTAGACGAAGACGCGTTTAAGAGCCAGTTCGAGGGTGTCAATACCGATGCGTTTATCCTGAACAAGTCCGGCTCTTCCACGGAAGAAAATGAGATTGACACAGTATCTGGTGCATCTACTTCATCCGGCGCTGTTGTCAACGCAGTCAACACTGCGCTCGCGTTTTTCGCGGAATACATTGGGTGAGCCACGCCATGCACAATTGCCTGCGGCAATGGCGCGGCCTGCGTCCTGCATCAAAGGGCGATGCAGGACATATTAAGGAGGTTTTTATATGAATCAATACATGGAACGAATCTATAACGGCGTGGTAAAAGAGAATCCTTCCCTGGTACTGATGCTCGGTATGTGCCCTACCCTCGCGGTAACCACATCTGCGATCAATGGCCTCGGCATGGGTGTCTCTTCCATGATCGTACTTATCTTTTCAAATATGATAATCTCGGCGCTGCGCAATGTTATCCCGGATGAAGTGCGTCTGCCGGCTTACATCGTAATCACTGCCTCTCTCGTAACCATTGTAGATCTGCTGATGCAGGCTTATACGCCCGGGCTCTATGATTCACTGGGTATCTACATCCCGCTGATCGTGGTAAACTGCATCATTCTTGGCCGTGCGGAAGCTTACGCAAATAAGCATACCCCGGATCTCGCCGCCTTTGACGGTATCGGCATGGGCTTAGGTTTCACCATCGCCCTGACGGTGATCGGCCTTGTACGTGAGCTGGTCGGCGCGGGAACTGCGTTTGGCTTTACCATCCTTCCGGACTCGGTTCCGCCGATCGCCATTTTTGTAAAAGCACCGGGCGCATTTCTCGTGATCGCGTTCATCATTGCAGTCATGAATGGTGTACATATCCACACAGAAGCGAATAAAAAGGTCGAAGGCTGTGACGGTTGCTGTGCGACCTGTTCCGTCAGCCATGAGACCGGCAGTGCAGATAAGGAGGCGACGAAAGCATGAATTCATCCCTGATGTTAATTATTATCACGACTGCCCTGGTCAACAATGTCGTTCTGAGCCAGTTTCTGGGCATCTGCTCATTCCTTGGTGTGTCAAAGCAGATCAAGACTTCAGCTAGCTTAGGCGCGGCGGTTATCTTCGTCATTACGATTGCCTCTGCTGTGGCGAACCTGCTCTATACGTTTCTTCTGAAGCCACTGGATCTGACGTATCTGAACACTATTGTGTTCATCCTGGTCATCGCGACTCTGGTACAGATTGTAGAAATGTTTCTGAAAAAAGTCGCTCCGCCGTTGTATCAGGCGCTCGGCATCTATCTGCCGTTGATCACCACAAACTGCGCGGTACTCGGCGTAGCTCTGACAAATGTGCAGGATGAATACAACTTCCTGGAAAGTGTAACTGCCGGCTTCGGCACCGGTGTCGGCTACACCATCGCGATCGTTCTGCTGGCAGGAATCCGTGAGCGCATCGACGAATCAGCCATCCCTGCCCCGTTCCGGGGTGCGCCGGTTGTCCTGCTCTCTGCTGCCCTGATGTCCATCGCGTTTATGGGATTTAGCAGCCTGTCGCTGTAATCTTTAGCAGGGCACAGGTCTAATACCTGCTAGCGAAATAATAAAATGTGTGTAACTGTGAAGGCACTGAACAGTTACAATTGTGTCTGCCCCATTTGGCAAGGAATAAGATTCCAGCAAGGTAAGCCACGCCATGCATAATTGCCTGGCGGCAATGGCGCAGTTTCGTTCTCGATTTGCTTCGCAAATCGGAACATAACCTACGTCCTATGCAGGACATATAAGGAGGTTGAATATGTATCCAGTACTTGTCGCCACGGTAGCGGTGGCGGTGATCGGCTTTGTGATGGGGATGCTCCTCATCACAGTCGGCAAGAAATTTAAGGTAGAAGTAGATGAAAAACAGATGGCTGTACGCGAGTATCTGCCCGGTAATAACTGCGGTGGCTGCGGATATGCCGGCTGTGACGCGATGGCCGAAGCGATTGTAAAGGGGGAAGCCCCGGTAAACGGCTGCCCGGTCGGCGGCGCTCCCGTGGCAGAGAAAATCAGCCAGGTCATGGGCGTGAGCGCGGGCGATCAGGAAAAAATGGCCGCGTTTGTCAAGTGCTTCGGCACCTGCGAACACACCCGCCAGACAAGCAATTATGTCGGCATCCACGACTGCGCAGCGGCTGTGGCAAGCGGCCTCTCTCCATGGGCCTGTGATTACGGCTGTATGGGG
Organism: Clostridiales bacterium; assembly: GCA_020860365.1. Taxonomy (GTDB): domain Bacteria; phylum Bacillota; class Clostridia; order Lachnospirales; family Lachnospiraceae; genus Choladousia. Next base: position 5,203 of record JAJBUL010000019.1, on the reverse strand, counting down.
CTTGGCACATGTGAAAAGGCATGTCCATTCGACGCGATTCATGTCATAAACGGAGTCGCAGTTGTTGATCGCAATCTCTGCAAGGCCTGCGGAAAATGTGTAGCCGCCTGCCCGAAGCACCTGATCGATCTGATTCCAGACAAAGCGGCCTACGCGGTGCGCTGTTCCAGCAGGGACAAAGGTCCTGCCGTGAAAAAAAGCTGTGATACCGGCTGTATCGGATGTAAGCTCTGTGTCAAGCAGTGCGAACACGACGCCATCACGGTGGAAAATAACATCGCCCACATCGATTATGAAAAATGTGTCGGCTGCGGCAAATGCGCCGAAAAATGTCCGGCAAAAGCAATTACGCTGCGGCGGTAATTTTATGGATCGGGCCAGGTGCGGCTTTCGCCCAGGAACCCTTGCCCGGCTCTTCACATCAGATACAGGAAAAGGCGGCCATCGGCCGCCTTTTCTGATTCATTTCTATACAAATCCAGAGTATTTCTTTCATCTTAGATGTTTTCGTTTGACCCTCACGAGGATACAAAAGTCTGACCTGAATAGGACTGATTGCAGCATCATTCCTCCGCATTCCTTGCCGCAATCTCACGCTCCTGCACATCCGTCGGTGCCTGCTCATAGCGGGCGAATTCATAGGTGAAATCCCCGGAGCCACCTGTCATGGAGCGAAGCTGGGTCGAATAGCCGTACAGCTCAGACATCGGCACATCCGCTTCAACAATCGTATTGCCTCTGTGATCCGGATTCATACCGAGTACACGTCCACGTCTCTTGTTCAGGTCGCCCATGACATCACCGGTGAATTTATCCGGCACGGTTACCTTTACAGAAGCAATCGGCTCAAGCAGTACCGGGCTCGCCTCCATGAAACCTTTCTTAAACGCCTGAGAAGCCGCCGTCTTAAACGCCATCTCAGAGGAGTCTACCGGATGATAGGAACCATCGTAGAGAACGGCTTTTACGCCGACTACCGGATATCCGGCAAGAGGTCCCTTCTGGCAGGAATCTGCAATGCCCTTTTCCACTGCCGGGAAATAGTTCTTCGGTACCGCTCCGCCGACAACCTCCTGCGAGAATTCATACGGCTCCTCCAGCGTATCAAGCGGTGAAAAACGCATCTTTACATGCCCGTACTGGCCATGTCCGCCGGACTGTTTCTTATACTTGGAGTCTACATCTGAGCTCTTGCGGATCGTCTCGCGGAACGCCACCTTCGGCTTCTCCAGGTTTACATCAACTTTATATTTCGTCAGCAGGCGGCTGACCACAATATCCAGATGCTGATCGCCCAGGCCATACAGCAACGTCTGACGGTTCTCGCCATCGTTCACGACCTTCAATGTCAGATCTTCCTGCGCCATCTTCATCAACGCCTGTGCAACCTTGTCTTCCTCGCCTCTTACCTTCGGCTCATACCGCTTGTAAGTATACGGAACCGGTGTGTCAATCTTGCCGTAAGAAATCGGGGTCGCCTTTGTAGAAAGAGTATCCCCCGTTGCGGCCTCGATCTTACCGATCGCTCCAATATCACCAGCGTGCAATTCTTTCACCTCTACCGGCTTGCTGCCTTCCATCACGTACAGCTTACCCACACGATCTTCGGTCCCTTTTGCATCGTTGTAAAGAGTGTCATCTCCCTTGATCACGCCGGAAGCAACCTTAATGAAAGAATATTTTCCGATAAACGGATCCACCAGTGTCTTCCAGACGTAAGCGGATTTCGCTTTCGAGAAGTCATAGTTTGCCTCAAATACTTCCTTCGTCTTTGTATTCACACCAGCGAATCTGCGTTTCTCCGGAGACGGCATATAGCTCACAATATCGTCCAGAAGAATCAGAATTCCCTGAAGATTGACACTCGCCCCCATCGTCACCGGAACAATCGATCCATCGCCCACGTTTGTATGAAGCGCCGCCACGATCTCAGCCTCCGAGAACTCCTCGCCATTAAAATAACGATCCATAAACTCTTCGCTCGTCTCAGCCACTGCTTCAATCAGGTTCTCGCGGTATTGCTCGACATAGCTCTGCAGATAATCCGGAATCGGGCACTCTACCTTCTCCTGCTTATTCACATACTTCCGGGCCGCCATCTTTACCACATTCACATAGCCGACAAACTTCTCATTCTCACGGAACGGTACGTGAATCGGAGCAATCTTTTTGCCATACAGCTCAGTCAGAGACTCTACTACCTTGCGATAGCTGGCATTATCAAGGTCCATATTCGACACATAGAAGAAGCGGGGAAGCTTAAACTTCTCGCAGAGATCCCACGCTTTCTGCGTACCAACCTCCACGCCGCTCTTGCCATTGACAACAATCACTGCCGCATCCGCTGCAGCACAGGCCTCGACTGCCTCACCAGCGAAATCAAAGTATCCAGGAGTGTCCAGAATATTGATCTTTGTATCTCCCCAGATGATCGGAACCATCGAAGTCGTAATGGAAAACTTTCTCTTAATCTCCTCTTTATCATAATCGCTGATGGTATTCCCGTCAGCTACACTGCCTAGTCTGCTCGTGATTCCCGACAGATACGCCATGGCTTCCACAAGGCTGGTCTTGCCCGCGCCGCCATGTCCGAGAATTACGACGTTTCGGATCTTGTCAGTTGTGTAAACATTCATAATCTTATCCTCCAATGATTTAGTAGTACGGCCCGCCTGGTTTCAGGAAAAATGCTCCGAAAACTGCAACGGCTCACATAGTTACATTCTACTAAAAAAAAGGGAACAGTTCAAGCATTTTATTCAATTTTAACAATTCTTTTTCGATTGTTTCTCAGCTCTTTCTCTATCGTATTTCGGTAAACGAATACCGCTGCCGTATTCCGGATGCCATGATATCATAAATAATTGTCCCATCCGGCTGTACGGCCTTTTCCCACGAGATTTCCTTCCCCTTAAATTTGTTCTTCAGGAACTCGTCTGTATCACCTGTTTCTACCTCGTCGATAAACACATCCCGCATCTGGTTGTTTGGGCACTGATTAAAAATCTCCCATACCGTTTCGTAGCATTTCATGCTGTCTCTCCATTCCTTCCTGTGTGATTCATCAGGATCGCAGAGTTGCCTTTTTCTGCAGTTCCAGAATTGCGTCCACAATCCGGCTCGCTGCTTCTTCTTTACTCATCAGTTCCAGCTCTGTCTCACGATTCTCATCAATCAACGTGATCACATTTGTGTCTGTGCCAAATCCCGCGCCCTTTGTCTTCACATTATTTGCCGCGATCAGATCCAGGTGCTTCCGGCGAAGCTTTTCTCTCGCGTGCGTGACCATATCTTCCGTCTCCATCGCAAACCCGCAGAGAATCTGGCCCCTGGGCTTCTTCACACCAATTTCCGCAAGGATATCCTGTGTCCGCGCAAGCGGAAGGCTCATGTCATCATCACTCTTTTTCATTTTCTGATCGGAAACGGCCGCCGGACGGTAGTCAGCGACCGCAGCGGCCATGATAATCACGTCCTGGCAGGCCGATCGCCCTGTCACTGCGTCATACATGTTCTGCGCGGAAAGCACTGGTACACAATCCACACCAACCGGATTCGGTAAATTTGTTTTACCCGCAACCAGGGTCACCTGCGCCCCCCGCTGGCGGCATACCCGCGCGAGAGCATAGCCCATTTTCCCGCTGGAATGATTTGACAGGAAGCGAACCGGATCCAGCGCTTCCATCGTAGGACCCGCAGTCACCAGGACGCGCTGCCCTTCCATGTCTTTTTCGCGTGCAATCGCGTTCAGGACATATTCCACAATCTCACGCTCATCCGGGAATTTGCCTTTTCCCTCGTCGCCGCAGGCCAGACGGCCACTCGCAGGTTCAATCACTGTCCAGCCGAACTCTTCCAGTGTCCGCAGGTTTCTCTGCGTCACCGGATTCTGATACATCCGCGTATTCATGGCCGGAGCAATTAGCTTCGGACAGGTACAAGCCAGGATGGTCGTAGTCAGCATGTCGTCCGCCAGACCGTAAGCCAGCTTTGCCAGGGTATTCGCGCTCGCAGGCGCTACGAGAACAAGATCGGCACGTTTGGCCAGCTCCACATGCTCTACGTTGAACGAAAAGTTCCGGTCAAAGGTATCAGTCAGGCATTTGTTGCCAGTCAGCGTCTCAAAAGTGACCGGAGTAATAAACTGCCCTCCGTTTTTCGTCAGAATCACATGCACATCTGCGTGCTGTTTTTTCAAAAGGCTCGCCAGATTCGCCGCCTTGTACGCGGCAATGCTTCCAGTCACGCCAAGAATGATTGTCTTTCCTTTCAGCATCTTTTCTCTATCCTCATTGATCATCTGGAAAAAAAGGGATGCAGCAACGTGCATCCCTTTTCTGTTTCACTCTTCTTCTGTAAGAAAATTCTGTCCCTTACTCAGCGTCTGTCTCCGATTCCATCTCTGCTTCAGCCTCAGAAGCGGCCACAGATGTGATGTGCGGGTTCACACCCTCATACCAGTACAGGAAACCTTCCATATCAATAACATCGCCAACTTCAAGCTCTGTCACAGCCTGGTATACGTCGGTCGTATTATCACACAGATAAGACTCTACCGTAAAGGTATAAGTCTCCCCATTGTAGGAAACGTTGAAGTACAGGTCGTCTCCATCCTCACCGGAACCATCCCACGCATACAGGAAAGCTGCTTCATTTCCATCCGCGTCCTCGGATGCCTCTACCGTCATACCGGTAAAGGATACATACTGGTTCTGATAATCCTCCAGCTCGTCCGTGCCAAGAAGCTCTGTCACATCGAACGCCTCTGCGACAAAGGTATCTCCATCCTCTACGATTTCAAATGTAGCGTCAATGATTTCTACCTCGCCAGACCACTCAGACTTGTAGCCGGTCACTTTAATCTTCGTGCCAACCTCAAGCAGCTCGTAATCATCCTCCGAGCATTCCATGTTATACAGGAAGTATGCGCCATCTTCATCCTGCGTGTAAACAGTTGCCGTATCGTCCCACCAGGACTGCTTCGCCTGCACATAGGTCTCAACTACAACAAGTGTATCCATATCCGCCGCGATGTATTCTTCGTACGACATCACTGTAGCTTCCTCATCCTCGGACTCTTCTTCCGTCTCAGTTTCCGCTTCCGTTACTTCCTCAGTCTCTGTTTCTGCCTCGGTTACTTCCTCGGTCTCGCTCTCCGTTTGCTAGTCTTCATCTGAAGCGGGGTCTGCTTCCGAGTATGAAA
>JAJBUL010000072.1 GCA_020860365.1 Clostridiales bacterium | reverse complement strand
TCTCTATATGGTGGACGAGATTAACGACTTTAAGGGGGGTATGACTGAAAATTATGTCAATGTCCAGTTGTCCATTAACGGCTGTCATACCTGTTATTTCAGCCATTCTGCGGTGGATTTTCCTGTATCATCCAGATCTGCAAACACACATGGTGTTGCAATAATGGTGTGTGAGGTCAGAACAATCTGCCAAAGGACATTAGTTTAGGTTCGGACAGGAACACCATAACGATTGGACTTATCCGGAAAGAAACACGTAAAAAGATATAAAAATGTGATTATAATCACAAAATAATATAAAATTCTGTGAATACCACTTGATTCTTACACTGAAATTGGTTATATTAAAGTCAAAATCAGTAATCTGGAGAAGTTTCTGACTCTCAGGCGGCCAAATGTGACATGAAAGGAGAATGGGTGTTATGGAACGGGTACTTATCAAACAATTGCTCGAATGGAAAAAATCTCCCTATCGAAAGCCGTTGATTCTGAAAGGCGTCCGTCAGGTAGGAAAAACATGGATTTTGAAAGAATTTGGCAGACGATATTATGACAATTGCGCATACTTCAATTTTGACGAGAACGAGGAATACAGACAGTTTTTTGAATCAACAAAGGATGTAGGGCGTATTTTACAGAATCTCATGATGGCCAGCGGGCAAAAAATTTTACCGGAAAAGACATTGATCATTTTTGACGAGATACAGGATTGCCCTAAGGCAATAAATGCCATGAAGTATTTTTGCGAAAACGCACCGCAATATCATGTCGCGTGCGCAGGCTCCCTGCTGGGAATCGCGCTGGCAAAGCCGTCTTCGTTTCCTGTAGGAAAAGTGAATTTTATGCAGATGGATCCGATGACATTTACAGAATTTTTGCTTGCGAACGGTGATGAAAATCTGGTGAATTATCTGGAGTCAGTCAATACTCTGGAGCCACTTTTGGAGCCTTTTGTCAATCCTCTGTATGAAAAACTGAAGATGTACTACGTGACCGGAGGAATGCCGGAACCGGTGCTGATGTGGACCAGAGACAGGGATGTGGATGCCATGCGACGTGCTTTATCCGACATTGTCGGTGCATATGAGCGCGATTTTGCAAAGCATCCAAACACCAGCGAGTTTCCGAAGATATCCATGATCTGGAGATCCATTCCTTCTCAGCTTTCCAGGGAAAATAAGAAATTTATTTATAAAGTTGTAAAAGAAGGAGCGAGAGCCAGAGAATATGAGGATGCGCTTCAGTGGCTGGTGGATGCGCGCCTGGTACACAAAATATATCGGAGCAGTGCGCCGGGACTGCCGGTTGCAGCGTATGACGACCTGTCAGCATTTAAGATTTATCTCGTGGATGTAGGGCTGCTTCGCACTCTGTCGATGCTTTCTCCTTCCGCGTTCACAGAGGGGAATCGTCTCTTTACGGAGTTTAAGGGAGCTTTGACGGAAAACTATGTTCTTCAGACGCTGGTGACCCAGTATGAAGCTGTGCCGCGTTATTGGAGCCAGAATAATCCGCCGTATGAGGTGGATTTCCTGATTCAGAGGGAAAACGATGTTTTTCCGATTGAAGTGAAGGCAGAAGCGAACACAACAGCGAGAAGCCTGAAAAAATATAAAGAGCAGTTTGGAGATAAGGTAAAGCTTCGTATACGGCTTTCGCTGGATAATTTAAAGTTAGATGGAGATATGCTGAATATCCCTCTTTTTATGGCAGACCATATTGACAGATTGATTGGAATTGCTTTGGAAAAGCAATCCAGATAGAGGTATGGATATTTCCTTTGTGGCTCCGATACCAGGGGATTCCGGGAAAATGGCTTGTTGCGCAAAATACTGAATGGTGAAGCAATAAATAAATATGCAAAAAGTGCAAGTTATTACATGAGAAGTGCAAGTTGTGTCAAAACCAACAATTTGCACTTTTTTTGTTGTATAATGATCCTGTATCTTTACCTCGGACTAAGTGAGCGATGCGGGGGTACGGGGATGAGTGGAAGTTTTGAAGTTTGATTTTGGTATACAGTAAATGTGCTGGATACCGATTACAATGGAACGATTGAATATGACGGCGAGATATTTACAGTTGTGAATGGGCAGTTGTTTTGATGAGAAAAAGGGCCTGAGCGCAATAGTTATAAGGTTTCACAGACCGGAATGTGAAAGAGCGCGTTTTTAAACGCGCTCTATATAAAATTCATCCTGACAGCTTCGCCCCTCATTTTTTATCAATAGTTGATGCTCATCATACTGGTTCATCCCGTTTACCCGAAGAATCTCTCCGATATTTTGTCTGCTGGCAGGGATCACCCTGCTCTGGACCCATTTCTCACTCCAATCGGGACTCACATGCCGGATTTCCTTTTTTACAAATAAGGATAACATAAACGGAGATTCCTTTTCCGAAATATCTTCAGGAATATCAATCGTGTATTTTCTGCTCTTTTCATCATATGTCAAAATAGCGACAGTTTTGTCACAATGATTCCTTTTTATTGTGTACCGTTTCAAAGTAGCACCACCTTTTCCAGATCATTTCCCACAATTTATTCCTGTGATTTTCACTGAGTATTTTTTCTGTACCGCCGAATATAGATCCTCTGTCCGATTTTCTTAAAGAATTTAATTTCAAGTCGAACTGTTTTGGTATCAAAGACAGATTATATTCCAGAGACCTGGAACCAATATAATTGTTAACAGCGAACTCCCGCATAACAGCTGTGTTTTCGATCAGTTTTTCATCTCCATATGTTGAAAACAGCAGAGAGATGCCCTGATCAAACAATGGTGCCAGACGGATTGCTCCATCCTCCTGATTCCGAAGAACTTCTAAATTGCTCCCATGACGATCCCGGTTAGCAACCAGATAGTCAATTACAAACATTTTATAAATCGATAATTCCCATCCATTTCTTATTGCAAATTCTAAAGGGGATTCCGTTTCTTCTTTTTGCAGATCGTAAAACAGGTCATACGCGAGTTTTTCCTCATTTTCACGGCGAAAATTGTCTGAGGCAGATATCCATGTTTCCATTTCTTTCCCATCTACAGTAATTCTGGCGTGGATTAACCGGTATGGAACATGAGAAATTCCGAGAATGTCCATTGTGCGGCTGACGATCAATTCGTTGACACATTCATGTCCGAATACGCCCCGATAGCTGTCATAGTTTGAAAGCTTATAATAAACTCTCTTGCCATCATTTTTTTCATAGGCTTTTAAAAAGCAGCCTGGTGTTCCAGGTGATATTTTTCTGACTGCCCAATCCAGCCATCTCATATCTTGAAGATCAGATAGAATATCGCACATTTCTGAAAACTCCTCTGCTCAGGCATAAATGTTTCTTCGAATGTATCGCTTTATTCTAGCATAGAAGCTTCTGTTTATCCAGATATTTCGTCTGATTTATTCTAGGCTTTTTGTATAACTGTTATTGTTCACACCCATGCCACGCACTTGCTGCGGGGCATGGCAAAAACATAAAGCGTATAACCACGATGATCCGTGTGAACCATATCAAAAATGGAATACACACATTGGGGTTTGCCTTCATGTGGCGCCTTGAAATCGCTACGCGATGGACGGCGTCTGCTGTATCCGATGAAATCAGAGCTCGAGTTCTCCAGCGCGATGGCAGGCGACCTGACGCCCCTTTACCACGCGAAGGGCTGGTCTTTCCCTGCGGCAGCGGTCGGTCGCGTACGGACAGCGGGTGTGGAAAAAGCACCCTTCCGGGAGGTGGACAGGGCTTGGAACCTCTCCGGAAAGTACCTGCCGGTGCTCATTGCGAAGGTGCGGATCTGCCTGCGGGATTGCGTCCAGCAGGAAGCTGGTATAAGGATGCATCGGCTTTGCGTAGATGTCCTCCTTGGAAGCGATCTCACAGACACTTCCGAGGAACATGACGCAGACACGGTCTGCGATAAAATTGATTACAGACAGATCATGGCCGATAAAGAGATATGTCAGGCTGTATTGCTGCTGCAAATCCTTCAGCAGATTCAGCACCTGGCTTTGTACAGATACGTCCAGCGCGGACACCGGCTCGTCGCAGACGATCAGCTCCGGGTTCAGGGCAATCGCGCGGGCAATGCCAATGCGTTGTCTCTGCCCGCCGGAAAATTGATGCGGATAGCGGTCCAGAAATTCTGTCGGCACGCCCACCGCCTGCATCAGCTCCAGGACACGGGCGGTCGTTTCTTTTTTGTTCGCGCACACATGATAGGTCACCAAAGGCTCCGCGATGATATTGCGCACGGTCATGCGGGGATCCAGACTGGCATAGGGGTCCTGGAAGATCATCTGCATTTTTCGGCGCAGCGGTCGAAATTCCTTTTCGGACATCGCTGTGATATTTTCGCCGTGGAACAAAACCCTGCCGCCTGTGGCAGGAAGCATTTTAATGAGCGTCCGTCCGAGCGTACTCTTGCCGCAGCCGCTCTCTCCGACCAGAGCCAGCGTCTCACCGCGGCGGATTTCCAGGTCTACATTAGAGACAGCGTGGATTTTGGAGTCTTTTTTCCCGGTATCAAATTCCTTGGAAAGATTTTCCGCCTGCAAAAGAATTTCCGGCTCTCCGTTATCAGATTTCGTGTTTTTGATGGCCGCATCGGTCATAAAGTCCCGCCTCCTTTCACAGTATTTTCTATACGCAGTTTTCCGGACATTCCCGGAGCACTCACAGCATTTTTCGCGTCTGGAAGTTCTGCCGCGGCGGGGGTGTTCTCATATGATTCCGATTGCTTTTCCGGACGGGGCTCCATGCTTTCCGGCGCACAGCTCAGACAGCGCGCCAGATGACCTTCTCCGATCTCGCACAGCTCCGGCTTTACCCTGCGGCAGCGTTCCGATGCGTTCGGGCAGCGGTTGCTGAAGGCGCAGCCCTCCGACAGATGCAGGAGGTTTGGCACAACGCCCGGAATCGTATAGAGACGGTCGGGATTCTTTCCGATTCTGGGAATGGAATCCAGCAGGCCTTTGGTGTAAGGGTGCGTTTTGTGATCAAACAGTTCATAGGTCTCCGCCTGTTCCATGATTTTGCCTGCATACATGACGTAGACGTAATCACAGATCTCTGCGACGACGCCCATGTTGTGTGTGATGATCAGCACACTCATCCCTGTCTCGTCCCGAAGCTGGCGGATCAGGCGCAGGATCTGCGCCTCAATGGTCACATCCAGCGCGGTGGTTGGCTCATCCGCGATCAAAAGCCGCGGGCGGCATACCATTGCCATCGCGATCATCACGCGCTGACGCAGGCCGCCGGAGAGCTGATGCGGATAGCTGTCATAGCGTTTTTCCGGCTCAGGGATTCCTACGCGCGCAAACATGCCGATCACCTGCCGCCTGGCTTCGTTCTTATCCATGCCGCGGTCGTGAACCAGCAGGGTTTCACGTACCTGCCGCCCGACCTTCAACACCGGATTCAGACTCGTCATTGGCTCCTGAAAAATCATGGAAATATCCTTTCCGCAGACCTTTCGCAGTTCTTTTTCGGAAAGATGAGCCAGATCCTGGCCGTCAAACCAGATATGTCCGTCTGCGATTCGCCCAGGATATTTCAAAAGTCCCATAATGGATTTGGCGGTCATACTTTTGCCGCAGCCGCTTTCCCCCACCAGGCCGATGATTTTTCCCTCCAGAATATCCAGGTCAATCCCGTCTACCGCGGGGACGACTCCTTTTTCCGTGAAAAAGCAGGAGCGCAGCCCGCGGATTTCCAGTACATTTTCTTTTTGTTCCATTCCGTATCTGCCTCCTCTCACTGATCCTTCATATAGGGGTCTAGCACATCCCGCAGTCCGTCCCCGAGAAAATTAAACGCAAGTACAACAATCATAATCGCAATACAGGGAGCCAGACAGAGCCAGGGCTGTGTAAACAAAAACTGTTTTGCCTGGTTTACAATCAGTCCCCAGCTGGCGGCCGGCGGCTGTACACCGATTCCCAGGAAGCTTAGGGAGCTTTCCGATAAAATCGCCGAAGGAACATTCAGGGTGAAAAGGACGATCAGCGACGGAATACAGTTCGGCAGGATGTGCCGTATCATAATTGTAAAATGGCCGACGCCGATCGAGCGGGCCGCCTCCACATATTCGCTTTCTTTCAGGCTCAGGGTCTGGCTGCGCACCACCCTGGCTACACTGGCCCAGTCCACAATGATCAGAGCGATAAACAGGCTCGTGATAGAGGAACCGAGCGTGTACATCACGACCATCGCCATCAGAAGGGAAGGAACTGAGAGCATGACGTCCGCCAGACGCATGATGACATAATCATACCAGCCTCCGAAATATCCGGCAGTCAGTCCCAGAAAAATGCCGATCAGCAAAGAGATGATGCTGGGGATAATGCCGATCGAAAGAGAGACTCGTGCTCCGTACAAAAGGCGTGAAAATACATCCCGCCCCAGTTCATCCGTCCCCAGCCAGTGAGCCGCGCTCGGCGCCTGCAGGCGGTTCAGCAGATCCTGCTCCGCTTCTCCATAGGGAGCGATCACCGGTGCAAAAACAGCCATCAGGAGGATAATCAGAATTACGACAGCAGAAAAGGCAGCCAGCTTATTCTGCCTGCACATGCGGCGGAGCTTGTCCGTAATTCCGTCCTTCTCACCGATCTGACCAAGCAGATCCTCTTCGGAGGAGGCAGTATTCTGTTCTATATTTTGGGGTGCGTCTGATTCATTCTGTTTTCTGAAAAAAACACGTTTTGCCATAGCTACGCCTCCTTTCTGATACGCGGATCCAGTACCGAATAGAGCAGATCTGCCAGCAGGTTCCCGGCGATTACAATCACCGTCGTAAACAGCACGGTCCCTTGCAGGACGGGCATGTCACGGTTTGAAATTGCGGTCGTCGCCAGCCGTCCGATTCCGGGGATTGCGAAGACACTTTCCGTAATCACTGCTCCGGAAAGCATGGAGGAAAGCTGCAGCGCCATCATGGTAACAATCGGCAGCATACTGTTTTTCAGCGCGTGACTGACAATGACTGCGTTCTGGCGGAGACCCTTGGCGCGGGCCGTATCTATGTAGTCTGCCTGAAGTTCTTCAAGCAGATTGGAGCGCGTCATCCGGGCAATTCGGCCTGCACTGTTCCATCCGAGTGCGATGGCCGGAAGGATCATCGAATAGAGCGAGCCGTTTTCTGTCAGAGGAAACAGTTTTACTTTAAAAGCCAGAAAATATTGCAAAAACAGTGACGTCATGAAGATCGGAATCGAGACGCCTGCCAGAGAAAAGCCCATAAACAGCCGGTCTGCCAGATGATTCTGGCGAACCGCGGAAATAATACCGGTCACCAGGCCGATTACCCAGGCAAACAGGGCGGCAAGCACCGCAAGCTTGATCGTATAGGGAAGCGCCTCCAGAATCATATCGGTCACTTCCCGGTTATATTTGTAGCTGACGCCCAGGTCACCGTGCAGTGCATTGACAATGTAATTAAAAAACTGCGTGGGAAGTGGGTCGTTCAGGCCCATCACCTCCGTCAGGCGGTCAATTGTGTCCTGATTTACATGCTCTCCCAGCAGCATGGTGACAGGGTCGCCGGGAATGATGCGCAGCATGATAAAGATCAGTAAAACCACGCCAAATAAAACCGGTATTGTTCCCAGCAGGCGCTTTAAAAAGCTTTTCATCCAGCAAAATCTCCTTTCTCAGCTTTTTCATTTTTCCTTCACGTATAATCGGGCTGGCTCTTTCGTGTCCGCCCTGCTTCCGTCAGACGGATGTGTTCCGACAAAAGGAAGCCCGCGGCCAGTTTGACCAGCCGCGGGCGAGTTCGCTATGCAGCATTGCATCTCATTGTAATATGCAGCAGTCAAATATCCGTGCAGGCTATGTCATAAGGTGTCGGTAAAGCTGACGGATTCTTTATGACTCCAGTTGCCTGGCTCGTTGCTTCACGGGAATAAATGCCGCAGGGTAGTTCTTATGCCAGGGTAACCCCCAGGAAGCTGTAATCGCTGTATCCGGCCCAGTGCGGGGTGTAGGATGCAATCCGGTCGCTTATTACAAACAGGTGTGTACGGCTGAAGAGCGGTACCCACGCGGCGTCCTCCTGTATAATCTGAGCTTCCAGGGCGGCATATTCCGCCAGACGCTCGTCATCATCCACGATCGCGCGCGCCGCGGCAACACGCTCCATGACCTCTGTATTATAATAGTTTCCGCTGCGGATCAGAGATTTGTCAGCGGATCCGAAGAAGGTATAGATGAAGTTATCCGGATCATTGTAGTCGGCCGTCCAGGTGGCCACAAAGCTGCACATTTCGCCGCTCTTTCTTAAGGCCAGCCAGCTTGCCTCATCGTAGGATACGATCTCCGCTGTGATGCCTACGTCAGCCAGATTCTGCTGGATGATCTGCAGTACCAAAAGGACACCGGAAGACGCGGATTCATCGGAAGAAATCTCCATGGTGAAACCGTCCGCATAGCCCGCTTCCTCCAGAAGCGCCTTGCCCCTTCCGGATCATATTCGAGCCAGCCCTGGTTCTCCTCGGAGTGGCCAATCAGACCGGTCGGGAAAATGCCGTCCTCAATCGTACCCTCGCCGCTGTAAACACTCGTCAGGATGCTCTCACGGTCAACCGCCATCTGGATCGCTTTGCGCACGTTCACATCATTGAGCGGCTCCACGTTCTCATTCAGCATAAAGTAAGTAATAGAAAGGCGGTTTGCCGATACAATCTGATCTGCGTAAGCAGTCTTATAGGTCGATTCCACGACAGAAGAATCCAGATAATCGCAGTCCAGAATATCGATCTCGCCGCTCTGGAACATCATGCTCATTGTGGAAGCATCCGGAATGATGGAAATCTCTACGTGCGTTACCGACGGCGTCTCGCCCCAGTAATTCGGGTTCAGATCCAGAATGATGCTGTTGTCATGATCCCAGCTGGTCACCACATACGGGCCGGTACCGATCGTCAGAGCCGGATCAATGCCGTAATCATCGCCCGCGGCTTCTACAATCGACTCACTGTAGATACAGCAGGACGGGGTCGCCAGCTGATACAAGAAGCCCGCGAATGGCTCGCTTAAGGTGACAGTAAAGTGTGTGTCATCGACTACTTCAATACCGGTCAGCTCCTCCGCTGTGCCTTCCATGACTTCGTCAGAACCCGCAATTGCGTTGGCAAAGTCGGTCTGCACACTCTCAGGAAGCGCAAGCATACGGGTAAAGGTATACTTTACGTCAGCCGAAGTCAGTGGCGTGCCGTCTGAGAAAAGAACGCCCTCATGCAGGGTAAACTCATAGGTCAGTCCATCCTCTGATACCGTGTAATCTTCTACCAGGCTGTTTACCAGCTCCGTAGAGCCGTCGTCATTCAGCTGAATCTCGAACAGACGGTCAAAAATATTCAGTGGAATCTGGTAATTGGAACTGGTCGTGTGGACATCCATCGTCTGCATATCAGAAGTCCACGCGATGTAAAGCGTGCTATCTGAGCCCTCTTCCGCAGCAACATTCAGTCCGCTTCCAAACATTACGGATGCAGCCAGAGCGCTGGCCGAACCCTTCAGGAAATCTCGTCTTGATATTTTTTTCATGGATTCTATCCTCCTTAATTGAGCGGGACGATTTATGCCCCTGTGTGTATAAAAAAGAGCAAACCATTCCCTCTGGTCTGCTCTTTTGCAAATCTTGTTCATCATAGCACAGGAAAAAGTGAAAAGCAAGAAAAAATATTCATGCAGCGTGTTTCTTCCCTTTTTTTCTGCGTATCCACGCAAAGCAGATTCCATAGAAGAGGATCCCGTAAAGCGTAGAGATCGGTGTCGTCAGGCCGATGTAGAACAGCGAGGCGCCTGGCAGGGACGCCATATAAAGAGCTACCGGGATGCGGACACAGAAGGCAGCGGAGATGCCCTGGAGCATGACGGGCATACTGTTTCCGCAGCCATTGAAGTAGCCGCTCGTACTGAACATGACGCAGGTAAGGATGCAATCCAGGCAGAATCCGCGCAGATAGCTGGCACTTTCCGCGATGACCTCCGCATCGGAGGTGAACAGCGAGGACATGGCAGAGCCTCCGAAGAAGCCGGCCAGAAATACGAGGATTCCAATGCACACTCCGGTGCCCATCGCGGTCAGATAGCCGCGCTGGGCTCGCTTTTGCTTCCCGGCGCCGATGTTCTGTGCCACAAAAGCGGAGACGCTTTGCATAACAGAAGACGGAACCAGCATGATAAAGGAAACCAGCTTCTGGGCGACTCCGTATCCGGCAGACGGCATCAGCCCCATGCTGTTTACAATCGAATTGATCACCAGAAAGGAGACTTCACTCAGCGTCTCCTGCAGGGCGATGGGAATTCCGACATGCAGGATTTTTTTCAGCTCGACCGGGTAGATGCGGCACTGTTTCAATGAGAATTCGAGCGGCATTTTCTGCCTGCGGATGATGCCAAGAGAAAAGACTACCGAGACAAACTGGGCAAAAACAGTGGCAATCGCCACGCCTGCCACATCCATGCCGAGCAGGCCGGACGGAAGCAGTTCGGCATCGATGTTTAAAAAACAGACAATAATTACAAAAACAAACGGAAGGTTGGCATTGCCTATGCCGCGGAGAATACCGCTGATGACATTGTAGGTGATGATGACCAGAAGACCGCCGGAGCAGATGCGAAGATACAGAACTGCTTTCTCTGTGGCGCTCTCCGGCACCTGCAGGATCCGGACAATCACTTCCGCCGAGGCTTCCAGCGCAACGGTCAGGACGATGCCGATGACGGCGAACAGAATGATGGTGGTACCAACTGCGTCGCCCGCCGCTTTCGGATTTTTTTCACCGATATGCTGCCCAATCAGTACCGTGGATCCCATCGCCAGGCTTGTGATAATAAAAGTTACCATCTGCATAAAGCTGCTTGCGGTACCGACGGCGGAGATGCTGGCGGCGTCGCCGAACTGGCCGACTACAAGCAGGTCTACGGCTCCGTAGGCGGCCTGCAGGATCAAGGCTCCCAGAACCGGCCCCGCAAAACGGATCAGAGAGCCAAAGATAGGGCCTTCCGTAAATGAGATTTCTTTTTTAGCAGACATAGAAACGTTCCTCCGGTATGGCATTTGTTGTTCAGAAAAGCTTCTGTAGCTATTGTTTTAGTAGTCAACTCCAGAATCGTCAGACTCTGGAGTGTTAAAAGTAGTTTTTTCGTAACTGTGAAGGTACTGAACAGTTACGTTTTTTCTTTTATCATACAGGAGAAGTGTCGTAATTTCAAGTTGATTTTTGAAATGGGATTCCAACCATGATGCGTGTTGTTGTCCATACCCCCGACCATGCATTGACTGTATGGTTAGGGCTTATCCCTCACGAAGTGTGGGATGCCACCCGGCGAGGGGCGAAAACGTAGAAATTGTGGTGTGTATTATATGTGTAGATTGTCTGAATGCAATGCGTAAAAACGTTTTTGCATATTTATAAAACGTTCGATTGGAAAAGTACAAAAATCTGCGAAAATATGGTTGGAAAAATACAAAATTTGACTGGATTTATGGTTGGAAAAATACAAGAAAAACGCAAAAATGTGGTTGGAAAAATACAAGCGCTGTGATAAAATCATAATTATCTTGACTTCCCGGTCTCGTTTGTACGCACAAACGAGACCGATGAAAACCA
>JAJBUL010000045.1 GCA_020860365.1 Clostridiales bacterium | reverse complement strand
TCCACTTATTATTTCTATAAGAGTGCAAAGGGATCTGCGCCGAAAGGCTCCGCGGCGACCGGTCTGGTAAAGATTGGCAGTTACCGATATTATTTTTCCTCCGTCGGTAAGATGAAAACCGGCTGGAAAACAATCAACGGTTATAAGTATTATTTCCTGAAGAGCAGTTCGAGCGGGAAGCAGGGTGCGGCAGCGACCGGCCTGGTAAAGATTGGCAGTTATCGGTATTATTTTTCCTCCGTCGGTAAGATGAAGACCGGCTGGAAGAAGATTGATGGAAGCAAATATTACTTCAGTACGACCGGGTCAGGTAAGGCGTATGGAGCTGCTTTGACCGGGTGGCAGACAATTGACGGTTCTACCTATTATTTCTCGACGTCAGGGAAAGTGCAGACCGGCTGGAAAACGATTGATGGCATGAAATATTATTTTTCGTCGTCAGGGAAAATGCAGACCGGGTGGCAGAAGATATATGGCAGCAAATAATATTTATCAACGTCAGGGGAAATGCAGACGGGCTGGCAGACAATTGATGGCAGCAAATACTATTTCTCTTCCGCTGGTGTTATGCAGACCGGGTGGGTGACGATTGATGGCGGCGCGTATTACTTTAA
Organism: Clostridiales bacterium; assembly: GCA_020860365.1. GTDB lineage: Bacteria > Bacillota > Clostridia > Lachnospirales > Lachnospiraceae > Choladousia. Next base: position 11,046 of record JAJBUL010000045.1, on the reverse strand, counting down.
CAGCAGCGGCGTCCTGCAGACGAGCGGAATTGTCGGATCGGCATCTGAGGGTTACGGACAGGTGGACAGCAATGGCAAGCGTACCGCTTCCGTTGAGAGCAGTGCGGTAGCGATGATCAGCAAAGCGCAGTCTTACAGCAGCAGCACGAGCTGGCTTCTGATGGTGAATTCTTCTACGAACCGGGTCGGTGTGTTCTACGGCTCCTATGGAAACTGGCAGCTGAAGTATTATTTTGTATGTGCGACCGGTAAGTCTTCTACGCCTACGGTGAAAGGCTCCTTTACGGTACTCTCGAAGGGGAAATCGTTTGGAACTACCTATACCTGCTGGTATTACACACAGTTCTATGGAAATTATCTGTTCCATTCGATTCTGTATGAGCCGGGCAGTATGACGCAGGTGCAGGAGAGCGGCCTTGGCACGAATGCTTCCCATGGCTGCGTACGGCTTTCGCTTGCGAATGCGAAGTGGATTTATGATAATATCCCGATTGGGACAAAGGTGATTAGTTATTGAGGAGGTTTTTATGTCAGTTTACTATCTTGCGGTGGATATCGGGGCATCCAGCGGCCGCCATATCCTCGGACATCTGGAGGACGGCAAAATTGTGCTGGAGGAGGTTTATCGCTTTGAAAATGGCCTGGTTAAAAAGGGTGGCGAGCTCTGTTGGGAGTATGACCGCCTGTTTGCAGAAATCTTAAATGGGATGAAGCGATGCCGGGAGCTTGGGAAAATCCCTGTAAGTATGGGAATAGACACCTGGGGAGTGGATTTTGTCCTCCTCGATGAGCAGGATCAGGTGATTGGCAATACGGTCGGTTACCGGGATCATCGCACAGATGGCATGGACGAGGAGGTTTATAAGGTGATCTCCGCGGAGGATCTTTATGCGCGCACCGGGATTCAGAAAGCGATTTTTAATACGATTTATCAGCTGATGGCGATCAAAAAGAATCATCCGGAGCAGCTGGAACAGGCACAGACGCTGCTTCATGTGCCGGATTATTTCCACTTTCTGCTGACCGGCAATAAGACCTGCGAATACACGGAGGCGACGACGGGACAGCTGGTTTCCCCTGTGACGAAGGACTGGGATTATGATCTGATGGATATGCTCGGCTATCCGAGACGGATTTTTCAGAAGCTGATCATGCCTGGCACTGTGGTCGGAACGCTCAGTGAAAAAGTAAAAAAAGAGGTTGGGTTCGACCTGCAGGTGGTAGCTCCGGCGACGCATGACACCTGCTCTTCGGTGCTTTCTGTGCCCGCGAATGACGACGACTTTATCTACATCAGCTCGGGTACCTGGTCGCTGATGGGAATTGAGCGGCTGACGCCGGACTGTTCAGCGAGGAGCCGCGAGCTGAATCTGACAAATGAGGGCGGCTATTCCGGGCGCTTCCGTTATCTGAAGAATATCATGGGGCTGTGGATGATCCAGTCCGTTCGGCATGAATTTCATGACGAGTACAGCTTCGCTCAAATCTGTGCGATGGCGGAGGAGGCGAAGGATTTCCCGTCCCGGGTGGACGCGAATGATTCCTGTTTCTTATCTCCGGATAATATGACGGAGGCCGTGAAAGACTATTGCCGCAGGACGGCTCAGCCGGTTCCGGAGACGATCGGTGAGCTGGCGACGGTTATTTACGGAAGCCTTGCGGACTGCTACGCGAAGACGGCGAAAGAGCTGGAGGAGATGGGGAAACGGGAATACCACCGGATTCATATTATGGGCGGCGGCTGTAATGCGGGGTATCTGAATGAGCTGACCGCGCGGGCGACCGGCAAGGAAGTTCATGCGGGGCCGACGGAGTCGACTGCAATCGGCAACCTGCTGGCACAGATGCTCAAAAGAGGCGAATTCAACTCGATCGAAGAAGCCCGCACCTGTGTTCATGATTCCTTTGATATTAAAGTTTATAACAAGAAGACACTTGGTGATGAATAGGAGGGTTTTATCATGTTAGTAGAGACAAAAGCAAGGGTCGGCGTTTTCTCTATTGCGTTGGGCGCATACCTGCCGCAGTTTCCGCAGCTGGTGCCGGAATTCGAGGCACAGTTTGAGGCATTCAAAAAGACGCTGCCGGATACGGTGGAGATCATTGATGGCGGCATGGTGACGACAAAGGAACAGTCTCAGGCGGCGGGCGATAAGTTCCGTGCGGCGGATGTAGATCTGGTGTTCCTGCAGCTTTTAACCTACGCGACTTCTTATAATATGCTTCCGGCCGTGCGGGATCTGGACGTTCCGGTGGTGCTGGTGAATGTGCAGAAGCTCAAGGCGCTGGATTATCAGCACACCGATATCGCTTCCTGGCTTGGAGAGGGCTATGCCTGCGGCGCGGTTGGTGAGATGGTCGCTGACCTGGAACGTTTTGGCAAGAGACACGCTGTGATTACAGGCGTTGTAGAAGGCGGAGACGCGGGTGTTCAGGCCGAGATCGAGGACTGGTGCCGCGCGGCGCAGACCCGACGCAGGTTCCGCGATACCAACATCGCGCAGATCGGCCGTCCGTATCCGGGCATGATGGATCTCTATATTGATGAGACGAACCTTTATCGGCGGATGAATCTTTACACGAAACAATTTGACTGGGAGAAAATGTGGATCATCGCAGATAATGTGACAGACGAGGACGCGATCCGCGCGAAAGCGCAGGATATCCTGGATACCTTTGATATCGAGGGCGGCGGAACCATTGAGAAGGTCTGGGACATGGCCCGTTATGTGGTAGCTTTCGAGCAGTGGGTGAAGGACGAAAAGCTTGGCCTGGTTGCGTCTCATTATGACGGGCTTGCGACTGGCAAGGCAGGTGTGCTTGACAGCATGCTGATCCCGGCATTTTCCATGCTGATCAAGCAGGGCGTGGCCTGCGCGGTGGAAGGTGATATGAAGGTCGCGATGGCGATGAGTATCTTAAAGACGATCTCTGGAACCGGGCAGCTCGCGGAGATGTATTCCATTGATTTCAACGATGACATTGCCATCATCGGTCACAGCGGCTCCGGCGACGCGGATATCTCCGACAAAAAGCCGACCATGAAGATTGTAGAGGTCTTCCACGGGAAGACCGGCGGTGGCTATCTGACCCAGTTTTACCCGTATTTAGGACCGGTGACTTACCTCGCGATTACCCAGGATGGCGACGGACATTTCAAATTTGTTGTGGCAGAGGGCGTCAACGAGGAGGGCGAAATTCTTTCCTTTGGCGATACCAATATGAGAACCCGGTTCACCTGTGGGGCGCGGGAGTTTGTGAACCGCTGGAGCGAGTGCGGCCCGACGCATCATTTTGCGGCAGCAACCGGCAGGCACATTGACACCATCCTGAAGGTGGCAAAGATCTTTAACGTGCCGGTGGATATTGTGACAAGATAATGGCAGGAAGCGTTTACTGGTTAGATTCCGGCGAGGCATTCTTCCGTATGGAGTATGGGATGCCCCGCTGAGAATGCAGCAGCTGATATAAGAGGGAAACGAGGGAAAAACAATGAAGATTCTGGAAACAAGATTTATGCAGGGTTTCATCAAGATGGCAGACGATGGCTTCCAGCAGGGATGGCATGAGCGAAACGGCGGGAATTTAAGCTATCGCCTGAAGCCAGATGAGGTCGAGCTGATTCGCCCACGTCTGAATACGCCGGGAGAATGGGAGCCGATCGGAACAGAGGTGCCGGGACTGGCCGGTGAGTTTTTCCTGGTGACCGGCAGCGGAAAATACTTTCGCAACATTAAAGTCGACCCGGAGGTATGCCTGGCGATTATTGAGCTGGACGATGCGGGTGTAAACTACCGGATCCGATGGGGGCTTGTGGAAGGCGGAAGACCGACCAGTGAGCTGCCAACCCACCTGATGAATCATGAGGTGAAAAAGAAGCTGACGAACGACCGTCACCGCGTGATCTACCACGCGCATACGACCAACATCATCGCGCTGACTTTTGTATTGCCACTTAACGATAAGGTATTCACCAGAGAGCTCTGGGAGACCGCGACGGAGTGTCCGGTCGTCTTCCCGGACGGCGTCGGCGTCATCGGCTGGATGGTGCCGGGCGGCCGCGAGATTGCGATTAAGACAGCGGAGCTGATGGAGAAATACGACGTTGTGATCTGGGCGCATCATGGAATGTTCTGCTCCGGAGAGGACTTCGACCTGACTTTCGGCCTGCTGCATACTGTTGAAAAGTCCGCGGAAATCCTGGTCAAGATTCTTTCCATGAATCCGCGGAAGCTGCAGACGATTACGCCGGATAACTTCAGAGATCTTGCGAAGGGCTTTAATGTAACGCTTCCGGAAGAATTCCTGTATGAGAAGCCGTGAATGTGATCGTGTGAGATATCGTGATGCGAGGCTGTGAGAAGGCGTGAAATACGGACGAGAGGTATCGTTACAAGGCACTTCTGCAGGATAAAAAGTACGGAAACGTGGCCAGGGAGGTCTGTAACAGGCGATAATCAGGAGGAAAGGACAACATGATCAAAGGATTTAAAATGAAATTATATCCGGGGCAGGAAGCGGAATATGAAAAGAGACATAACCAGCTGTGGCCGGAAATGAAAGATATGATACACGAGTACGGCGGTAAAAACTACACCATTTTCCTGGATCGTGAGACATTGACCCTGTTTGGTTATATTGAGATCGAAGACGAGGAAAAGTGGGCGCAGAGCAACGATACCGCGATCAACCGTAAATGGTGGGACTTTATGGCAGATATCATGGAGACGAATCCGGACAACAGCCCGGTCTCCGTGGATTTGCAGAAGGTATTCCATCTGGACTGAACGGTCCGACAAGGCTGGTGGCAAATACCCTGGTTGGTCAGGAAACTGACGAGAGACAGAACTGATTTTGCGGTACTTTTGTATTGACATCTAATTGATTTGGATTTAAGATAGCTTCGCAGCGAAGGAGCCTGATTTTTCAGGCTCTTTTTTTTCACTTTTTGGACAATCAGCGGCACACTTTTGTGAAAACAAAGAAACCGGACAGGCGGCGTGATTTCTGTAAAAGCATAGAGAAAACTTCGGAAGCATATACTTGGAAAGACACAGACAGTTTGCCAGTGTCATAAAAATCGGATGCGGCGGGAGTTTTCTATATGAAGCGGAATCCTGGAATAAGAAAAAGAATCTTTGCGTTGGTTATTGTTGTTTTACTATGCGGACAGGTGTGCTGGGAATCAGAAAGTATACTGGTAAGGGCTGCCGCATCGCAGGAAGCTTCTCTCGATTTGTATGCGACCAGTGCAGTTCTGATGGATGGGACCAGTGGACGCGTTCTTTATAATAAAGACGGCGATACCCCGCTTCCAATGGCGAGCACGACCAAAATCATGACCTGCATCCTCGCTCTGGAATCCATGACAGAGGATACAGAAATTGTATGCACCGTGTCTGGCACCGCCTCCGCACAGCCAGAGGTAAAGCTCGGCATGATTACGGATGACTCGTTCTATCTGAGCGACCTGCTGTATTCCCTGATGCTGGAATCCCACAATGACACGGCGGTCTGCATTGCCGAGACCATCGGCGGCAGTGTTGAAAAGTTCGCTGCCATGATGAATGCAAAAGCGACCGAGATCGGCTGTACGCAGACATACTATATCACACCAAACGGTCTCGACGCCGAGGACGAGAATGGCGAGCATCATACGACTGCGCATGATCTGGCTTTGGTCATGCGCTACTGTCTCACACAGTCTCCGAAAAGCGAAGAATTTCTGGCGGTGACGCAAACCGCTTCCTATACATTTTCCAATATTTCCGGTACGCGAACCTATAGCTGTACAAATCATAACGCATTTTTAAATCTGATGGAGGGCGCCATTTCCGGCAAGACCGGCTTCACAGGAAAAGCAGGATACTGTTATGTCGGCGCTCTTTCGCGTGATGGGAAGCTTCTGATCGTGGCACTTCTGGCCTGTGGATGGCCGAACAATAAAGGCTACAAATGGGTCGATACGAAAAAGCTGATGAACTACGGACTCACGGAATTTGAAGCGCGCGATATCACTGCTGCCGAAGTGTCGACGAAAACTCTTACCGTCACGAACGGGCAGCAGGAAAGCGTTTCTACCATTCTGAAAGAACCATCCCCGACCGAAGTCCTGATGCGCTCCGGCGATCAGGTCGAAGTGCGGGCGGAGATGCTGCAAACCATCGAAGCCCCTGTGGAGGAGGGAACACAGGTGGGACTGGTGCATTATCTGGTAGACGGGGAGGAATATGCGGTCACATCCATTTTGACGGAAAAAGGGGTGAAGGAGCGGACGTATCTGTATTGTCTGCGAGAACTGGTAAAGGAATATATGTTCAGGCTTTCTTTTTGATCTCTTCGGGTCTAATTTAATTCCCCGTAGCTCTGCTGCGGGGAAATTTATTGTGAAGAACGGGCAGCTTTACAGTTGATAAGGAAAGAAGCCAAAGGATCGCGGCTGGCATAAGCTGGCTGCGGCTCTTTGGCTGCGAGAGGTATTTTCCGGTTAATACTCATGAGAAGAATGGCGGGACGCCAGGGCTCCTGAATGCACAATTGTGGGTGAAGCACTCTGTACAATCAGACAACAATAGCGGCCTCTGCCAGAAGCTTTTTTGCTTTTTCATATTCGTCTACGGTAGAATCCAGAACAATGCATGCGTGTTCCTTCGAGTAACCTTCATTTTTCATCAATGAATCGACACATTTTATAAGCTTTCCGGCCGTGCCTTTGTCCATACCTTTTTCCATACCGTCTTTCATACCCTTTTCAGTTGCTTTGTCCAATGCTTTAGTTAACCAGTCTTCCATTTTTGTTATCTTCCTTTCTTCGGGTTCGTTTTGCATAATCTGAAATCTTTGATCTCCAGATACTGCGGCTAAAAGATTTAGTACATCCTCTACGTGTTTCATTTCCTGCACAGAGGGAATATACTCGTGGTTTTTCCTCATTTGTACAAAATAATCAGCGACGATTCGGAAATCGCTCTTAAACTTGTCGACTGTCTCATCGTCAAGCCAGGCGATTTCGAATATATTAGCCTTGTAATCGTGGACGTAACGTCCCAGTTCTTCATCCGGTGCGCCGACTACATTCAGGCCATTCGAGGCTGCATCGCCTGCGGCAGTTGCACGAAAAATGGGAAATGTGTGTTTGATGATGAAGTAAACAGGCTGGCTCCTGTATTTGAAGAAAGCGATGGCCTGGTAGTAGCAAGTCCTGTATATTATGCGTCTGCGAATGCTACGCTGATTGCCTGTCTTGACCGGTTGTTCTACAGCACAGGATTCGATAAGACCATGAAAGTCGGCGCAAGCGTGGCAGTGGCGAGAAGAGGCGGCTGCTCTGCCACATATGATGAGTTAAATAAATATTTCGGAATCAGCGGGATGCCGATTGCCTCCAGCCAATATTGGAACAGCGTTCATGGCCGTGAAAAAGGCGAGGCTGTACAGGACGGGGAGGGGTTGCAGACCGTTCGCGCACTGGCAAGGAATATGGTGTTTTTGATGAAGAGTATCGCTCTCGGGAAAGAAAAATACGGACTTCCGGAACAGGAACCGCGGGTGTCCACACATTTTATCAGATAAAATAGAAACATCATTGAACAGAAGGTAGATGATTCTCCAGAGACGGCCCTGCGACAGATCAGGGACAAAAACTATGCTCTAAAGTTTCAGGGGAAAATTGATGAACAGCCGAAAACGACCAGGAGAATTTATCCTGGTCGAAAAAATACTTGACAAAAAAGACATACAAGTGTATGTTATAAGCATAAACATACAAAAGTAGGTGATGCGCTATGAATATATCGATTTTGCCGGACGCGGAGCTCCGCATTATGCAGGAGATCTGGGAGGGCGAGACGCCCATCAGCACGGTTGAGCTGCAAAAAAAGCTGGAAGAGGAGCGTCCGTGGAATCTTTCGGCACTGCAGACGCAGCTGGGACGGCTGGTGAAAAAAGGATTTTTGCAAACGGAACTGGAAGGACGGAGCCGCTGCTATTCGCCGCTGATATCGGAGCAGGAATATCTGCAGCAGGATAGCAGACATTATCTGAAAAAGTGGAAGGGCGGCTCGATTACGGATTTTGTTGCGACTCTGTATGATGGTAAGACCATCGGAAAAAAGGATCTGGAAGAGCTGCAGCTGCTGATTGAGCGGATTAACGAGGCGTAGACGAAATCGTTACATTCACAGCGCAGCTGTGAATAGTAACGGATCCGGTCAGGGCGGGACTCGCAGTGAGATAGCTGATTCAGGGGATGAAAAAATACCATGGTTGCCTGAGATGGGGCTGTGGGCAGGAGGAAAATGTATGAGGACGGTTTTTTTGAATTATCTGGTTGTCGGTATCGGTATGATTCCGGTGATCCTGGTCGCGCTGTTGGCGCTTCCGCACCTGTCCGCGAGGTTTCGGGCGCGGTTTCCCTATCTGGTTTTTCTGATACTGGCTGTGCGGCTTTTGCTGCCGTGGAATGTCACGCTTCCGGAAGGGTTATCCAGGGAGGTTAAGCTGGAAGAGACGACGGTCACGCTTCCGGTGATTTCTTTCTTTTCGAAAGAGACGGGAACGGACACTGCGGACACACTGGCTTTGGCCGATGGTGCAGCGGGGGACGTCACAGCGGGCGTCGTATCTGCGATGAACGGGATTGCATCCGGGGAAGAAAATGGAGCGGACAGCGGCAGTAATAATGGATTCACTGCAGAGGCCGACAGGTGGGGGCTGTCAGACAAAATCGGTGTTGAGGAGGGCAGCTCCTCTGAAATGGCTTCTGCCGCAGAAGAAGATGGTTTGTCGGAAGCGGGCAATCGGACAGGCATGGAAGTGCCGGTTTTATCGATCTTGATGGTGATCTGGATGCTGGGCATGCTGTTTTTCCTGTTTCGCTATATCGCGAGCGGCCTTCGCCTTGGCAGAGGATTGAGACGGTGGAAACGACGGCCGGGTGAGGCGGTTCTTCAAAGCTATCAGGCGATGACGGAAGCAGATAGAAAAGCGCCGGAGCTTTGGGTCTGCCCGATTCTTACGACTCCGATGGTGGCGGGGCTCTTTTCACCTGCGATTTATCTTCCGCATGAGAACTACAGCAGCCAGGAACTGGAGATGATTTTTACGCATGAACGGACGCATCTTAAGCGTCGGGATATCTGGTATAAGCTGGTGCTGTTTGCGGCACGAACCGTTCACTGGATGAATCCGTTTGTATGGAAGCTGACCAGGAGTGCTATGGCGAATCTGGAGGTTTCCTGTGACGGAGATGTGGTAGCCGACAAGAATTCACAGTACAGGAAAGCATACGGGGAGATGCTGCTGCGGGAGGCAGTCGGTGAACGAAGATTGCAAAATGCTCTGACAACCTGTTTTTCTGATGAGAAAAATGCTCTGAAGAATCGACTGGAGGAGGTGTCGAATATGAAGAAGAGAAGAAACGGAACACTATTTGTGGCAGTGGCCCTGACGATCGCAGTTCTGGCCGGAAGCGGATTTTCTTTTGAAAATGTGGAAGGTATGGAAGAAACGGAAACCAGCATGGAAGACAACCGGGAGGGCATTACGGAAGCCAGTGCGGAGACGGATACGGAAAACGACACAGACGTTTCTGTGAAAGCAGATATTCTGGATGCGGATGGGAATGCGTATTCCTGTGATCAGATTCCCATCCTGGACGGTCAGCTTACCTGGGGGATGACAAAAGAAGAGGCAGTTGGGATATTAGGCACTCCGACCTCTGCAGAAGAGTCTGAGTATGGCGTGACCTATACCTGGGAATATGAGGAAGCATTGGAATCCGGCCTGGGCGACTGCTCACAGCTGGTGCTTTATATCGGGGAAAACAATCTGACAAACGAATCCGGTGCTGTTTTTTCACGGGGATTGATAGAAGTGAGCCTGGTCGTTGACGGGACGACAAAGGAGAGCATTCTTGAAAGCCTGGAAGCCGTTTACGGTACGTTTTCTGAGGAAAGCGGAAGTACCGCCCTGGAGAGCCAGTTCAAGGATTCTCTTCCGGATTATTTTAACGAGTATTATTTCTGTGACGGATGGAGCGTGGAAACACTGGGCGAAGAGGATTATACGCTGCTTGCGGAGATTGAGGAAGCGACAAGTGAGTGGATGGGTCTGAAGCAGCCGGTGGCGGAAGGTGCGGTTCTGGCAGATATCACCCTTTCCGGTACCGTGTCTGATGAGCCATACAGCTGCACGGTGACAATTGCGGCAGATTATCTGACGATGCTGCGGGGCGGCCTTTGAGAAGCGGAGCGCATATTCGGGCGATTGATTCGGAGTCTGCGGATGATGCCGATGGCAGAATATATAGCAATTTGTATAGCGTAAATTTTCAGAGCACTTCGGGAGGAGTGCTCTTTTAAAGTTTATCAAAACATTTTGCTTATGCCTGCCATCCCAAATTGAAATATAGCCATTTGCAGATAAACCCGAATTCTTTCGGATGATTCCTTAACTATAGAGAGTTTTTGCAGGTGGATGGTAATGCCGGAGCATACTGCACTTTTGATGCTACGGACAGTCGTTGTGTTATACGCTACACAGAAAGTTTTTGATTGCTGTTATAACGGTAAGTATATTTATATTTGAAGATGTGTGCCCCTTTTTCCAGATTGCGTACAGAGAGGAATAGGAACCCGGCATTTCATATGTTTTTATAAATTCATTCTTATATTCATAGATAAAACCTCCGTATAGGGAGACTTCATTGTTATCCTGTAAAGAGTTTATGAGTACAAGTGGTGAGGTTACTACTCTGCGAAATTGTGGCATCGTACAACCACTGTCAAGAAAAATATGTTCAAGAGTCGTCCATGCGTGAGGACGTATACCAGGACTGATTGTGACGATTTTTTGGTTCTCGAGATCGTGATACGTAAGAGCTTCTTTTTCCGATAACGGGTTGGTTTTTAACATAGCAGCTTTGATTGGATAATCTTTCAGTTTTTCATAATGAAAAAGTGTGTTTTTTTTGTCAAATATATTGCCTGCACATAATCTTGACTTCCCTGGTTCATTTATTAGCACAACCCGCAGTACCATCAAAAG
>JAJBUL010000169.1 GCA_020860365.1 Clostridiales bacterium | reverse complement strand
GACGGATGCTTTGCGTAAATAATCCCGTAGGGCATTTTGTAATCCCACGTCATCGGGATCGTCACAATGGACGGATGAACATCTGCCCATATGTCCAACGTTTCCATCAGGCATCCGGATTGCTCACATTCGTTAAAAATGTTTGTGTCATAGAAATGAGGTGTGTCTAAAATCGTGATTTTGGGGTGACTGGTTTCGATTTCATCTCTCAGCCGGTTTAATACGGGAGAGTCTCCGCGCTTCACAAGCATGATTGTTTCACCCTCTAAGTCATTCCAGCACAGTTTTTCCTTATCGGATAATCTGTGCTTTCTTGGCGCGGCAATCGCACACTCTCCCTGCTTTATTTGCAGGATGTTGTAATTTTCCTTCCATGTGAGCGAATCGCACGGGCCTGCAAAACAGTCGATTTTTTCTCCCAGAGAAGACAGCATCAGTTCCATCTGTGCAGGAGTGTCGTCAAACGGGACAATCTGAATGCTGATCGGCAAGGTGCCATCGTCTATCTTTGACCATAAATCCACCAGCATTTTGCAGGGACGAAGAATAGAGGTGCCAACCCGAATGGTCCGCTGTTCTTTCCCGGCAATTTCCCTGGCTTTCGAGACCGCCTGCTCAGAAATTTTCACAATTCTTTTTGCATCATTTTTCCAACTTTATGGAAGAACGCTATCTGGATCTGGTCAATCACTGCAAGGTGATTCCTGCCATCAACCAGGTGGAAACCCATGTGTTCCGCCAGCAGAAAAAGCTGCGGGAATTGGAGTGTCAGATTGGGACAAAGCCTGAAAGCTGGTCGCCGCTGGCCTGCGGTCAGAACAACATCTGGAATAACCCGGTATTGGTACGGATTGCAAAAAGCCATGGCAGGAGCGTTTCACAGATTGCCCTGCGCTTTCTGGTTCAGCAGGGAATTATCATAATTCCCAAAACTACGAATCCTGAACACATGAAAGAAAACATCTCTGTTCTGGATTTCGACCTGGACGCAGAAGAAATGCAGGCACATTGTATAACAGTGGAAATCGGAATGCCATATCTTGAAATGGCCGGATAAATGACAATGCACCGTTTTTTCTCCACATGATACCGAACTGCCTCCATGAACTTCTTCATCTGTCCCATGGAATCCAGAATAAACAAACCGCCCAGCATGGGAAGAAGCTTCCCGATCACCGGAATTCCCAGATTCGACGGACTGGCAATCGCACTCATCCGCATAGGAAAACAATACAGCGCCGGGCCGAATACATCCCCATGAGCTGCGTGTGGTTCCCGTACAGCTTCAGGCGCGCGTTCTGGCGTGTCAGCTGCTCCCCGTCGATGAGGACCTCTCCCTCGGTCGGCAAAAGCAGCGTAGACATCATGCCGACCGTTGTCGTTTTTCCCGCGCCGTTCGGCCCCAGAAGTCCGAAAAATTCGCCTGTCTCAATTTGCAGATTCAGGTGGTCGACCGCCAGAAATTCGTCATATTTTTTTGTCAGATTTTTCAGTTCTATCATAACCATCTACCACTTCCCTGGCGCCCGGAACCGACAGGGTTTCGTCCGCTCTCTCAAAAGCCGCCTCTTTGTTGTGATCCCAGATAAAAATCCCGACATCCGTCAGATCTGCTTTCAAAAGCGCAGGTGCAAGATATTTCGTAACAAAGATTCTCTCCTCCTTCGCCGAATAGATGCAGGAATCCCATGTCTGCACAGCATCCGGTTCGTTCTGTACCGTAATATACTTTACGTTGATGCCCTCGTCACGGTAAGCCCGAAGGAACCGGGTCACAATTTCCGTAGCCGTATTTGTAGGAACTGAATGCCTGTTTATACAGATAGCTCGCAAGAAACTGGGTCTCGTTGCCGGGCCGCCGTCCGTCTCGGGCGCGAGCGCCACCGTGCGGATACAGCCGCCCGACGCTTCCTGAAGACGCAAAAACATTTCCCGATCCGGTCTGCGGATATGCTTCTCCTTCTGAGCTCCTTTTTTCACTGCGCTGATGAACGGTCCTTCCAGATACAGACCGGAAAGGACCGCACCTTCCCCCGTCTTCCGGGTGCTTCAATAACAGGCAGCAGCCTTCGCCACCTTCATCAGCTGTTCCTCAGAGACTGTCATGGTCGCAGGTGTGGCCGCTGTGATCCCGTTTCCAGCCTCATATTCCGCAATCGTGTCAAACGCCTCAACAGTGCCGTCGCAGGCATCGCTCCCGATGCAGCCATGAACCAGGACGTCGGCATATCCGGGCGGTCGATGCAATACTCTCTTCTCTCATTGTCAAAATGTCCGTATCTCATATATTCCCTCCCAAAGCTTTAATAGCAGTATAGAGAAACGGGCGGTTCTTTCCCACTGTCCGTTTTGTAAAATTTAGCCTTTTGTTGTGCTGTTTTTTTCATATGCTGTCATGCCAGGAACTCTTGCTGCTATTTCCTGAATTGTAAAAAACAGTCTCAATGGAGGTGGATTTTTCTCTGTGGTGTGTTATACTTAATTTATATTGCAATCGAGCAGGAGACGGCTTGACGACTCCTGCTCGCCCGCGCCGTTGCTGAGCGCCAGTGGCAAATCCATTGACTTCCTTTTGCGGCCGTGCGCATATTACCGCATCCGGCAGCATAAGCCCGGTGCGTATATGATCGGTAATCTTCAAGGCAGGTGTTTTAAATGTATCAATCCAAAAAGATCGGCGTTTTTGTCTCTCATATTTTCGGGGACTATCAGCGAACTATGTGTCAGGGGATCACAGACCGTGCAGAGGAATACGGATATGCTACAGAATTCTTCGCTTCCGCGGACGGAGAGGATTTCGGCGCGTACGCAAATGGGGAAAAGAGCATTCTGCGTATCCCGCGCTTTGAGGATTTTTCCGGAGTGATCTTCATTTCCGGCACCTATCTGCAGGCAGATATCCGGGATCTGATTGCGCGGACTCTGTCTGAAAAATGCAGCTGCCCAATCCTGGAAATCGCCCAGCATGACACCGTCTTCCCGCACCTGATACTTGGCAACGGACTCTGTGCCAGAGAGCTTACCGTGCATCTGATCAGGGAACATCACTGCCGCCGTATCTGCTATGTCGGCTGTGAATCCGAGCTGGATTCCTCTGATCCAAGACGGGATCTGTGCGCAGAGGTGATGCAAAAATACGGATTAAGCTTTGGTGAGGAGGATTCTGCGGACTGTTCCTATACCAGAGAATCGGTTGCCTCCGCGCTCGAAGCATTCCTTAGCGAAGAGAAAAAGCCGGACGCCATTCTCTGCTACAATGACCGCATGGCCGTGATCGTGATGGAATATCTTTTAAGACAGGGGCTGCGTATTCCGGAGGATATCTGCGTGACCGGGTTTGATGATCTTACCGTCAGCCGCAACTGTTCGCCGGATCTGACCACTGTAACTTTCCCTGTCTATGAGATGGGAGCCAAAGCGTTTGACCTGCTTCGCGACTGCTTTACCGGAAAGGCTCCGCTTCCAGAGGAGACGGTAATTCCTTCCCAACCGATCTACCGGAGCTCCTGCTGCGCGCAGAAAAAGCACGATCTTCCGAACCCGCTTTTCTATGAAAATCATCTGCTGCGCAAGGTGAGTAACCGGGAAGCTGCGATGCTCACAGATATCAAACTCTCCGCTGCCCTTCACTCCGTGATGGATCTGGATGACGGCATGGAGCTGCTGGAAGATTTTGTGTCCTCAATTGAAGACTGTCAGGAGTTTTATCTCTGTCTGTATCCGAACTGGGATCATATCTCCGGGCATATTCGACGTATCGCCTCTGTCCCTGATGTTCCGGAAAGTTCGGATCAGGTCCAGATGGCGTTTGCATTCCGCAATGGCATACGACTGGCAGATTGCTGCTTTTCCGGAAAAAACATTCTGCCGGATTATCTGTATCACGAAACGAATCCCTCTTATATCTTTTTCCCACTTTTTTACGGTGAGCGGGAATTCGGTTATGCCGCCATGGCATTTATGGATGGAAAAATATCCGCAGGTTTTTCGATTCTGATGTTCCTGCGCAATATCAATTCCATGCTTGCGCGTATTTTTGATATTCGCCAGACCGGCGTACTCGTTCATCGGCTGGAGGATATCAGTGATCAGGATGAACTGACACATCTGCCCAACCGCGGCGGTTTCCGGCTGGCAACCGGCCGGCTTCTCGCTGCAGCTGTCAGCGAGAGCAAAACACTTCTCGCCATACGCTTTGAGGCTGACGACCTGCCGCAGATCACAAAGCAATACGGACGCACTGAGCGTGATTTTGCTATCTGTGTCGTCGGACACGCGCTGGAAGGAGCAGCATCGACTCCGAATCGCGAAATGATTTTTACATCGGAGACGCATCCTGCCACTGACCAGAATGTAAGTGAAACCGCTACGAAAAGTGGCGCTTCTGCCGCTAACGTATACATTTCTCATCAGGGCGGCGGAGAGTTTCTTCTTCTCGCGTCCGTGGAGGAAGCAGAAAAACAAAACCGGGCGAATTTCTTCACCCGGAGTATTGAGACGTATCTGGATAATTATAACCGCCTGCACACAAAGCCCTACGAGATCCATGTGTTATCGGAGTGCAGGACGATGGGTGCTGCTGAAGTGAAGAGCGTGGAGGATCTGTTTCCGTGAACCGTCACAGGTTCGCCATGCAAACTCCACATCCCGTCAAAATCTATGCTCCCTCCGTATACTCCACATTCTTGCGGAATTCGGAGGGCGATACCCCATACACGCTCTTAAACGTTTTCATAAAATGTTTCTCATTTTCATATCCGACCTTCTGGCTGATCTCCACCACGCGCAGCTGTGTCTGTGCGAGCAGCCGTTTTGCCTCTTCCATCCGGATATTCCGTAAATAGCTGACAAAATTTTCTCCGGTGTACTGCTTAAATTCCTGTGAAAACAGGGAATAATTCATGGAAACGTGGTTGGACACCACGGCCATGTTCAGGTCGCTGCTATAGTTTTCACGAATGTAGCGAATCGCTTTTTCCAGCTTCTGTCGGTTACGGAATTCATCCGAACGGTTATCCGTTTTTTCATGCACCAATTCAAGCCACTGACTTAAGGCTTCCGCGTATTCGTCCAGACTGCGGTAAGAATATATGTCTGTAAGTTGTTTTTGTAAATCTGCCAGTGCAGCAGGACCGGATTGTTTCTGAAGGCTTTGATTCTGAAGGCTTTGATTCTGAGGACTTTGTCCCTGCCATCTTTCTCCCGGTACCTCTGCGCCCTGCGGCGCTTTAAAGATCGCCGCATAAGAAGCCGGAATCTGCTCAAGCAGTGCGCTCAGATACCGCTCCATCTGTGAAGGAGTATAGACACCGCGTTTTACTTTCAGCAAAAACAGCGAAGCCTGATACCGGCAATCCTCATAGCGGTCGGTGCCAAGCGTCTGCACCTGTTTTCTGATTTCCTCTGTGCTTGGCTCCGCTTCGTTACCAGCTTTTATATCAGCAACTTTGCATCTCGAAGCATATTTTGCATCGGAAAGGCGTTCTGCCGCCATCTGCCGGAGGTGCGATGTTTCATGCGACGTTTCATGCAATGTTTCATGCGATCTTTCCAAATCCAAAAATGTGCAGATGTGTTCGCATCTGCAGAACGCCATCTTTCTCGCCTGCACAGCTTCCAGATAGGCCTGCCTCAGCTCACCGGCTCCACTGTGTTCCCGGCTTACCCCGACGCATGCGTCGCCGAGTTCATTTTTCAGCAGAAAAGAACAGCTTCCGCTCTCTACAATACAGATACTGCCAAAGGTAAGCCCCCCCAAGCATCAGAAAAACGCCTTTTTTCTCTGCTGCCGGTTCTGGAATCCCGGCAAAACAGCATATCACATAAGAAAGAAACAGCTGACCCTCCAGCCGCTCTCCGATTGCCTCCCTCTCGGTGTCCGACATTTCTTCGGATTTCATGATCCGGCGAAGCCGTTCCCGATCCGACAGGCTTTTCCGCTGCTCCTCCTCGTGGGCGGCTTCCACTTCCTGCTCCAGTTTTTCTAAAATCGTCTTCAGGCTTTCCCAGTCTACCGGCTTGAGCAGATACTCACGGACGCCGCCGCGCATCATCTCTACCGCGTAAGAGAAATCATCATAGCCGCTGATTGCCACCGTGAGCGGCTGATGCGGAAGCTGCTGCATCGCTTTTACCAGCTCAATGCCATCCATTTTGGGCATACGGATGTCAGTGAACATGACGTCCACCTTCTGGTTCCTAAGCACCTCAAGGGCCATCAGCCCGTTGCCGCACTCGATGATGTTTTCCACCGGCACGCCGCTGCACTGCACCATCACGCGGATTCCCTGCCGGATCAGTTTTTCATCTTCTACGATTAAAAGTGTCTGCATCTTGTGTCATATCCTCCTGCAATCGCAGCTGCTCAGTACCCTGTAACTGTTCAGCTCTTTCACAATACCCTCATCTCAAGTCCCTGAGAGTATCCAACATAGGCAACAGACTCTAAGAGTTCATCACTGGGATCCGGATCCGTACCTTGGTATAGCAGCCTTCTTTGGAAGCTACCTGTATCCCATAGGAAGGACCAAAGGTCAGGCAAATCCGGTCCTGCACATTTTTCAGACCAATCCCGGAATCCCCCACACCGTTTTCTTCCATCTCCACATCTCCGGCAATCTTCTTCTGCAGCCAGACAAGCCGCTCTTCGCTCATGCCGTTCCCCGCGTCCGTCAGTTCAATGATGCAGTCGCCATCCTGAATAAAGCCTTTCACATAAATATTCGTATCCTCCGCCATCTGTTCAATTCCATGGATGATGGAGTTCTCCACGATCGGCTGCAGCGTCATCTTCGGAATCTTCTGCTCCAACACCAGCTCCGGGAGATTTTCTGATAAATAAATCTCATAATCAAAACGCAGGTTCATCAGCGCGATGTAATTGCGGATATATTCTATCTCCTCCCGCACAGTTACGGTGCCCGACTTCCAGTACATATTATAGCGGAGCAGCCTGCCAAGTCTGGTCACCGCATCGGAAATCTCGTATTTTTCTTCGATCTCCGCCATCATTTTGATGGATTCCAGCACATTATAAATAAAATGCGCATTGATCTGGTTCTGCAAAGAGCGGATCTCCGCATTCTTCGCAAGCACTTCCCGGTGAATGTTGTCTTCCATCAGCTCATTGATGTGGTCCAGCATGCGGTTGACCTGTAAAGCCAGTTCGCCCGGCTCATCTACGCCTGTCATCGGTAATGCGGATATTGCCGCCTCTGCCGTGGAACCAGCCGACGGTCCGAAAGAGCTTCCGCCCGGTTTCGCCGCGGATCCTGCCACCGGTCCGGAAGAGCTTCCGCCCGGTTCCTGTTCGTAGCCTTCCACCGACACACGCGCCTCCAGATTGCCCTTCTGAACCTCGCGAACCGTACCGAGCACATTATAGAAGCCCCTCAGCAGCCCGTTCACAATCCGGTTAATCAGCCATGTCAGAAGAAGAAGAAGTGCGCCAATCACCGCAAAAACGAGGTTTCTCGTCACGTTTAATTCTTCCATTACCGCACTCAGATCATATGCGGAAATCCACGTCCCGGTCAGCCCTTTGGAATAAAAGCCGCCGATCAGCATTGCATTACCGTTCAGGCGGATTGCCGTGACAGTGCACTCTCCGGTGTCCTCCAGATTCAATTCCGAGAGGATACTCTCCACTTGCTCCTTGTATGTTTCGTTGTCGTTTTCCCCAAAATAAGCTATGCCTTCCCCGTCCACAAAACAGTGCCACTGGTCTTCGCTCTGCCCGTAAAGCCTGGGGAACAGGGTTTCCATACTGATGGCCACCTCCAGCACGCCGATTTCCCCGTAGCCGTAAGATTCTATCTTTGTAACATAAGAGGCAATTCTCTCGCTGCTTTCACCGGTACCCGTACCAAACAGCACATCCCCATAATCAAAATGCCAGCCTTCCCACTCTGACTCATCCTCGTTTGCCCAGGCGAGCTTATCCATCCGGCTCATCCGGTACAGCACCGGCATCATCTCCTGCATGGTATCACTGTCCGCATAGACGCGGATCTGATATAGGTAAGGATTGTTGTAGATCAGGCGCTCCAGGGAAGCGATTGTCACATTATAAAACGAGCGGCTCTCCTGCGTTGTCATCTCCTCATCAACGCTTACCTGTTCCAGAAATTCCGTCAGCGCCGTATCGCTCAAAAACAGCTGCATTGACATATTGATCGAATCCACATAGGCAGCAATCTGCGTATTGGTATCCTGAAGCTCCAGCTCCATGGTCGAAGCAGCATTCCTCATCAGGTTTTCCTGCGTATTACGGAAAAACATGAGCGCAAAAGCGATCACCGGCACCCACACCAGCAGAACGATCACAAGCGTAAATTTTGCATTCAGGCGCAGGCTGCGCCATTTTGCACGTAAGTTCATTCCAGTTCCAGCCTTTCCTTCGCGTCCTGAATTTTTTCCGTGCATGCGACTACGACCTCGTCATATCCCAACGCGTCCCGTTCTTCCACAAACGAAGCAAGTATTTCATCAAACTCTACCTCCGTGGATGCCAGCAGAAGCTCCGGCAGCGTCTCTCCCCAGAGCTCATTTATGGCATTCCAGCTGTATCCGACTCCGGTATCTAATGAAAAGCTGATCTCATACTGCCCCAGGTAATGCGTATAAGGGTATGTCCATTCTTCCATCGCCAGACAGGGATCTTCTGACGAATCAGACGACTGAACCCACTGAAGCTGCATCACATTATCCTGCAGCATCCAGTAAGCATTGTCCGCTCCGTACAGCCGGTCATATTCCGATCGGTCTGTATTCAGAAGTTCCTGCACTTCCTCTTTTACCACATAAGCCCCGTCCACGACGTCATAGGTGACGCCCTCCACACCGAGATACGTCGTAAGCTGTCCTTCCTCACTCATCAGATACGTCAGCAGCTCAATCGCCCTCTCGGGGTCAGAACAGTTTTTCGAAATCAATGTCACAGTCCAGCCATTCAGCCCCGCTCCGGGCAGCACCGGGTCATCCCCTGCACTGTTCGCCGGACCATCCACGGCTATATAGATGCTGTCCGGATCATTCGCGTAAAGAATTTTCTCCTGATCTTCCATATCCGTACGCTGATACAACATGCAGAAATACCGTCCCTGTGCAATCTTTTCCTCCATCTGCGTGCGCTGGTCAACAAAAATATCCGTTGCCAGATATCCTTCCTCATTCAGCTGCCGGAACACCTTCAGCCAGGTTATGTAGTCCTCATCCGTGTAGCGATCGTAATACACGCCATCCTCATCCTCATACGGAATTGCCAGGAAATTCTGCAGATAAAGGTCAAAAGAATTGCAGCCCTCGGACGTGAACACATCCGCACCGATTGGGATCAGCGGCTCCCCGTCGACCTCCGGAAACATCTCCGCCGCCATCCGCACTGCCTCCATAAAGCCTTCCGGCGTCGACATATCCGGACTGCCGATGGCCTCATAGATGTCCTTCCTTACCAGAAAGGTCTGATTGGAGGCAATCGTATCAAACGTCTCATAATCCGTCGGTGTAAAGGAAGAATTCGGATAACAGTAGAGGTTCCCATCCTCATTCTGATACCAGTCGATCACTTCATCGTCCGCCACAGCGAAAAAATATGGCTCATATTCCTCTGCCAGATCATTCAAAGCATAGACCAGATCTTTCGCGATCATCTCATCGAGCTGAGTCTCCCACCAGCCGAGGGTGATGATATCCGGCAACGAATCCGCAGAGATCATCGCGGCCAGCTTTTCCGACTCCGTCCCGGCCGGGGTGATAAAATTCACCGTGACGCCGGTCTCCTCCGTAATCTTCTGCGACACCGCATTCTGACCCCAGCCGGTCGTAAACCAGGAATAATTGATGTACCAGTTGAGCGTGATCGGCTCATCGGTGTAATCACTCCAGCCGGGCGCAGCAGTTCCGCTCTCTGCCTGAGCGGTCAGGGAAAGCGAGGCAACGCCATCGCCGCCCGCCGCGGCGTAAATCGCGTCCATGGAAATTGCTCCACAAAGTATAGACATGGCTAAAACACAATGACTCCTTTGCAATATAAATCGCTCCTCTCTGTAATCCTTTCGGCCTCATACCTTCACATCTGCCATTCACCAAAAGCAACATCAGGGACTTTGGGCGTTCCTGTCCTCCGCAAAAAATCAGACTTATAATTTTCCGTTTTGTCCGTTTGCCTCTGTTTTTCCCAGAATATAGAGGAAAGCGATGGCAGGAACACGCAGAATGGGAACCTTTGTTTCGTGTTTGGTGATGCCAAAATCGTCAAGCCGTTTGGTGATTAAAAAGGCATTTGTTACTTTGTTTTTCTCGTCCTGACATAGTTCGGCAATGGCGTCCGTTGCTGAAATGTGGGAATTATTACGGTATTTTACTTCGCAGAGAATCTTTTGTCGGGGAAGCTCTGCCACCACATCGACCTCTTTCTGATTGTCCTTTGCCTTTCTGAAATAGCCGAGCTGTATCGAACTGCCCTGAAAGAAGGAAACCATATGCTTGTAAACAGTCGTTTCCACCATTACGCCCAATTCCTTTTCGTCCGAAAGCACATCGTCAATCATCAACACAGCGTTACGGATGGCCGCGTCCGCAACAAATATTTTCGGTTTCCCTTTCAGAGCGCCTTTACTGCCTACATCAATTGGCTTTGCCAGGTAAATGAGGTTGGACATTTCAAGCGCTTTAATGTAGCTGTCAACCGTTGTAATAGAGGTGTTCTCGAGTTCCTTCGCGGCAGTCGTCGCATTAAAAATCTCCGTGGAGTTCATACACAGATAGAGAAACAGTTTTTCCATCAGAAGCGGGCTTCGGATATTAAAAAGTGACAACACATCACGCTTAATTACCTTATCCACTACATCTTCCCGCAGCATTCTTTGTGCGTAAACGTCATCGTCCGATAACACCAGTTCCGGAAAACCGCCGATCATAAGATAACGGTTAAAATGATTTTGCAGCGGAGTGAATTTATTCATCAAATCGCCAAGCTGTGCAGGATTCATGTTTTTAAGCTCCGACAGGCGCAAATCATCCGGCAGGAGAGGCACATCCAGATCAAGCAGCCTGCAATACTCATAAAAAGACATGGTTGGGATTTTAAGAACGCTCCACCGCCCTGTACCACTGTCCGCAGAACCCTTTTCCAGGATTGGGCTGGCGGACCCCGTGGCGACCAGCCGAATATCCTTCCTGCTGTCGTAGATCACCTTCATCCAGAGCTCCCAGTTTTCGGTGTACTGCACTTCATCAAAAAAGACATACCTTGTACCTTCAATCGGGTACATCATTTCATAGACAGACAGTACATTCTCCGCATTGACGAGTTTCAGAATCGGGTTATCAAATGTGGCATACAGGATATTTCCGGGATGAATGCCTTCGTCTATCAGATGATCAATAATCTGATACAGGATCGTTGTCTTGCCCACGCGTCTCATGCCTGATAAAACAGCAAACCTTCGAATACTCTTATGCGTGAGTATTTTCAAAGCCTCGTAATATGCCAGTCTCTTTTGCGGCTTGCTTTCTTCCTTAATGGCAGAAGCGGTTCGCCACCACGGGTTATATTGACGCAATACTTTCATGACCTGCTCATCATTTACAATCGCCATAATACACCTCCATTTTTCAGTGAAGTTTTGCAATTATACTATCGTTTTTGATGTGGAATTCGTAAAATATATTATAACAATAGTC
>JAJBUL010000336.1 GCA_020860365.1 Clostridiales bacterium | reverse complement strand
TGGGCACCATAGCACTACAGTGATAACTAAAAAAATGATTGAAACGCTATACTAGCCATATACAGATTTGTTCGTAAGGTATTGTCCTGTAAAATGAATCTGCTGGTTGACGCTGCGAATCTGTTCCTCCGTGGAGCGGAGTGCCTTACGAGAATCCTTCATCTTCTGCGTAATGTCATCATACGAATCTTGCAGCCGGTCTCTTGATTCATAACCATGCTCCTGCACATAGGCAATCGTCTTCACCATTTCCTTGAGGTTGGAAATCTTCACTTTCTGTGCGTAAGCCTGGTTCAGTTTTGCCTTCGTGCAGTTTTGCAGATCGACCACAAGTCGAAGCTCGGAACGGATGTAAAGGATGGCGATAGGGTCGGATTCATAATCATAGCTGCCGTCGAAAATTGTGGAGCGTTGAGCATGCTCATCACGAACAGTTTCCGTATTGCTCGTATCGGAATCCAGAGCAGATGTATCATTTTCCACCTTTCGATTTTCATCCGCAGACCGAGAATCGTTTTTCTCCGTTCTGGCTGCTTTCTCATTTTCCATGAATCGGGCGAGAAGGCTTTCCTTTTCATAACGTATACCCAGCGCACGTCCGGTAATGTTTTTGTTACGCTCCGGGTGGAGGTAGCTGTAGCGTCCACGGCTTTCCGTCAGTTTAATCCCGTATTTCTCCAATAAAATCTTGTGGAAGCTGGCATTCAACATTTCGCATTCAACATCGAAGGTCTCCGGGTTACAATTAATCCCATCAAGAATAAATTCAGAGCGGAGCTTCATGTTTCCGTTTCGGTCAAGCCTTTCTTGACAAGGTGATCGTATACGACAAGTTTCACATAGAGATACGGTGGGCATGGCAGGACCTGATCGCTGACATAGGGTTATTGGAAGAAGTAGACGAAGAAATGAGGACGGCGACGCATAAGCAAATGGAACAGGAAGCGGCGGCAGAAACCGACGCGGCAGAAGGAGAAAAAGAAGTGGCTGCGGTGTGACAACTGAACAGAAAGCAAGGCAGTGATATGAGGATTATGAGATCAGTTTTAAGATTTATGGTGAAGGTGGTGCTGTTTCCGGTAGCGGGGGCAGCTGTGATCCTGAAATGGGCGGGGATGTTTGTCGTGTCCTGCTCGGCATGGATTTTCAGAATTCTGGCTATGGTGTTCTTCCTGACGGCGGTGCTTAGCGGGTTGATGGGCTTGGAGGAATGGCCTGCAGTCGGAAGGATGCTGGCGGGAGCGTTTGTTATCTTCCTGGTTCCGTGTGTTGGAGAGACAATCGTGGCGGTGATGGAGCTTGTCAGCAGCACATTGGTTACATTCATTTTGTCGTGAAGGAAGGAAGCATTGTGACAGTAGGACAGAGGATAAAATATTTCAGAAAGCGAAAGGGCATGACGCAGAGACAGCTTGCTGTAGCTGCCGGATTGCCGGAGCATAATGCAGATGTAAGAATTACACAGTATGAAAGTGGAAGGCGGACGGCAAGGGAAGCACTCCAAAAAGCGTTGGCCAAGGCTTTAGGCGTTAGCCCGACAGCAATCGCGCCGCCGGATATGGGAAGTGCGGGTGGTGTGATGCAGATACTTTTTATGATGGAAGACGAGTATGGAATGAATGTATATGCAGACCGATCTAGGTTACGTCTGGTGTTTGATAAACAGCAGATTGACGGTGAATTGGGTGGAATGCTGGTAGAATGGATTTCCATGCGCCGGCGGATGGATAACGGGAGTCTGACAAAAGAAGAGTACAATAATTGGAGATATAATGTGCCGGAAGTGATGACGGAGGAACGTAAAAAGGATGTGCTGATCTGACTGTGATAATATAAGAGCGTAAAATAAGAGGGAAGCATCTTGGTGGCCATACAGGTCTTTAGGGGGCTTCCCTCTTTCTGTGGGCAGGAAACGTTTTAATGAGAATAATGGTCTGAAATTTTGCCCGGAAACAGTGGATTTTCAAGAAAATTTTTGAAAGACATGGTTGATTACTTCGATTGAATTGAGTAAACTATAGACATGGCATTTTTTGAAATGAGGAAGGGAAACCTATGAACCATATCAGAGACATTGAGACCATGCGGTTCACAACAGAGCTGCAGACATTTGACAGAAAAAGCGCCAGGATTGATGCAAAAGCTCTGGCTATTCCGATTGTGGCTTTCGCAAATGCGGATGGCGGTGATATTGCTATTGGTATAGAGGATAAGGGTGATGTGACAGGGATTGATGGATATGAAGCGAATCTGAATGAGCTTCTCCGCGCTCCCTTTGATTATTGTGTCCCCACGGTAAATGTGGATACAGAAATGATGGACTGTATTGATGTAAAGGGCAATCCCAATCATATCCTGATTATGCACGTCATGCAGAGCAACCAGCTTCATGCAAACCAGGCGGATGAAGTGTATTACAGAATCGGGGACAAGTCCAAGAAGATGAATTTTGAACAGCGTACCCGTCTGATGTATGCGAAGGGTGCGAGGTTTTTTGAAGATGCTCCCGTGAGGGATGCAACGATAGATGATATTGATTTGGATTTTGTGCAGAGCTATATCACGAAGATCGGTTATGGTAGAGGGCCTTTGGAATACCTGCGCGGGAATAAGGACTTTATTGTTTCGCGTGACGGCAGGGATGAAATCAGCGGAGCGGCAATTTTGCTGTTTGGGAAAAATCCTCAACGGTTCTTTCCGAGGGCAAGAGTACGTTTCATCCGTTATGAAGGAATCGAAGCGAAGGTTGGAACAGAAATGAACGTCATCAAGGATGTGATCTTTGAGGGAAAGATTCTTGATATGGTGCAGAAATCGACTGAATTTGTAAAAACGCAGATCAGTGAGCATACATTCTTGGGTAGTAAAGGCCGTTTTGTCACGATTCCGGAGCTGCCTGAATTCTGCTGGACAGAGCTGATCATCAATGCTATCGGACACCGCGACTATAGCATCATAGGAACGGACATTCAGATAAAAATGTTTGACGATCACTTTATGGTAGAGAGTCCGGGAATGCTGCCGGGAATAGTTCGGACAACCAATATCCGGGAGATTCATTTTTCCCGCAACCCAAAGATTTTTGAATTCCTGCACGAGTACGAGTATGTGAAAGAATTCGGGGAAGGTGTTGACCGTATGTATCGGGAAATGAATGACGCTGGTTTGCCTGAACCGGAGTACAGGACGGTGGAGTTTATGGTTTTTGCCACGTTGAAGAATCATAAATGGGTGGAAAATCAGCGTGCGGCTGTTGAGACAGATCAAGTTACAGAGCAAGTGACAGATCAAGTTACAGAGCAAGTGACAGATCAAGTTGAAAAGATAATGCAGCAACAGAGACGTTTGCTGGAGTTTTGTTCGGTTCCTCGCACAAGAAAAGAAATGCAGGAGTTTATTGGAATATCCAGTCGAGTGCATTTTAAGCACAACTATCTTGGGCCGTTGCTTGCTGAAGGAAAAATCAGGATGACAATACCGGATAAACCAAACAGTAGTAAACAGAGGTATGTACGAGCGTAAAAGCAGAAGATTGGAGGATAAAGTTGGATAACTATGCTATAGAATTGTTTTCGGTCAATGCTGTAAAAAATAGTATTGCAATGTCTGATTTTCTTAGCCCTTTTATCGCAGATAATGATAAGGAGCCATCGTGGGATGGCTTCGTATACATATATGGGGAGAAAGGGAATTGAGTAGGAAATGCAGAAGGGATTTCCACCGCTTGCAAATGGAAAGCATGGAGGCCAATAAACTGCGAAGCTGTAAGTATGAGGGGCTACAGAGTGAAAATCAGCTATGCGAAACAAAGTCTGTAGAGAATTATTGGATTTATGTCCAGAAACTACGAAAAACGAGGTAAAACAGTATGGGAAGGAAACTGACACAAGCTGAACTTAAGAAATGTTTGCGCGACGTATCCTGGAACCAGTTGGAAACGATCATTTGTGACCTTTATAAGGAAAGTGATCAGGCAAGACTGTATTTTAACTCCATTTTTTCCCCAGAGGAATCCCAGGATGATATCCTTGCAAGCTACGAGAAAAAGATTGCCCGTTGCTTTGCGTTCAATAATCCAAGCAGTCCGGACATGAAAACATGCCGGAAGATCGTATCGGACGTGCTAAAGCTTGCAACTCCAGAAATTGCAGCTGATGTCGTTTTGACTTTTGTAGAGTATGGGACAGATTTTACAAATACCTATGGCGATATCAACGAATCTTTTTACAACAGTATCATGAGGGCATTTCTGCAATTCGTAAATTTATTGAATGCTGAAAAAGATTGTACCCTTTATAAGAAACTGGAAGTTCGCATTGAAAACGTTGTGAATGACGCTTCTGGAATTGGCTGGGGATTTGGCGACGAAATGGATCGGATGAGGGATGATATTGTATGGAGACGAAGTACTGAGTAATAATATCTTCAGGAAGTATTTCTATAATGTGGAGTGAAGACTACCAGGAAAATGTGGCTTATGTGATTTTGGCGGAGCATTTCAGCATGGAAAAAGCTGCTTGCGCCGCATGGTGTTTTCCACTATAATGGTTCACATCAAAGAGAAATTCCGGGTGGTATTCGGGAAAGAGGGAGATACAAAAGATGGGAATTGTCGTGATTGGAGCCGTATTTGTGGATATTAAGGGCTTCCCGGAGGATAACTATATTCCGAATGGGCGGAATGCGGGAACAGTGGAATACATTCATGGAGGTGTGAGCCGGAATGTGGTGGAGAATATCGCGAATCTGGAGCTGAGGCCGACGTTTGTCAGCCTGGTGGATGACAGTGCGCTGGGGGTTGAGGTTGTGCAGAAGCTTCAGCGTCACAAGGTGAAGCTGGATTATGTCCGGACGGTTCCGGGCGGGATGGGTACCTGGCTGGCGGTTTTTGACAGCACTGGCGACGTGGCGGGCTCTATTTCCAAACGTCCGGATCTGATGCCAATTCTGCAGATTCTGGAGGAGCATGGAGACGAGATTTTTTCTGAAGCTGATTCTATTGTAGTGGAGATCGATATCAATAAGGAAATCATTAAAAAAGTATTCGAGCTGGCTGATAAGTATGAGAAGAAGGTTTATGCGGTTGTATCGAATATGAGTATTGCGCTAAGAAGACGGGATTTTATCAAGAGGCTGGATTGCTTTGTCTGCAACCAGCAGGAGGCTGGTCTCCTTTTTGCGGCGGATTATTCGGACAAGGATCCGGAAGAGATGGCTGACTTGCTTGCGGAGCAGCTTCCGAATGCCCAGTTTAAGGCAATGGTGATTACCATGGGAAGTAAAGGCAGCGTTTACGCAGATGAGACGGGACAGAAGGGCTTTTGCCCGGCTATGAAGGTACAGGTGAAGGATACGACCGGTGCGGGGGATGCATTTTGCTCTGGGCTCGTTGTTGGCCTGACTTATGGTAAATCGCTGGAGGAATCCTGTGAGATCGGAACCAGACTCTCGGCGTCTGTGATTGTCTCAAATGAAAACGTATGTCCGCGGTTTTTGCCCAGAGAACTGGGCATTGAGGTGGACGTTGAGGAGAAGTGGGAGGAAGACGCGGATACCGATTTCGTTTCTATTGAGAAAATGGAAAGCAATGTCATAAAGTGAAATTCGGAATGCGGCGAAGAGGTATCGATTCTTTTGTGACAGATACAAAATGAAAAGAGAAAAGGAACGTTTCGTGCAGGAAAGAGATGGTCGATAAGGATGCAGGAATATCAGAGAATTACACACCCATTTGGTCCTTTATATGATGAAAACAGCAGATTGCTGATACTGGGAAGTTTTCCATCTGTAAAATCAAGAGAACAGCAGTTTTTTTATGGTCACCCGCAGAATCGATTCTGGAAAGTGCTCGCAGGCGTCCTGGGTGTCCCGGTACCGCAGACGATCGAAGAAAAGAAACAAATGCTGCGGCAAAACCGGATTGCCCTGTGGGATGTCATTGCGGAGTGCGATATCATCGGTTCCAGTGACAGCTGCATCCGCAACGTGGTTCCGACGGATCTCGGACGCATCCTGGAATGTGCGCAGATCCGGCAAATCTACACGAATGGCGGCACCGCTACAAAAATGTTTGAAAAATATCAGAAGCCGCGCCTGGGGCGCGGCTCCGTCGGTTTGCCTTCTACCAGCCCCGCCAACGCCGCCTGGTCCGTTGAGCGGCTGCAGGAGGCCTGGCGGGCGGCTTTGCGGGAATATCTGCAGAGCAATGGCGCGGCATGATTCAAGAGTGTTTTTTGCATATATGGAATGCCGGTCGGTGTGCATATAATCAGGACGAAATTGTCGCAGCTGTGAGATGCTTCTGCGCAAATTGCTGTAAAAGCTGATACATGTCCGGGAATCCGATTCCATTTTCCGCAGCCAGGCGGCTGACACTGTCATTTTCCGGGAAATA
This sequence comes from Clostridiales bacterium, assembly GCA_020860365.1. Taxonomy (GTDB): domain Bacteria; phylum Bacillota; class Clostridia; order Lachnospirales; family Lachnospiraceae; genus Choladousia. The sequence continues at coordinate 5,366 of JAJBUL010000336.1, read as the reverse complement.
TCGGATCAATGATCCGCATTCGCAGCATTTGATGTCCGCGATTCCCCAGTCAGTCTCGATCGTAACAATTCGACGCGAGAGCTTCGTGCGCTGCATGATTTGCCTGCGAATTCCTATCGTGGTGGTGTTCTGAAAAATGATTTCTTCCATTTTTTTCTGATCCTCCACATTGCAAAGCGTTTTCAGCAGATAAGCCGGACGATTCTTTTTCATATAAATCGGTATCGAAAACACGTCAAGCGCCCCGGCGGCAAAGAGCTGCTCCATCGTAAAGGAAAGAGCCTCCCCGGTGCAGTCGTCAATGTTTGTCTCCAGGATGAGAATGGAATCCGCGGTATCGTTCCTGCCGGTGGCATTTGTGGAGCCCTCTGCGGACGAAGCAAGGGATTCACCCGCATTTGTAGCAATGTCTGGTGTTACAGTTTTTATCTGTGCGACCAGGTTTTTCCTGTTGAACGGGTATGTCTGCACTGCTTCTTTCCTAACTGGTTCAAGCAACATGGCCCGCAGCAGCCCCGCAGTTGCGTACGCACGTTTTCCGGCTCCAAGACCAACTCTGCGAATACGGAATTGCTCCGGCAGCGCTTCTCTGGTACGGATAGCGGCTGCAATTGCCGCACCGGTTGGAGTCACCAGTTCCCCCTGAATATCTGTAAGCCGAAGTACCAGGCCCTCCTGTTCAGCGATTGCAGTGACAGCCGGAACCGGAACCGGAATCAGGCCGTGCTGACAGCGAATCTGCCCACAGCCCTCCGTGAGTGCAGACACGGCCACCTGATCCGGATGCAGATTATCCAGACAGACCGCCGCCGCCACAATATCAACAATGGAATCAACTGCCCCCACTTCGTGAAAATGCACTTCATGGATCTCTTTTCCATGCACTTTAGCTTCTGCTTTGGCCACAATCTCAAAAATACGGACCGCCAGATCAGCAGCTGTCGCGCTTAGATCACCGGCCTGGATAATGTTGACAATATCCTGAAGATTACGGGCATCATGAGCGTGTTCAGAACCGTGTATATGATCAGGGGCGCTGTGTACGTGTTCAGAAACGTGGTGTGCGTGATGATGATCGCCGTGTATGTGATCACCGTGATGGAGCTCGCCGTGTGCATGCTCATGATCGCCATGAGAGTGCCCATGATCGTCGTCTGAACATTCGTGATCGCCATGCGTGTGCTCATGTGTATGTGTACTGGTTATAGTATCATTTCCATGAAGATATGCCATGTCGTGATCATGATTTTCATGCTCTGCGTCGAGGATCACATGAAAATCACACGCCCGGATTCCAGACTTGTATACATCTTTTATTTCAATCGAATAGCCGGAAAGCGGCAGGCTTTTTAACGCTCGCTCCAGCACCTCGCAGTCTGCACCAAGATCCAGAAGAGCCGCTACTGTCATATCGCCACTGATGCCGGAACTGCAGTCCAGGTATAGGATCGTTTCCTTCATATTACATAATTCCCCCTATTGATGTATTTTAAATATAGAAATTCCATGTGCGCCTGTGATTATCATTCGACCGTAGGCGGAATTGCCGAAGGTCGCGCACCAGGCGCAGGCAGCGCCAGCTGTCATAATTCTTTGTGCGCCTGTGTGCATTATAAGGGATCGGCGCCCTTTTTTCCACTTCATTTTTTTCCGCAGAAATGTTTTACGGAAATCTTTTTGCGAAAAACAGGAAAAAGTCCTTGCACAGACGATCAAGCTTCGGTAGAATGTGATTTACTGGAATACTTTCCTGATACGATGGAAATACTTTTTAGAAAATGGAAAGGAAGACTTTGTATGATTATTATTAAAACGCAGGAGCAATTTGATTTGGAAGTACTTAAGGCAGGCAATCCGGTTCTGGTTGATTTTTATGCAGACTGGTGCGGTCCATGCAAGGCACTTGCACCTCTGATCGAAGAACTTGACCAGGAAGCGGAGGGATACTCTGTTGCGAAAGTGAATGTGGACGCCCTTCCGGAGCTCGCACAGCAATATCGCGTGGCATCCATCCCTACCATCCTCGTTTTTCGTGATGGCTCTTGTGTAGAGAGAAGTGTTGGCCTTGTCAGCAAGGATGAACTGAAACAACTGATTTGACGTTACAGTCCGGATTAGCATGGAAATGATATGTGGCATAATCGAAACATGGCACGCGAACTGCTGGCAAGTAGCGCGAATTGTCGACATGTAATGTGAACTGTCAACATGTAGTGCGAGTTGTCGGCATGAAACGCGAACTGCTGGCATGTAGTGTCTGTTTTTCAGTTGGATATTATCCTTAGCAGTTTTATAAATAATACGGGAGATAAATATGAAAAGAGAAACTGTCATTGTCCTCGACTTTGGGGGCCAATATAATCAGTTAATTGCAAGACGTGTACGTGAATGCGGCGTATACTGTGAGATTTATTCTTATAAGACCGACTTTGAAAAAATCAAAGCTTTGCAGCCGAAAGGCATCATTTTTACCGGCGGCCCGAACAGCTGCTATGAGCCAGGCGCGCCCACCTATACACCTGAGGTTTTTGAGATCGGAGTCCCGATTCTGGGCATTTGTTATGGCTCTCAGCTGATGATGCATCTGCTCGGCGGCTCGATCGGGAAGGCTCCGGTTCGCGAATACGGGAAAATCGAGATTACTGTAGACCAGAACTCGAAGCTTTTTACCAATGTATCCGAAAAAACCATCTGCTGGATGAGTCACAACGACTACGTCGAAAAAATGGCTCCCGGCTTCAAAGCCAGTGCACATTCCGATAACTGTCCGTACGCTGCGATGGAAAACACCGAAAAGAACCTTTACGCAACTCAGTTCCACCCGGAGGTGCTGCACACCAAAGAAGGACAGAAAATGCTATCCAATTTTGTATTCAATGTCTGCGGTTGTGCCGGAGACTGGCGCATGGATTCCTTCGTAGAACAGTCCATTACAGCCATCCGTGAGAAAGTCGGCGACGGCAAGGTACTCTGTGCCCTTTCCGGTGGTGTAGATTCCTCCGTAGCGGCCGTCCTGCGCTCTAAAGCAGTGGGTGAGCAGCTCACATGCGTTTTTGTAGACCACGGCCTTCTCCGCAAAAACGAAGGCGATGAAGTCGAAGCCGTCTTCGGCCCAGATGGTCCTTACAAGCTGAATTTCATCCGCGTCAACGCGCAGGAGCGCTTCTACGCCAAACTGGCCGGAGTCACCGAGCCAGAGCGCAAGCGCAAAATCATCGGTGAAGAATTCATCCGTGTTTTCGAAGAAGAAGCTAAAAAGATTGGCGCAGTTGATTTCCTGGTACAGGGAACCATCTACCCGGACGTCGTAGAGAGCGGCGTTGGCGGCGAGTCCACCGTCATCAAATCCCACCACAACGTCGGCGGCCTGCCCGACTACGTTGACTTTAAAGAAATCATCGAGCCCCTTCGCGATCTTTTCAAAGACGAAGTCCGCCGCGCCGGCCTCGAGCTTGGTATCCCAGACTATCTGGTCTACCGCCAGCCCTTCCCAGGTCCAGGCCTCGGCATCCGCATCATCGGCGATGTGACCGCCGAGAAAGTCGCAATGGTTCAGGACGCAGACGCCATCTGGCGCGAAGAAATCGCCAACGCTGGTCTCGACAAGACCATCAGCCAGTATTTCGCCGCTCTCACCAACATGCGCTCCGTCGGAGTCATGGGAGACGAGCGTACATACGACTATGCCATTGCCCTCCGCGCCGTCACCACCACTGACTTCATGACCGCCGAGAGCGCGCAGGTTCCATGGGAAGTCATCGAAAAAACCACCAGCAGGATTGTGAACGAAGTGAAGCATATAAACCGGGTACTGTATGACTGCACGGGGAAGCCGCCGGCGACGATAGAGTTCGAATAATTAAATGTTGATTAGCAGATTTCGTTATCCTCTTGATTTGCAAGACTTATAATTTTTTGAACAGCATGGGAGCAAATCGAAGAGAGCAAAATAACATAGTGCATTGACCAATAATAAACCTTGTAGGATTTTAATACTCCTGCAAGGTTTTTTTGTTTTCGGCACTCTTTCCACCAAGTAAAATAGTGGTTGGGATTGTGGCACGAATAGTCAATCTTGCGTTACTCAAAACAGTTTCTAACAGAAAAAACAATTATATACATTGCATTAGCAAATAATAAGATTCAAAATGAATAAAACTCGAATTTGATAGCGGGAAAATGGCACTATCTGAGTTGATCAAAACAGGTGGATCGTGGCAGCAAACAATAATTTGCTTGTTGGAAACCCGAAAAGAAAACAGCGGTGGATTCCGTGGGGATCGCTCCGCTTGCGTCAGGTGATTGTGAGACGTAAACGGAGTGTGCAAAAAGTGAATGAGTTTTGCAAAAATCGCGGATTTTCAGAATGATGAAGAGTGCAAAAGAACAGGCGTCGCTGGAACCCGCATAAACACTGGATTCCTTGCGAATTTGAGTACCGTTTGATAACAATTTGATAACAGCGCCGCCAGAACATTTATTATAATGACGCTGGCGGTTAGCGGGTGGAACCGCTAAAGTCCAATAGAAAAGGTCTTACCAGATTGAGTGAAACAGATCAATTTGGTAAGGCCTTTTTGTGTTGTTCAGGATGTCTGATTATTCATTGTCCGTCGCTTCTTCTGCTTCACGTTTGGAACGCTGTTCAGAGAGGTAAGCATTGGTACGTTCGATTTCTTTTTGGGGATATGTATACCGCCATTCATCGTATTCCTCTTTGGTAATCTCACCGGCTTCCAACAGAGCGGATTGCCTTTGCCATGAAAGAAACATATCAAACATAGAAAGGTAGGTGGTTCCTTTGGACTTGTCCAGCCTAAGACAGAGTTCCCCGTCAATCTCTCCGATACGCAGACCGTAAAGGTCTTCCAGTGTGAAAAGTGTGTGCATTAGCCCAGTGTAGCTGTCAATATCGGGCACAGCCAGTGCCTGGGGCGATACCTCGAAGATGTCAGCAAGGGCATTTAAATATTTTTCTTTGGGGCTGCGGGTGCCTTTTTCGTACTGTGCGATACGGACATCCGCCTGCATATCGTTGAAGCCGAGCTGCTGTCCCAGATATTTTTGAGTAAAACCATGTTTGAGCCGGAAATAATGGATTCTTTCCCCGATTGCCATAGTGAATCCCTCCATTCGTTGAATGATGGGTCAAGTATAACATAAAAGTATAGGTCAATCAATAGAAATGATTGTTCACCAACATTATAGCCTTTAAATTTGTAGACAAATTAATACAATATAAAATTTAAATATACAACATAGATTTGAAAGGCCGTCTTTTAACACTATCCTGTTTGTGAGTATCGCCTCACTTGGATTTTTACCTCTCTAGGCAAATAATGAGTAGCGAACCATTAGTCCTATTC
>JAJBUL010000107.1:516-11888 GCA_020860365.1 Clostridiales bacterium | reverse complement strand
GTGCGCGGCCTGCGGGCAGAACCTCGTGCGCAGGGGCGGGGGCGGGAAGAGATACCTTGCCTGCTGCAGTGGCCGCGCGGGGCTCGGAGGCACGTCCCCCCGCGGCCACGAGGATGAGCTTTACTTTAAGACACTGGATGCCATCAATGTGATGGTGGAATATGTGCTGAAGCTCGAAGAGATGATGGGTCAGGTCACGGAGACGCCTGCGGAAAGCAGAAACGACGGCGCCAGGGAGCATATCCGGGCTCTGGAAAAGGAGATGGACCGTTACCGCCACCTGCGGGCGCAGCTGTACGAGGATTTGAACGAGGGCATCATCACCAGGGATGAATACGACGAGTTCCATGCCAGCTTCTCGGCAAAGCTGGAAGCGGCAAGGCAGGCAAAGGAGCAGGCGGAGGCGGAGCTTGAGAGTTTCCGGACACTGGACGCGGACAGCCTTGGATTCCTGCGGATTTTCAAGAAATACCGCCACCTTGCGGTGCTTGACCGCAGGGCTGTGGTGGAGCTGATCGACAGCATTGTGGTAAAGGATAAGGACCACATCACGATAAATTTCCGCTTTGCCGACCGGATCGAAGGGCTAGCAAGATACTGCGGAATAGAACAGAATAACGGACAGGAGGACAGCGAATGAGATGTGCGGCTTACACGAGGACAACATCCTGGAAGAAGGGGTTAGACCTTAAGGATTACACGGTAGAACGGCAGGCGGCAGCAGTTGCCGCTTACATAACAGGACGCGGCTGGGAGCTGACGAAAAACTACAGCGACAAAAGCGGGAACAGCGGTTTTTTTGCCATGCAGGATGCGGGGCTTGCGAGGGAGTTTGACACGGTGGTGTTCCCATCCATCTATTTCGTGACGGATGATTTCCCACTGGTGACGCAGAGATTACAGGAGGCGCTTTACCCGGCCGGGGTGCAGATTGCCGTGGTGGATGAGGATTTCTACAGCGGGGAGAAAAGCGTGGACGAGGTTGCCGACTACTTTGAAGCAAAGCGGAGGGAACGGCACAGCGACATCGCAAAGAATTGGAAAGAGTCCAAGGGTGACGGTTTTGTGCTCACCAACTCCGTGCCTTTTGGCTTCATCCGCAGGAACGGCGAAACCCAGATGGTGATTGACGAGGAGCTGCGGCCCATCGTCACGGAGATGTTCCGCATGAAGGCAAAGGGGATTCGGGTCGGCCTCATTGCGGACTGGCTGAACAGGAACGGTGTGGACACCCCGTCCATGCGCAGGAAGAAGATGTACGGCAGGGAGACGGACAGGGCGGCGGAAATGTGGAACTCGGAGATGGTCTCAAAGCTGCTGGTAAGCCCGGTCTACACAGGGGCGAGGGTTGAAGCAAGTAAATGATTGGTCAAGGAAAACTGCTATGAGCCTTACCTTTCCAGAGAGCAGTTTGAAGCCATTTTCCCAGGAAAGTACCGCTATGCGGAAGAAAAGACCGTGAGGAAGTCCTATGCCAAAAGCCTGCCGGTATTCTGCGCGGGATGCGGAAAGCGGATGGTTTACCGGTATGGGCTTTACCGCTGTGATGACTGTGGGAACTACGCTGATGCGGCCACGGTGGAAAAAGCGGTGAAGGATGCGGTCGATAAAGAGAAAAAGCAGGCGGGTGAACTGGAAGCAGAAGTCAAAGCCGGGGCCGTGGATGATTTGAGGATGCGGGAAGCGGAGCGGGTTTCCGTAAAAATGAAAACCATCCTTGCGGAGACGGAATTGGAACAAGTGCAGCGGGTACCGCTCTATGATTCCTTCAAAGCCGGGGAGATTACGGAGAAAGAATACAATCTGCGCCTCGCCGATATGAGAGCTTCCTACAAAGCCCTGGACGGGAAGCTTTCCGCATGTATGGAGGAGCGCACCCGGAACGACAAGACCTACAGCGTGAAGAACAGCTGGCTTGCGCTTTTCGCCGGGGAGACCAAAGGAAGCGATACGCTCCAAAGGTACGTGCAGAACGTCACAGCAGAAAAGGGCGGCACGGTGACTGCCGCATTAAAAGAAGGAACGGAGAAAGAAAAACTCATGAGGGCACTCGGAAGGGAGGCGGAATAAATGGCAAGGAAGAGCAGGAAACAGACGGTGCTGGCAAAGGAGCCGGTACCGGTGGTCGTACCAAAGAAGGAACTCCTGCCCACGGCGGCTTATGTGCGGCTTTCCGTGGAGAACGGCGGCGGCCGGGAGGATACCATAGAGACACAGATTGAACTGGTGGAGGGGTACATTGCAAAACACCCCGACCTGAAACTGGCGGAAACCTATGTCGACAACGGTTTCTCCGGCACGAATTTTGAGCGGCCGGAGTTTCTGCGGATGATGGAAGATGTGCGGAAGGGGAAGATACGGTGCATCGTTGTGAAGGACCTGTCGCGTTTCGGAAGGAACTACTTGGAGGCGGGTTACTACATCGAGACCATCTTCCCCTTTTTAAACGTGAGGCTCATTGCCGTCACGGACAACTTCGACAGCAGCCGGAAAGAGGACACGGACGGGCTGACGGTTCCGATCCGAAACCTTGTGAACGACCTTTACGCCAAGGACATCTCAAAGAAAATCTGGTCTGCAAAGCAGAGACAGAAAAAAGAGGGGAAGTCCCGCGGCAACTGTGCGCCTTACGGCTACCTGCGGAATGCGGAGACCGGCAGGCTCGAAATCGACCACAGGACAGCCCATTATGTGCAGCTCATCTTTCAATGGACGCTGATGGGAGTGAGCATCTCGGAAGCGGCAAGGCGCCTCGACATGCTTGGGGCGCCCACGCCGAGGATGCGCCACCATGAGCTTGGATACCGCCACGATCCCGGCATTGCACACTGGCAGTATGCGACGATCAAGACAATGCTCCAAAGCCGCGCATACATCGGTGACACCGAGACGAATAAGACCAACAAGGCTTACTTCGACGGCAAGAAGAAAACGCTCCTGCCGAGGGAGGAATGGGTCATCATAGAGGGGACACACGAGCCTATCATCGCGGCGGATGACTTCTGGCAGGTGCAGGAAATCATGGAGCAGAAGATGGAACGATACCTGGAGACACGCAGGGACGATGTTGCGGACATACAGGATCACCTGAAAGAACTGGTCTGGTGCGCCGACTGCGGGCAGAAGATGATATTCGACCGGCTGCCGAGGAAGGCAAAACACCGGAGCCCGTACTACGTTTGCAACGGCGATGCCACCTGCAGGGGGCAGAGGGTATCCGCACCATGCCTGGAAAAGCTGGTGATGGACCAGATCGGGAAATACATCGGTGAGGTGTGCAACGCAGAGAAATTAAAGCCCTCCGATTCCCCGCTTGTGGCAATCGGGCAGAAGGTCGGCCGGCTGAAAACAAAGGTGGGGAACCTTTCGGAGAAGAACAGGAAGCTCTACGAGGATTATGTCCTCGGAGTTTTGGATGCGGACGAGTACAGCTTCATCAAGGAGCGGTACACGAAAGCCCTGGAAGAGGCAAAGGCGGAGCTGGCGGCGGCAGAAAAGGAGCAGGAAGAAACGAGGCAGCGGATGGAGCAGGTGCGCGGGCGCGTAAGGCGGCTTAAGGAATACTTGGGCACCACAGCCTTTGACGAGAGTCTTGTGCGCGACCTGGTTGAGAAGATCGAGGTCAGTGCGGACGGCAGCGTGAAGCTCACATACCGCTTTGAGGATATGTTCGAACAGGTGACGGAGGGAGAGGGATGAGCATAAAAGCACAATACTTGCGGCTCTCCGGAGCGGACGGCGATCTGGGGAAAGACGGCAAGGACGAGAGCAACAGTATCGAGAACCAGAGGGCGCTGATTGCAGACTTCCTCGAAAACAGGGAGGAATTCAAAGGTTGTGAGACACGGGAGTATGTTGATGATGGTTACACAGGCTCCAATTTCAAAAGGCCGGCATTCGAGCGGATGATCGATGACGTGAAGAAAGGCATCGTGGACACCATTATCGTCAAGGACTTATCCCGTTTCGGGAGGGATTACATCGGTGTCGGTGAGTATTTGGAGGAGATTTTTCCGCTTTTTGGCATCCGCTTCATCGCAATCAATGACCGCTATGACAGCAACAATTACATCGGAACCACGATGGGAATTGAGATGGTGGTCTCAAACCTGGTTAATTCTATGTACAGCCGGGACGCAGGAAAGAAGCTCTACTCAGCGGATAAGGTAAAATGGGAAAAAGGGTATTCCACCACGGGCAGGCTGCCCTTCGGTTACAAGCCTGATCCAAATTGCAAAGGAAGGTATGTCATCGACCCGGAGGCGGCAAAAATCGTGCGGCGCATATTTGACCTTGCGCTCCAGGGATACGACACCGGCATGATTGCAGATAGAATGAACGAGGAAGGGCATCTGATCCCATCCGAATACAACAGGATTCACAAGATAGGTTCAAAAACGATATCCAGCCGCTTAAACCCGGACCTTATCTGGGACAGGAGCAAGGTGTGGCGGCTTCTGACGGCGGAAGAATACACCGGCGCAATGATCATGGGGAAACGCAAGAAGATACACGGAAGGCCGCGCCAGGTTCCCCGGAGCGAATGGTTCATCACAGAGGGCGCAAACGAGGCAATCGTGACAAGGGAGGAATACGAGCAGGCGCAGCTTGTCATCCGGCAGCAGGCAAAGGCGGAGGGGTATGCGATAAACCAATACCCCCTGATGGGGAAGGTACGCTGTGGGAACTGCCGCCGCACCATGGGGTATCTTTATCAGGCTTACGATGAGATTGTCTGGTGCAGGATTGGGGCGGAGAAGTTAAAACACTCGCATTGCAGCAAGGAGAAATACATCTACACCCGCATTGAATCCGCCGTGTTCCATGACCTGAAATACCACATCGCGCTTGTGAAATCCCTGGGAGGGCAGGTGAAGGAGCGGCAGGAGATTTACCGGAAAGCGGAGCGGAAGGCAAAGAAGAAGCAGGAGCGCGTGGAGATCAAGGTCAACGCACTGAAAGCCGAAAAGATGCGGATGTATGAGAACTACGCGGACGGCAGGGTCGGGATTGAGGAGTACAAGGCGGAAAAGGAACGGCTGGATAAGGAAATCGAAAAGCTCATGGAGAAGGCTGTGGTCTCCCTGCCGCCAAGGGTGGATGAAAACTCCGACTTCCCGGAAGCGGAGCGGCAGGCCGACATCTTCGGGAATGCCGAGAAGCTCACAAAAGAGATGGCGGATGCCTTCATCGAATCGGTCTACGTCCACGAGGAATACCGGCTTGAAATCGTGTACCGCTTTGCCGACTGCCTTGCCGAGGTTCAGGAGAGCCTTGAGAACACGGCCGCTGAGTACGAAAAGATGGCATGAGTTTTTCAAAAAAATGCCTGAAATAGAGTAAAAACCGGTTGATATATGCTCCTACAATTGGTAACATTACAGGTGTCCACACGAGCATAATTCGTGGGGCGGGGAGACTGTAACAATGGGAAACACTGATATGGAAAACACCAACATTGAAAACACAAAGAAGAACGTGCATATCGCGGAAGATCTGTACGGTGATTTGAAACTGAGCCCCTGGGAGATGATTGTGGCGAACGCCATCGTGCTGTACCTGTACCGGTCAGGCGGGGATGAGGCAAGGAAGGCCATGCTCCCGGTTGTGAAAGAAACTGCGGTGGATGTGGCCACAGCAGAGGCGGATGATATCTTGCCAGAGCCGGTCATTGACGGCAGCAAGCTCGCCGAGCTGGTTGACCTTGCCACGGAGGGTACCGTGGACTTGTTCGACACCGGATGGCATCCGGAAGAGGGGGACGAGACGCTGATTAAACAGGATGTGCTTAATGCACTCTCATCCCTCCACGGGGAAGCTATCGTCCGCAACATGGATACGGAGTTTGCGGAGTTCGTGGTACGCTGCGGAAGATGGGTGCAGACGCTGTGAAAAACCGAATAGGAACCAACCGGCCCAGCGGTTTGCTTTCCCACTGTGTAAAATCCCACAGCGGAGGAAGGTGAACTGCTGGGCTATTTTTATTTACATAAGTGACAATTCTCCCACCGAATCTTTGTGCAGATTATGATGCAGATATAACTGGATAAATGTGCGGAGTGACGGTAATATGCACATAACAAAAAAGAAAGCGAGGCAGAAAGCCATGAAGAAAACAACAAGGAAAGAAACACCATTCACGAACACGGGCAAGGCAATCGAGCGGAAGGACATGAGCATCATCACCGACAGCGCAGAGTACACGATTTTCAAAGACACACGGTGTGAAGCCACCACACCGATGGGGTACTTAAGCAGGTACGGTGCAGACGCCTACAATTCAATCACCCGCCTCGGAAACCACATAGTCTTCGCAACAAGGAACTACAAGGGAGAAAGCCTTGCAGCGATTTACGAATTTGCCGAGGAGCCATACGAGGATTTCGGCAGCCTTGAGGGCAGGCTCAGGCTGGTCGAGCTGGCGGATGCAGTTTTTGAAGACAGCGGACACGCGGTAATCTGGGCACTTGGCAGGCTTACAGCATAAGAGATTGGAGGAGATGGCATGAGCAGGGATTGGACAGACAAGGAGCTGCAGGCGGCAAGCGCAGCAATGAAAGCCGCAGGACACATGAGCTACGAAGAGTTCTGCGAGGAGATGGACAGGCAGACGGAACAGACGGCTGTGAAATACGAAAAACTCAGCATTTGGGATGACCCATTTGACATTGCCTGCGGAGACTGCGAAGTACACACGCATGAAACCTGGGATGAGATAACGGAAGAAGAGCTGCACGAATTCCACGAGGAGTGCATCGAAGCGGACATCAACACCCCGGACTACCAGAAGCGCGATTACGAGGCAATGACGGGCAAAGCGTGGGAGGACACACCGGATGATTTCGGGGAGTTTGTGGCGCAGATGATTGCGGACGGAGTGCTGAGAGTGAAGGAGGAGACGGCATGATTGAGGTAAAGAAGAGCAAGGACATTTTTAACGCCTGTAATTCCTGCGGAAGCGAAGAGAACCTTGTGGAGGTTGGAATCCGGAGAGGCAGGAGTTTGAATACAACAATTATCTGCCTTTGCAGGAATTGTGTACAGGAGATTTACATGCAGACGATGGAGTCTGCGGAAGGAGGAGCAGAATGAGCAAGGACAATGTAAGGTACTACAGCACACAGCGGCCGGTCAGCCTGGGGACATTCCCCGGCGGCCACAAGATCAGGGAGATTTTCAATTTTGACGAGCGGACTTTCGTGGAGAGCATCGGCCGGAAAGCCTGGGGCTGGATTGAATTTGAGGACGAGCTGACGGAGAAAGAGGCGGCAAATTATGAACTGATGAGGGTGGAAAAGAGGGAAAGGGTTTCTGAACTTCTGAAGCGGAACCCCGGCATGAATTTCAGCCTGATGACGCCTGGGGGATTTGTGGACATTGGAGCAGATGCGGTGGATGATTTCCTTGCAACGGGAAGGGCCGTAGCGCATCCAGGCTGCCCAGGTTCAGAATTAGAGATAGATGTCTCAGGCGATGATGTTCTGAACCAGGTGGTGATTGACTTTTCAGTTGAAGGCGGGACTTGCCACGCACTTACCGATTATGCGGACTGAAAAGACTATCCCCTCGTCTGACACAAGCCCTCTCCGGAGGGCTTTTTGCGTGTGTACATCTACCAGTTCCGGTTGAAAATCTTTGTGCAGATTATGGCGCAGAATTGACTGGATATATGTGCGGAGTGACGGTAATATGCACATAACGAAAGGGGAAAAGCCCAAAGGGAACAAGCCCGACGGCGCCCCGAAAAAACAAGGAGGAAACACCATGAAGAACAACACATTTGCAGAGGACTACAGAATTTTCAAGACCTACGAAGCCGAGTATGATGCGGCCAAGGACGAGGACGGCAAGGAAGCCGCAAGGGTCAAGGTAAGGGCGCTTTACGCCGACATGGAGACCAGGGGCGAGGACTACGGCAGAATCTACATGCTTTACAAGGAAGCTCAGGAGCGCGGAAACGAGTACATCGACCTGCACGACTGCATTTGGGACAGGGATGTGAAAGCCCTGATCGACGCCTTCCGCGAGTACGGCATCGACCACTTCACCTTCAGCTCCGGTTGGACAAGCTCGGCGGAAATCGCATGGCTTTTCCTGCAGAACGGCTGCACACTCGAAGGGATGAGGGAGCTGCACGGAAGCGAGAAGTGTACCTTCGGCCGGCCGGGAAAGGAATACGAAACGGTCCACGGCTACCTTTTTAAGGTCAACTAAACCTCACAACACAGAGCGGAGCCCTTCTTCGGAGGGGCTTTTGCGGTGTCTATTTTACACAGTTCTGATCGCTTATCTTTGTGTACTTTATGGTTGAGAATTGACTGGATATAGTTCGGCTAGAGAGTTAATATACACACAACAAAACGAAGGGGAAGAACCCAAGGAGGAAAACCACCATGAAGAGCACATTTTTTGAAGGATACGAAATCAGCCAGGAAGGGAAGACATTCACAGCAAAGAAGCTGGACGGCAGCAGATACATTTACGCAAAGCTGATGAGCGAACTGAAGAAGAAAATCCGCAAGGCGAACAAGGAGGCGGCGGAGAAATAAACGGCGCAGCACCAAACAAAAACTACATCACCTACGAGGAGGTACATACCATGACACTCAATCAAGCAGCAGACCAGCTTTACAACCTTTCCCTCGGCGGCTACTTTAACCGCGAGAAGTTCACGGCAGACGGTTGGAGGAAGCATGTGAAGAAACTCATGCGCCAGCCGGAGCTACTGAAAATCAAGAATACCTTGGTGCAGGAGATTGCCCTGGAAGACGGGCATTGGCTTTTCACCATCAGCTTCTTTCCAGAAAGCGGCGAGTACGGCTGGAACATCCCGGAGACCAGGGAGGAAGAGCAGCGGCTCAAAGAACAGCTGATTGCATAAGAGCAGGCTCCTTGCCTGAACCCCACAGCCCTCTTCGGAGGGCTTTTTCTTCTTCGATTCCAAAAATTCGAGAAAAACTTGAAATCTCCCCCAATAAGAGTTTATATATCTGTGGCAATGGTGCCGCACATTTTTCTTATGGAAGGAGAGGTTACTTATGTTCAAAATTCAAAGCGGCAGGCTGTACCCAGACATGAAGCCGCAGTGCCTGTCATTCAAAATCCCGGAGGGCTTCTGGCTTGACAGCGATCCGCTGACTTTATCCGATAACCAGCTGACAATCTGGACCCCGGAGAAGGATGCACGTGTGGAAGTCCGGCTGGAAGAGCACATGGCGGAGACCACGGAAGGGGAACTGTATAAATTCTTCTTTGCGAGTGACGAGGAGTTCTACGAGGACGAGTTTGAAGTTGACGCAGGTGGGAGTGCAGCAGACAGCACCACGGATAAGTATGGTCCGTACCCTATTGAACACAGCGGGTTCAAAGGCCATTATGCTTTCAGCTGTGGCTCGGTTTCACAGTACAGCGTTCTGCTCGACATCAGCGCGTTGGGTTTGAAGGACGAGGAAGGCAAGTGGTTTGACCGGATTGAAATCCTCATCCTGACGCATGAAGAGTGTTCTGTGAAGGAAATAGCGGAGCGGAGCAGCGTCCAGGAACTGATGGAAAGCTTCATAGTGGAGTAACACACAATTCAACAGCACAGCCCTCTTCGGAGGGCTTTTCTTCTGTGCCTTTCCTGCCGCTTCCCCATTACTCCTGTTACTCCTGCCGACTCACTGTTACTCCTGTTACTCATATTCTCAAATCAGTAACTTCGTGCTTTATCGCTACTCTGAGAAGCGATTTTATTTTTGGGCTTGCTATGTACGAAACTCTATGCTATAAGGAAACCGCTGCAGCAAATTAAACGATTGGAGGAACATGAGTATGTTTCAATTTAAAAACGGAAGGCTGTACACGGATGTGATGCCGAGGACGCTTTCCATCAAAATCCCGGAGGGTTTCTGGATTGAGACCTATTTGGAGGGGATTTCGGCCAACACCATAACGCTGCGGACTGAGGATCAGAGAACCATTGTCGAGTTCAGCATTTACCTGGACCGCTGCACGAACACGGAGAAAGAGGCGGCTGACGAATTCGACAGCACTCCGAAAGAACTGGTTGACGGCCCTTATCCGGTCACCGTGGGTGAGTTCCACGGCCACAGCATCTACTGCCTTACCGAGTTGGCGCAGTATGTGATAATCCTGGATGCGGAGCATCGCAATTTCCGGGGGACGTTCAATCCGGAGGATGTGTTTGACAGGATCGAGGTTGTCGTCTCCGTGCAGGGATACCGCAATGCGGAGGATGCCGTGAAAGCCTTAAAAGAGGTGGTCGATGGAGCGGAGTTTGCGGAGTTCCTTGACAGCATTAAAGTAGAGTAAGAGTAAAACCGAATAAGAGAATTTTTGCCCAGCGGGTTGCTTTCCAAGCCTGTGGCTATCAGAGGGATTTGATAGTGACAAGGCGGGAAGGTGACCTGCTGGGCTTTTTTTGTTGCCCTGAAAAAGGGAGATTAAAAGAGTTTCTTCCTATTTATATATGTATATTTTGATGTCCTTCTAGCAGAGGTATCAGGTATAGACCATCGTCGAGAGAAGTGGCATGCGGGGTTAGGATCACACTACATAAAAAGTGGCGAGAAAATGGCCGTTAAGCACGCATCAGAGATTATTGTCCTTAGTAAGGGCGTGCAGGAGTATTTTTGGAAGACATATAAAAGAAAAACTGTGTTCATTCCAAATGGGGTGAGTAGACCACAGATAAGAGAAGCTAAAGAGATTACGGAGAAGTTTGGATTAAAAAAAGACGATTACATCCTGTTTCTGGGGCGGATTGTTCCGGAGAAGGGTTTGAGATATTTAATAGAAGCCTATAAAGGGCTAAACACAGATAAGAAGCTGGTCATTGCCGGTGGGTCATCTGATACGGATGCGTTCACTGTGGAATTAAAGAAAATGGCTGGTGAAAACGTGATCTTCACAGGCTTTGTTGCCGGAAGGTTACGGGAAGAACTGTATAGCAACGCTTATGTGTATGTGCTACCGAGCGACCTGGAAGGGATGCCGCTTAGTTTATTAGAGGCCATGAGCTACGGCAACTGTTGCTTGACTTCTGATATAGAAGAATGCGCAGAGGTTGTTGAAGATAAGGCTGTGGTGTTTCAGAAAGGTGATGTGGGGGATCTTAGAGAAAAGCTACAGGAGCTCTGTGATGATGAGAATTTGGTAGTGAGATATAAGAGTGAGGCTGCTGACTTTATCTGTACGAAGTACAGCTGGGATGAGGTAAGCAGGAAAACGATAAAGCTCTATAGGAGAGCAAAGAACCGGGAGTTTAGGAACGTTTCAAAAAGAACTTTGCCTCGTGAGGATAAAGTATAATGAAAAAAATCAAACGACTGCGGATAATGGCTGAGTTATTTGTTTTAACTCTTATTGGG
>JAJBUL010000107.1:0-506 GCA_020860365.1 Clostridiales bacterium | reverse complement strand
CCGCCCCCCCCCCTCCCCTCCCCCCCCACCCCCCCACCGCCCCGCCGCGACCCGCATACCCCTCCCCCCCCCCACGGCGCCCCTCCTGACCCCCACCCCACTCCCGACCCCACCCCACCACCCCTCCACTATAAAAAGCTCAACCTACACCCCAAACTGCCCTGGGGGGGTACTGGCATCCTGTTTGGTTGCCATCTTACCCTGAATTAATTTCAATTGGCAAGAATGTGACCGTGTGTGCAGATGTGAGATTTTATGAACATGATCTTGTAAATAGAATGTTTAATTGTGACGAACATTATACTGGCCCACAAGTTGGTTACTACACGGGTGAAATCCAAATAAATGATAATGTAGTTATAGGAGCAAGAAGCATAATTTTGTATGATGTCTGCATTGGAAATAATGCGTTAGTCGCGGCAGGAAGTGTTGTTACAAAAGATGTGCCGCCTTATGCCATTGTTGGAGGAAATCCAGCAAGGGTAATCGGAGATAAGCGAAAGTTG
>JAJBUL010000121.1:6248-11924 GCA_020860365.1 Clostridiales bacterium | reverse complement strand
ACAGACAGACAGACAGACAGACAGACAGACAGACAGACAGACAGACAGACAGACAGGATAATCCTGTCCGCTTTTGCTGCTCCCAAAAGAATAGCGCAATTATTCAAGGCGCGTTTCGCCCGTGGTATTTCCATGGACGTGACGCGCCTTTTTGTATTGCCGTGAATTCAGAGGACAGAGGAGTATGCCGGCAGAAAAAACGGGTATTGGCTAACAAATAAGTAGTAGAAAAGAGGACGGATTGTATGAAATCAAAACGAAAAATTGTGGCAATACTTCTGACAGTTTCCCTGGTATTTACCTGTTCTGTGCCATCAGCCCTGGCAACAGATGATCACATCCATGATGACACATGCGGATACAGCGATGGACAATGTATTTATGAGTCAGAAGAGACAGGAAATTCGGCAGCGGATGCGGCTGAATCAGGCGAGTCAACTGCTTCTTTAGATTCTGATACAAACGATGATGGTGTATCGGAAGGAGCATCTGAGTCCGGGCCAGGATCGACCGATGAGGGAACAGGGGAAGATACAGACAGCGTCCAGGAAAACAACCCGGATGAGGAAACAGGGGAAGGAACAGAAATCGGGCAGGAAAATAGCCCGGACGAAGAAATAACGGAGACAGGGGAAGAAAGCGGTGAGGCAGCAGATGCGGAGGAAGAAACGGAAGAGTCTGAGGAATCCGCAGAGGAATCCCTGACGCTGACAACAGCGATGTCCCTTACGTCAGCTTCCGGAAACGGCTGGACATTAGATGATAATGGCAAGCTAACCATTTCCAGTGATACAGGCATGAGTGATTGGAATCGCAATTATAGTACTTATCTTTCCCAGGTGAAATCGGTAGTTATAGGAGATAGTGTGACATATCTCAGCAGCAATGGGTTTAGAAACGGTAGCTTTACAAGCGTAAGTATTGGCAGCGGAGTAACAACTATTTCAGCTTATGCATTTCAATATTGTTACAGCCTGACGAGTATTACAATCAACAAAGCAACAACAAAAATTAGTGATTACGCATTCTATGTAGACTCTTCAATTACTGATGTTTTTTACTCAGGGAGCGAGACTGAATGGAATAGTGTATCGATTTCTGTAGGCAATACCTATGTAACTGGCGCTTTTATTCATTACAACAGCTCATCGGCGCACACCCATACGCACAGCACCAGTTTCAGCTGGAGTTCTGATTATTCAAGCTGTACGGTGACAATCAGCTGTTCCGGCTGCAACTCAACAAAAACATTGAATTGTACAGTGACTTCTGAAAGCACGGATGCGTCAATTACCTACACGGCGAAAGCGAAGATCGGTACGGAGACATATTCAGATACGAAAACGGTTCCGAGAGCCCCGACGCCGACAGTCACCATTTCAGGAGTGACGACAAGCAGCATTACGGTTACCGCGCCTTCCGGCACAGACCAGAATACATATGGCACAGCACTGTATAGCATTGACGGCTCTACGTGGCAGGAATCCAATGTCTTTAGTTCCCTGTATGCAGGGACATCCTATACGGTTTATGTAAAATATCAGGGGAATTCGACTTATGCAGAATCCGTGGCCGGTTCAACTGCCACAAAGACCGCTGACGCAACATATACTGTCACCATCCCCAGTACGGTAACAGCGGGCGGCGATTCTGTGTACATCACGATAGATGAAGACAACCTTGACCTGGGTTTATGGGGGCAGGTTGATGTATCGGTATCATACGTCTACGGATCGTTTGAAGAAGGAAAACTGTATCTGATCAGGGAAGGCGATTTAGCCACAGAGATCACCAGCCGGATGCTGGTCAATGGCGAGGTGGTTACGTCTTTTCCCTGCTCGGTTGCGACCTTTAAGGCGAGCAATACCAGTGCTGTCGCAATCAGCTTTTCGGAGCCGGAGGAAGAGACGATCCTTGCGGGAAAGTACAGCGGGTCGCTCCTGTTTGCGATCACTTTCAGCCAGTAAAAGGAGGCTTTCGATGGATAAAAAAATAAAAACGCTCCTGCTGGTCCTGCTGGCGGTTATCCTTGTCGGAGGCGGTATCTTCGTTGGAATCCGCATCGGAAGCGGATCCGGCTCCGGGGAAGAATCCCAGAGCGCAGACGCCGGCGCAGACCTGGATGAAAATGCGGTAGCATGGACGGGCGAGCAGGAAACCGATGTGGAGAAGAATGAGGATACCATCGACATCCCCGGCTATGGGAGCCTTACCCTGCAAGCAGGGGAAACCGAACAGAGCGTCAATTTTTACAACCCGGAGCAGAACACCTGCTATTTCCGTATGACGCTGCTTTTACCGGACGGCACGCAGCTGTGGCAGTCGGGGCTGATTGAGCCGGGGCAGGGGCTTTACGAGATTACCCTGGAGCAGGGGCTTGAAGCAGGGGAATATGAGGACGCGGTACTCAAATACGAGTGCTTTGCGATGGATGATGACCGGACGCCGCTCAACGGCTCCGAGATTAAGCTTACATTAAATGTCATTGAATAACAAAGGCTGTTTATGATCATTGTGAATCAAATAAAAAATATTAAATCAAACAAAAAAGGAGACGGACTATGAAAAGAACAGGAAAAATAAGGAACAAAATGATGGCGGGATTGTTTGCGGCGGCGCTCCTGGCAGGGACCGCGCTTCCCGCGTATGCGGATTCCCGCAACATGACTGTTAATTACACTGAGGCATCCACTTACACGCTGAGCATACCGGCAACGGTGAATCTGTCGGAGACGGAAGAGGTATCTGAGGTAATCGGTGTATCTGCCGTCAATGTGGCGACCACAGAGCAGGTTCAGATCAAAGTAAGCAGCGGCATATCCGATGGGAAAGTTACATTGACAGATACCAAAGATGCTACGAACAAAATTTCATCTACAGTGAGTCTGACAACCGGCGGGGAAGGAATTGCTGGCGATGCGGTCGTGGCGGCGTTTGAGGGAAACAGTACGACGGCTGTATCAGGAGGTACCCTGTACTTCTCGGCGCTTGGGGACGTATATGCGGGCAGTTATGAAGGCACGATCGTGTTTGAAGCGTCCATTGTGACGAAAACGAATTAGGAGGAGCAGTTATGAGGAATAAGAAAATAAAAAAATTAACGGCGGTGTTGATGTGCGCCGCAATCCTGGCAACAGCAGCTGTCCCGGCTTATGCCTCAAGTACCGATCAGCAGTCTATGGAACTTACCATGAGTAAGGATGCGTCCTTTATCATGACCATACCGAGCACAACAAATACCGTATCGTTCGGCGCGGTGGATACTGAGATTGGCGAGGTGAAAGTGACCGGGGATATTGGCACAAAACAGCAGGTGGTGGTGACCGTGACAAAGACGGACTTCGTGGATGAAAAGGACAGCACAAATACCTTCGCTTTTTCCCTGCAGTATAACGATGCAGATTTTACCGGCGATGTCTGGAGTACAGAGGAGCTTCGCAATGAAACAAAAGCCCTGCCCCTTACCGTCCATATCCCGACGTCTACATGGGAAAACACAACGGCAGGAACCTACAAAGCGACGCTTACCTTCCAGGCAGAATTACAGGATATATCCTGAATGGGTAAGGCAGGAATGGGTTTGCGGCAGCCGCTTACACGTTGTTTCATGTTTGCAGACAGAAATTGGGAATGAGAGGTGATAAAAGTGAAAAGAGGAAAGAACCTCATACAGAAAAATAAAATTCTTACGGTGATGATGGGTCTTGTGCTTGTGCTTCTGCCCATGCAGATACATGCGTCGGAAGCTTCCGGAACAGGAAATAGCAGCCTGACCATACAGACGACCGTCAGCGGCAGTTCGGATATGGTGCAGGATGGGAAAGCGGAAGTGATCCTTTCCGGTGGGACAACCGTAGCCACAGAGGGGGATTTCCTTACAGATGGCCTGCTGCTCGTAGTAGAACCTGTCACGGAATCAGACGCGGCAGATTTTTATGCCTGGATATCCGGCCTCCTGCAGGGCAAAGGCTCAAACCTGGCAGTATACAATATTTATTTTGTGGACAGCAATGGAAACCGCTATGAAATCACCACCGGTACTGTGACTGCCACGATTTATCCGGCCGACGGGTACCAGAACCCGTCCGTATATTATGTAGTGACGGACGGCACGGTCACATCGCTGGGCAGCACGACGAAAAATGGAGCCATATCCTTTGTAATGAGCGGCATCGGCTATTATGCGCTCCTGGAGGCGCCGGAAGATACATCCGGGAAAACAGAGGGCACTGAATCCGGAGATGCGTCGTCCGGGGGCTGGAAGCATGGCCTGGTCCTTGACGCCGATGAGGTATTCCGCTATTACCAGAACAATGTGTTCGCGGAAGATTATGTCGGGGTAGTCCCGTATGACGGCAGCCTGTTCTTCATCAAAAACGGCCTGGTTGACTTTGAAGCGAATGGCCTGTGCCTGTATGAAGATGTGTGGTACTTTGTCTCCCTGGGGCAGGTGCAGCTGCAGTATACCGGGCTGGCTCTGTACGACAGCGCATGGTTCTACGTCACGGACGGCATTCTGGACACCACCCAAAACGGCCTTGTGCCCTATGACGGCGAGCGCTTCCTCGTGGTGGCAGGGAAACTGCTGCTTGGCTACAATGGCCTGTGGCTGTATGATTCCTCCATTGGCGGGGATGGCTGCTGGTATTTCCTCGCGGTCGGCATGGTGCAGAATGTCTCGCAGGTCGTGCTGTATGACGGCGAATGGTTTGTAGTAGAGAACGGCATTTTGGATTCCGATTATAACGGCACAATCGAATATGATGGGGAGATATTCAATGTGGTAAACGGGCAGCTGCATGGCTGAGCGTGAAGATTACGGAAGAGAACGCATTGCGGACAAAAGCCCTGGGGTAAATTGCCCAGGGCTTTTTGCCACATCATTTTCACTGCAGCATATATTTCTTCAGATCCTTTTTCTGCTCAATTCCGAGCTTCCTTATCACCATCCCCATATGGAACTTCACAGTATTGACAGAGATTTCCATATGGCGGCTGATCTCCTGGTTCGTCCAGCCCCTTGCCGCCAGCATGGCGATGGCAAATTCCGTCGTCGTCAGGTTATCCGCCACGTCATGCCCGGTATCCGGGTTGGGGATCTGTCGCCGCCCGCTGGGGAAGCGGTAGGTAATGGCGATGATCTGTCTGAATTCCTTTGACCAGTCCTTTTTCAGCGTAGCCTCCAGAACGCCGCCAAGCAGTCCGTGATGCTCTCCGAACGCTTCAATCAGGCCGTCCGGCCGTGCAAGCTCCCATGCAAGCAGCATTTGCTTTTTCGCTTTTTCCGATTCTTTTAATGCCACGTAATCCATGACGGCTACCAGCCGGAGGTATATGGTGGGAATCGGGTAAACCCGCGGCTGGAAGGCCAGCGCCATTTCCACGTTTCCAATGCTCCGTTCATATTTCCCCTGCAGGTAGGCATAATGTGCCTGTACATAGCAGGAGAAAAAGCGCAGGCCCGGCGGCAAAAGCATAAGGTTCCCCGGTTCAAACGCAAGATCACTCTCCAGGGGAAGATGAAGCAGCACGGCTGCCGTGGCGGAAACAAAGGCGGACATGGCTTTTAATTCCCGCGGTGTGTCAGCGTCACTGTTGACTTCCGCGAAGGCCTTTTCCATTTCAGAGAGCGCATGTCTGGCGAGACGGATATTGTCCGTCGCAAGGTTCGCATAG
>JAJBUL010000121.1:0-6238 GCA_020860365.1 Clostridiales bacterium | reverse complement strand
GGCATAGACAAGGCAGGCGGACAGGCGAGTGGCCGTGTCTTCGCTTGCCAGATATAGCTCCATCCCCATCGCGGCTTCCTCTGGATGCCCGCTGAAGTAATAATATTCTCCCATGGCGATGTCGCGCTCTTTTGCGTCCTCGATTGCCTGGACAGCTTCAAGGCAATGGCCGGGGATAAAGGAACTGTTAATCAACGGAAAAAGGATAGGACTCTTCCTGCCTGTCGGAGAGTCGCTTCCTTCTCCTTCTGTATTTGCGGTTGTCCGAGGGTCGTCTGTTTCCATAGGAATGCTCCAATCTATGATAAGAATGCCAGAAATCAAATTTTATAGTAAACGACTTTAGCGTTTTACTTTAAGATTCTTTTTACGCCAGAAGCTGCAGCATGAAAGGAAGGATCAGCTCATAGGTAAAAAGGATGCCGATGACAAAGCAGGCCAGATCAGAGAGGATAACGGCCAGAAATACCAGTTTTTTCTTTCGCTTTAAATCTGGCTGACTGAAGGCCCAGATGTGGTAGATGATGATCGGGAGCGAAATGCATCCGCTGATGGCGAACGAAATGCTGTACTGCTGACGCAGCAGCTGTTGTGGGGTGACGGACGCGAGCTCGTAGCCATAGCTGGCGGCCATGGTATTCAGAAAGCTGATGATATTCTGCGAAAAAAACAGCGCGATGGCAAACGCGATCACCGCACAAAAGATACAGATCGCCACACGGGAGAGCAGCTCGCGCACCCGAACAGATGTATATGTAGATGAGGGTTCCTCATCCAGCCATTTGGAAAAATCTATTTTTTTATCATCTGTCGCTTTTTTATCACTGCTTTGGCTTTTACCAGTATTTTTTTTGTCTTTTCCAAACATACCGGCCAGCTTGGGTATCTGGCTCGGACCAAAAATCAGAATGAGGATTGCGAGAATAATAAGCAGTTCTGTTGTTCCGAATTTCATACGGGTTCCTCCGTGTCTTTGTCTTCTGTCGCAGGCATATCTTCCTGTTGGGCTGGGGCGTCGAAACTGATCAGCGTTTTTACAGCTACAGTATTTAAATAGGATAGCAGTTTTTTATTAATTTTCCAGTTGACAATTTTTACTTTTTTTTTCACAATCTTTATTCCCGCGAAGCAACGGGCCAGGTATTTGCGTCAACATCGCTGAAAGCACGATGCCCGGGGTCTTTGACGTCTATTGTGCCGCACAGGAAGATTCTGCTGAACTGTAGAAAACAGACAGAAAAACAACATATTATCTGCAAAGAAACAACATGAATTAACAGAAAAGGGGAAAAATAACAAA
This sequence comes from Clostridiales bacterium, assembly GCA_020860365.1. Classification (GTDB taxonomy): domain Bacteria; phylum Bacillota; class Clostridia; order Lachnospirales; family Lachnospiraceae; genus Choladousia. The sequence continues at coordinate 4,938 of JAJBUL010000121.1, read as the reverse complement.
AAAACGGGCAAAAAGGACTTTTCAAGAGAAGTATTCTATGCTACAATAAACGACAGGAAAAAACGGTACTTCAAAGGGGATAGGAGACGGGCATGGATAACAGGAATGACCAGATTCGGATTGTGCAGGAGACAGTTGCCGGTAAGGAAATCACGCTGGCGCATGTGATGGGAGGTCCCTCGCCGATTATTTATCAGAAGCTTGGGATGAATCCGGCGATTGATTATGGTTCATCCGCGATCGGGATTATGAACCTGACGCCGCCGGAGTCTGCGGTGATTGCCTCAGATATCGCTGTGAAGAGTGGGGATGTCTACCTTGGATTTGCGGATCGTTTTACCGGAACGCTGATTGTATCCGGGGATATTGCGGATGTGACGAGTGCGCTGACGGAGGTTCTGCGCTACTTTCGGGATGAGCTGCATTACGTGGTGTGCCCTCTTACAAAACGATAAGCGATTGTGACGGCTCGGAAGGAGAGGGTGCCTGGTGCCGACGGAGAGATTGCGGATCCGGGAACGGTATATCATCCGTTTAGCAGGAGGCGTCTATGGACAGGAGAATGACTAGAGAGGAACTCCTTCGGGAGATCTTCCAGGATTATGATACGCGAAAAGACGGGGAGCCGTTGCGGCTGGTTCGCGTCCGGGTGCCGAGCCGGGATGTGAGCCTGGCTCACCTGACCGGTGTGTCGTCGAGGGCGGTTTATCAGACTCTCGGCCTGAATATCGGCGTTCACGAGGGAGAGGATCATACAGGGGATACGCTTGGTTTCCTCAAATTTACACCATGGGAAGCGACTGTGGTTGCAGCGGACATTGCAATAAAAAGCGGCAGCGTGGAGATCGGATTTCTTGACCGGTTTTGCGGAGCACTGATTCTGACAGGGGCATACGCGGAGGTTCGTTCCGCGGTAGAGAGCGTGGTCGCTTTTTTCCGGGATGAATTGCATTTTCCGGTATGTGACATTACGGAGAATTGAGATGAAAAAATTATTTCTGATGGGCAGAAGTGAGGCAGGGAAAACCTCGCTGGTGCAGGTGATGAAAGGGGAAACTCTTCATTATCAGAAGACGCAATATACGTTTGCGGAGGATGACATGATTGATACTCCCGGAGAATACGCGGAGTCGAAACAGGTCGGGGTTGGCCTGGCCTGTTTTTCGTTTGAATCGGATGTGGTGGCGCTTGTCTGCGCGGCAGATGAGCCTTTTACGATATTTACGACAAACTGTAACGCATTTCTGAATCGGCCTTTAATTGGAATTATCACGAAGATTGATTCTCCATACGCGAATGTCCCGATGGTCCGTCAATGGCTGGAAAACGCGAACTGTGAACGGATTTTTCTGATCAATAACGTTACCGGGGAGGGCCTGGATGAGCTTCGGAATTATCTGGAAGGAGAACCGGAGAAAATCACGCTCGAAGAGGCGAAAGCGCGTCAGAGAAAAGGGCTGCGGGATTGGGAGGATGGACGCGGATGAGTTTTTTCAGAACAGCAGGCCACAGACCGCAATTCTGAACTGATATCTCAATTTTATGTAATTTTTATATACTTTGCGATAATTCCCTTGAAAAATCAGCCGAAATGTAATATTATAGCACATATGGCATGGCGCCGGAGAACTGTGAACGGACGAATGCGAATAATCAACATTAAAAGACTGGGGGATAAATCCATTGGAACCAAACAAGAATGAGACAACACCGACTACTAATACGGCAGTGAACACCGAAAAGCCTTCGGCAGAGACTGCTGCTGCAAATACGGTTGCACCGGCGGCGGAGGGCAAGGCAGCTCCTGCAAAGGATGCACCGAAGACAGGCGCATCGTCACAGATTCCGAAGAATGTGATGGCAAAGCCGGGGGCGGTTCCGCCCAGACCGAATCCAAACGCGGCGGGCAAGAAGAAAAATTATCATAAAATGATGATGACGGTGCTTGATACAATCAAGCAGGACTATGCCGGCTTCCAGGAAAAAGAGGAGATTAATGATACCAAATACCCGATGAACATGCTGATTTACGCTTATCAGAAGAAGATGGTAAATGAGATTATGTTCCTGCGTATTGTCAGCGAGTATCTGGCTTCCCTGGGCGATCCGAACCTGAAGTTCTCCATGATCAATCATGGCAATTATAAGAACAATACGGTGGGATTCCGGGCTCGCCGTTACGGGGATGATCTGTATGTGACGGAGGTTGGCCGCGATGACAGACTGAAGCTGGGCGATAAGATTACAAAGCTGGATAAGTATACACCGGGTGAGCATCGCACCAAGATTCCGAAGAATTTTATGGTTGGCAATACACCGGAGCGCGAGCAGTGGGGCTGCTTCCTCAAGATGTTTCCGTCCTTTGAGGTGGAGCATGCGGATGGTACGACTGAGAATCTGAAATTCCGTCATTTCATTATTGAAAAGCCAAAGCGTAAGATGGAGTTTGAGAGTCTGAACGAGAAGACATTCTATATTTGCATAGAAGAGTTTGCCCAGAATACAGCTGATCTGGAAAAAGCGATGGAAGAACACGCTTCCGAGCTTACCTCCTGTGAGAATCTGATCATAGACCTGCGTAAGAACGAGGCAGGCACGGAGCCTGGCTTTGTACCGCTGCTTCCGATGATTTTTGATTCTGAGGAAGAGCTTGGAGCGCTTCTGGAAAAAGAAGCGATTTATACCAATTATTCTGAGAAAAACTGTGAGCATACGACCAAAAAGATCGAGAGCATGAGAGTGCGCTATGAGAAAGCGAATAATGAGGAAGCTGTAGCGCTTGCGGATCAGCTGATCGGGGAGTTTAAGGAGAAGTCCGGAAAGGGATTCCTGAAGGATGTGCCGGAGGATGATATTCTGGCAGAGTATCATGAGATTCATGAAGGAAAAGAAGGCCTTTACAATCAGATCCGGAAGGTGATTCTGATTACAGATACCTGGTGCAGAGACGCCGGAGAGGTTTTTGTTAAGATCTGCTCTGCTTCTGACAAAGTGACGGTAGTCGGACGGCCGACGATGGGGACGATCGACTATACCAACTATGTCAATGCCAGCATTGATAAGACGTTCATCCTTTCCTATCCGATGAGTAAGCGTCAGAATGTAGTGGATGGCCATCCGTACAATGAGACTGGTCTTCCGGTGGATGTCTACATCCCATGGACACCGCAGGAGTGTACAGAGGATCTGCTGCGGCAGAAGGCGCTGGAGCTTACTGAGGCATAAGATCATTAGTATCGCTGGTAACCTGGAGAGCCGCGCCATGCAAAATTGCCTGCGGCAATGGCGCGGCCTGCGTCATAAGGAATCCACCAGCAAGCCGGTTCCCCTTATGACATATTAATGAAAAGGAGGTTGGCAGAATGGAGGTTATGGAAATGACAGAAAAGGAACAGGCTACCACTCTTATGGATAAATTCATTGATTTACAGAGGATAAAAAAAGCGACAGATAAAGACAGGGAAATTGACTACCAGATCAAGACGACAAAAGCGAAATTGGAAGCGCTGGGAATTGTAACCGAACCGCTCACAATGGAATAAACTGGAATTGACAACATCATTTGCACTGCAATCAACTACAGTACAAACTGATCAGGCTTTGGAGCAGGTGAAGGGCTATCAAACATACAGCCCGGACGAGGCTCCAATTGCCGGGTTGCAAATCGCGACAGCAGGTAACAAAGCATCTGCGGGACAGTAGTAAGTACTTATTTTACTATCATCCCCGGATGCTTTTTCTGTATCTGAACACCTGGGATGATAGCGGACTGTAAGGAAGGTTACCGGTCAGTACCGGTTCCGTGTTTTACAGTTATACAGTCGATTGCTATTGCAGAGACAGGAAGGAAGGTTACCTGACATGAAGAATGAAAATTATGCAGACGATTTTAATATGAAAAAAACAGAAGACGAAAAAAAGATGGATCGAACCTCATACAGGGAAGAAGGACTCAGCGAGGGACAGGAAAGAATACTGACAGCCAGAGTATCCGGTGTAAGTATTGTGGGAAACGTTTTTTTGTCCGCGTTCAAGCTTCTGGCCGGTGTGTTCGGCCATTCCAGTGCGATGGTGTCCGACGCGGTGCACTCTCTTTCCGATGTGCTGACTACCGTGATTGCGCTGATTGGCGTGAATGTGGCAAAACGAGGTGCAGATACGGAGCATCCGTACGGGCACGATCGGTTTGAGTGTGTTTCTTCGGAAATACTTGCCGGCCTTTTGCTGGTTACCGGCGCGGGAATCGGTTTATCTGGATTGCAGACGATTTTTGCAGGAAATTACAGCGAACTGGAAATTCCTGGGCTTCTCCCTCTTGCAGCGGCCGCCGTGTCGATTCTTTCGAAAGAGGCAATGTTTCACTATACGAAAGCCTGCGCGAAAAAGCTGCGTTCTTCCGCATTTATGGCGGATGCCTGGCATCATCGCTCGGATGCGCTCTCTTCCATCGGTTCGCTGATCGGTGTCGCGGGGGCGCGAGCCGGATTTCCGGTGCTGGATCCGCTTGCAAGTGTTGTTATCAGCGCCTTTATTTTGAAGGTAGCGATTGATATTTTCCGGGATGCGACCCGAAAAATGACGGATACGGCCTGTGACGAGGAGTACACCGAGAAAATGCGGCAGTACATTGCCGGGCAGGAGGGCGTCGTGCGGATTGATCTGCTGCAGACGCGGATGTTCGGCGAAAAGGTTTATGTGGATGTTGAAATTGCTGTAGACGCGCATATGGAGCTGGAGAGTGCGCACGCGATCGCGGAGCGGGTACACGACGGGCTGGAGCGGCAATTTGATAATATCAAGCATGTTATGGTTCATGTGAATCCTTATGAAGCATAGCATGTCAGGAGCTTAAAAACAATTTCCTGCGCAAAATGGTAATTTTTGGGTTACTATTCACGGGGTGGAGAAGACGGACTGAGATTTTGAACTTTCGTGAGA
>JAJBUL010000042.1:3548-11947 GCA_020860365.1 Clostridiales bacterium | reverse complement strand
GATGAGGAACCAAACACCTTAGATATCATCCCCACCCCGTGAATAGTAACAAAATGTTTCCTCGATTTTTTCTATTTTTCATTCGCTTGTTGACACACGTATCTGCACGTGTTAAACTCACGACATATGAAAGGAATTTCATGAAAACGTCAGAATTAAGAAAGTTACTCAAAAAAGGGGGTTGTTACATTGTTCGACAGGGAAGTAACCATACCATCTGGTTTAGTCCGGTAACAAACATCCAATTTGCTGTTCCAAGACATAGGGGAGAAATCAAAACAGGGACTGCAAACAATATTCTTAAAGACGCAGGTATCAAATAAATTGCTTCTATATAACATACTTTCTCTTGAAAGGGGGAACTACTTTGTCCAGATACGCTTATCCCGCTATTTTTACTCCAGAAGCAGATGGTGGCTACTCAATCGTTTTTCCAGACCTGGAGGGCTGCTATACATGTGGTAATAATATCGCAGACGGACTCATGATGGCAGAGGACGTCCTGACTCTTGTACTCTACGGCTATGAATCCGATGGCCGCTCGATTCCTGCTCCGTCATCCGTTTCTGCTTTTGCGATAAAAGAGGGAGAATTCGTAAATTATATTGCCTGTGATACCCTGGCATATCGTAAAATTCACAACAACAAGGCGGTCAAAAAGACTCTCACTATTCCGGAATGGCTGAATGAAGCTGCTTCTGAGGCTGGGATCAACTTTTCTCAAGTGCTTCAGGATGCGTTAAAAACGCAGCTTCATCTCGTATAGCTTTTTAATTAGCAATAACACTTTCCATCGAGCAGGGAGATTTTTTCCCTGCTCGCCGCGTGGGGCACATAAAAAACGACTGTCTGATATGCCAGAACATTTCAGGCGATCAGTCAGCAATCTATAACGATCCTCACTCCTTCATCTTCGGCTTGAAGATCCAGCTCGCGATGTAAGAAAATACCAACGCCGCACTGATGCCGACTGCGCTCGCTTTCAGGCCGCCCGCGAACAATCCGAGCAGCCCCTTATCGTCCACTTCCTCTTTCACGCCCTTCCAGAGCGTGTTTCCAAATCCGAGTAAGGGAACAGCCGCTCCCGCTCCGGCGAAATCAATCAGCTTTTCATACCAGCCCACTGCGCCCAGCACTGCGCCCAGGCACACCAGAATCACCATCACCCGGCCAGGCATCAGTTTTGTTTTCTCTAATAAAATCTGTACAAGGGCGCAGATCAGGCCGCCCACCAGAAATGCTTTTATATAATCCATAGAACTTTTACCTCCTCAGCAAACCATTATGAATGACTTTCCAACATTACCGCATGCGCAATCCCCGGCACCGTCTGCCCTTCGTTAAAGCTGACCTTTGAGAGCAACGCCCCGGTCGGCACAAACAATACCCGTTTCCACTCACTCGTCTCAAGTTTTGGCAGAATCAGGGCCGCAAGAACGACTGCCGAGCAACCGCAGCCGCTTCCGCCTGCGTGGGTGTCCTGTTTTTCTTTGTCATAAATCTCAATTCCACAGTCCATGTGCTGTTTCGATATATCAAATCCTTTTTCCTTCATCAGATCCAAAAGGATCCGCTGCCCGATTTCACCCAGGTCGCCAGTGATGATCCGGTCATAGTCTTCCGGCTGGAAATTAAAATCCATCAGGTTCTGGTAAATCGTGTCTGCCGCCGCAGGCGCCATGCAGGCGCCCATATTCATATTGTCACGCACACCCATGTCTACAACCCGACCCGGCGTCGCGCCGCGCACGATTATACCGTTTTCTGTGCTGTTCTGATCTTCGCGACGCAAACCGAAATGAGCGGGATGCCTTTCCGCTGAACACCGGGAAGGAGTGTTTCCACAGGCATACGCTCCGCCGCTTATGTCCTCAGTTGAATTGGAATCAGCGGCGTCTTTGCCCCCGGCGGACAGTATAAAGGCGCCGCTCCCGGTGACCGTCCAGGTAGCTGACAGGGGACGCTGGTTTCCATATCCCAGGGGAAACCGAAACTCCTTCTCAGCGCCGCCAAAGTGGCTGGAAGTCACTGCCGCCGCATAGTCCGCATATCCTCCTGCCACCGCCATCGCCGCAAGCGTCAGCGATTCCCCGCAGGTCGAACACGCGCCATACAGGCCAAAAAGCGGGGTATCTGTATTTGAATCGCCGCCTCCAAAGGAAGTAGCGATGATCTGCGCGAGCAAATCTCCTCCATACAGATGCCGAATCTGCCATGCTTCCAGATGCGCCTTTCCAATCGCCATCTGTAGCGCTTCTTTCTGCATCGTACTTTCCGCTTTTTCCCAGGTATCCTCGCCAAACTCCGCTTCATCCGACACCAGGTCGAAGCAGTCCCCAAGCGGTCCTTCTCCTTCTTTTGGCCCGACCACAGAAACCGCGCTTATTATCCGCGGGGCGTTCTCAAATTCCATGCTCTGGCTGCCCTTCATTTGATTGATCATGTACATTCCCTCCTGAACGGATTTCTTCTGACAAAAGGACAGGCTCTGCCGTCCGCCAGTTCGTCATCTTTTTCACTTTCTATTTTGCCCGATTTGTGGAAATTTATAACTTTCGATGCTGTTCAAAACTGTTACTACAAAATGAAGCAGAACCAGACATTTCTGAATGGTTCTGCCCCTATAGATATCTGAATGTTTGCCTGTTTCTCTCTACGCCGCCTCACATTCCGCGATTTTCGCCTCGATCCGCTCTTTTACCATCTCCGCAATCTGCACGGTCTTCATCCCCTTATATTCTTCATAAGGAATCGGATCAAGGAAATGCGCCTGCACCGTTACCCGTTCGATAGAACCGGTATCCATTGCCTTATACGAATCGATCAGCGCCACCGGCACGATCGGGCACTGGGCCTTCGTCGCGCTCTTAAAGCTGCCCCCTTTAAAATCCAGCAGCTGATTGCCATTGCGGCTGCGCGTTCCCTCCGCAAAAATGATGTATTTTCCGCCCTTTTTCACGTCCTCCGCGACCTGCAGGACGACCTGCAGCCCCTGGCGGGCGTCGGAACGATCCAGAGCCAGCGCGCCCAGGCAGATAATAATCTGCTTCAGAACCGGGATTTTTACAAGCTCCTGTTTCAGAACCGCGGAAATCGGCGTCTCGTGCAGCTTAATCAATACCATGACATCAAACAATCCCTGATGATTCGGGTACAGGATATAACCTCCCTCTTTCGGCAGATTCTCGATCCCGGTCGAAACTACATCCACGCGACCACCTTTAATGCCGCGCTCCGCGATCTCATGAATCACCGCGTACCGCTCTTCTATCGTATAGCGCTCCGGGTGCGCCGCCCTCATCATCAGCTGGCAAAATATCCTTGGCACATGAATCAGGTTCATAAAAAACATCCAGATGATTCTCTTCATTGCAATACTTCCTCCTTATTGAGCTATCCAAACATTTCTTTTAGTTCAGGAAATGCTGAAATCTCCGCCTCTGCCTGATCCACGGTTCCAAATCCGTATTTCGCAAAGATCATGGGAATCCCGGCTCCTTCCGTCGCATCCGCATCCCCCTGCGTATCTCCGACGTAAACCGGTGATTTCAGGCCATTTCGCTCCATCAAAAGCCGGATGTTGTCGCTTTTTCCTTTTCCAGTATTCCCATAACATTCAATATCCTTAATATAGGAACCAAGTCCGGTCTTTTCCAGAAACAGCTCAATATAACCTTTCTGGCAGTTGCTCACAATAAAGAGCGGAAGTACGCCGGAAAGCTCCCGGATGGTCTCTTCTACGCCAGGATAACAGATCCGACATTCGTCCTCCTCTAACGCCTGCTGCTCGTAGACACAGCAGACATCCATAATGCGGCTCCGGTGCTCTGCCGTCAGATCCGGCAGCAGATTGGCCCCAATCACATCCATCGTCCGGCCAAAAAGTGCCTGCAGCATCTGGGGCGTCACCGTCCTCTCCGGACAACCGTTTTCCTGCACTGCCCGTGTCCCGGCCTTCGCCCCAATCCCCGTGGAATTCCACAGAGTGCCGTCCACGTCCAGAATGATACCGTCTATTTGCTCTTTCTTTATCATTGTATCTTTCTCCCCTGACTCCCTGGGATGGAAGCCATTACCTTTTTCAAATTCTTCTTAAAAGCTTACCATAGTTTCCCCTCGTAAGTCAACGGAAAGATAAAATTACGTTATTATACATTGACAAGCTTTCCTTCCCATAAGTAAAATAAGAAGAAACGGATTCACCACGAAAAACCCCGGCATCTTTCGAAAATCTTTTGATTTTCTTTGGATTCTGTTTTTTATTCCAACCATTTGCTCTTTTGTTTTCACTGTTAAAGTGTGTGTAACAGTTTAGAAGTGAAACGTAGACGCCCATCAGCCACAGACATATGACGCGTTAGCGGCATATAGCCTGCGTAGCAGGCGTCGCTGGAGGTCCAGTGGACGTCCGCTTAGCGACGACCGAAGCGCAAGCGTAGACCTGCGGCCTGCTGTTCTCCCAGAAAGGAAGGCTTCCTAATGAATTCTTACCACAGTCCCGCTCTTCGCGAAGCGAATGGGAATGACCGTTTCCACATTCTTGTCGTCGAGGATGACCGGGAAATTCTCGACGGCATTGGCATCTACCTGAAAAATCAGGGATATGTCGTCTTCAAAGCACAAAACGGCCGGGAAGGGCTGCGCATCCTGGATGAGCAGGAAATCCACCTGGCCATCGTCGACATCATGATGCCAGTGATGGACGGAATCACGATGACCATGCGGCTGCGCGAAACCTATGATTTTCCGGTCATCATGCTCTCCGCAAAATCAGAGGAGATCGACAAGGTGACCGGGCTGAACATCGGCGCGGACGACTACGTCACAAAGCCCTTCTCTCCGATGGAGCTGCTGGCCCGTGTCAACTCGCAGCTGCGGCGCTACGTACGCTATCTGAAGCTGACGCAAAGCGGAGAAAAATCCGATCACGTACTGGTCAACGGCGGTCTGGAGCTGAACACGGAAACAGTGGAGGTGCGTGTAGACGGTGAGCCTGTCGCGCTGACGCCGATCGAGTTCAAAATTCTGGCTCTGCTGATGAAAAATCCCGGGCGCGTCTTCCCGGCGGACGAAATTTATGAACGGGTCTGGAACGAACGGGCAATCGCAACGGAAACGATTATGGTACACATTCGAAACATTCGGACAAAAATCGAAGTCGATCCGAAAAATCCAAAATATTTAAAGGTGGTGTGGGGTGTTGGATACAAAATTGAAAAGCAATGAACAAACAAATGAAAATATGAATGATAATGCAAACTATGAAGACGCGGAACGCAAAAAGGTCAGCCCGCAGCAGGAATCTGGCGGAAAATCATCTGCGCAAAAAAACATTCTGCGCATAATTTCCCGTGGGAAGCCCTCTACCTGGGCCGCGATTCTCCTGCTGCTGTGCAGTCTGGCCACAGTAGCCTGTTTTCCGTACGCCAGAGATCTGTGGCTCTATGACTATGAAATCTATGGCTATAAAGGACACTGGAATGAACTGCGGGATACCATCGGTCTGGTTTATCTCCTCGCGCTGGCAGTTTTGGCGCTTTTTGCTTTCCTGCTCCCGGCCTTTCGCCAGCTGCGCAAATCCAGTCGGCTGGTTCAGCGATTTCCGGCAGAACTTGCAGTCATTCTGATCCCGCTGTGCATTTATCTGGAAGAGCTCGCCATTTCCATCTGCCACTGGTACGCCTCCGATGAAGCCTATTTTTACTTTGCTTTTCTTTCGTTTCTCGCATATATACTGCTCTATGGCGTCTGGTTGCTCGCTGTCCTCTCACTGCTGCAGATATTGGATATCGGATGCAGGGCATACCTTCTGGAGCATACCTTCCTGATCCGCAATGGGAGACGGTTTTTCTCCTTTCTCTCCCGTGCGGCGAAACAATTCGCCCATGAAGTGACTACCATCGACCTCGGCGAAACCACTGACCGCTGGCTACTGAAGGTCGCCGGAGCCAATTGGGGAATTCTTTTTATCGGCGCAATATTCCTGTACTGTATCATCATCCATGACGAAGCTTATTACTACATCTTCTACTTGCCGCGTCTTTTCCTTTTCCTGTTCTGGGATATGATTGGGGCAGGCGTTTACAGCATCCTCCTCTTTTTCGCTCTCCGGCGTTATATAAACCGGGTCAAAGGCCAATACCAGAGACTGCTGACCGCGACCGAGCAGATGGCGGAGGGCAGCCTCGCGATTGACATTCCGGAGGATCTGGGCATTTTCGAGCCCATAAAAAAAGCGCTCGCCACCATCGGCTCCGGCTTTCAAAAGGCAGTCGACCGGGAGATGCGCAGCCAGGCCATGAAGACGGAGCTGATCACGAACGTGTCCCACGACCTGAAAACGCCGCTGACCGCGATCATCACCTATGTCAATCTTCTGAAGGATGAGAATATCACTGAAGAAGAGCGCCGCAGCTACATCGACATTCTCGACCGCAAATCCCTGCGGCTGAAAAAGCTGATTGAAGACCTTTTTGAGGTGAGCAAAGCAGCCAGCGGCAATGTAGAACTGAAAAAAAGTCCGGTTGACCTCTCTGAAATGGTACGCCAGGCCGTTGCTGAGCAGCAAGATCGCCTGGAAGCCGCCGGGATCGACTGCCGCGTGCGCACACCGGGCAGCGGTTGGAGCACATCGGTTCCTGCTGCTTTCGCAAATACCGATAACAACAGCACCGATGCCGCCATCCGTTCCTCTGCCAGTTCAGAGCCAGGTGGAAATACAACAAATCCCGAGCGTGTTCTCCTCGAGCTGGATTCGGAAAAAACCTACCGTGTCCTTGAAAACCTCCTGGTCAACGTAGCCAAATACGCCCTCGCCGGGACGCGCGCCTGGGTGCAGCTGGAGGTAATCTCTGACGAGGCGGTCATCACGATCAAGAACACCTCCGCCCAGGAGCTGGACTTCGACGTCGATACCCTGACCGAGCGCTTCGTGCGCGGCGACAAATCCCGCAACACCGAAGGCAGCGGTCTCGGCCTTGCCATCGTAAAAAACTTCGTCGAGCTTCAGGGCGGGCAGTTTGAAATCGTGACCGACGGAGATCTTTTCAAGGCAATCGTGCGGTTTCCATTATAATTATCTTATACCGTTTCGACAGGAAAATGGATGGGGTCACCCATCCATTTTCTCTATATCATATTCACATTTTTCGAAAGACTCTACAACTCCCGCTCACACAACTCCAGCGCAGATGCGATGACCGCGTCCATATCATAATACTTATACTCTCCCAGGCGGCCGCCAAAGATGACGTTTTTCTCCGCATCGGCGAGAGCGCGGTACCGCGCGTAAAGAACACCATTTTTCTCATCGTTGACCGGGTAATAAGGCTCGTCGCCCAGCTTCCACTCGGAGCTGTATTCACGGCTGATCACCGTCTTTGGCAGGTCGTTGCCCTCCTCGTCCTTTCCAAATTCAAACCATTTGTGCTCGATGATACGGGTCCACGGGGTCTCGCGGTCGGTGTAATTCACGGCTGCATTCCCCTGGAAGTTCGGCTGATCCAGAAGCTCTGTCTCAAAACGCACAGAACGATACTCCAGGCAGCCGAGCTGATAATCAAAGTACGCGTCAATCGGTCCTGTATACACAACCCGGTCCGCAAGCGCATCCAGCTCGGCTTTCTGCGCCAGATAATCGGTATTCAGGCGAACCTCAATCCCCTCCAGCAGATTCGCGACCATCTTCGTATAGCCTCCGATCGGAATGCCCTGATAGAGTGCGTTGAAATAATTATTGTCAAAAGTGTAGCGGACAGGCAGACGCTTGATGATAAACGCCGGGAGATCCTTGCAGTCACGCCCCCACTGCTTTTCCGTGTAGCCCTTCACCAACCTTTCGAAAATATCACGGCCGACCAGAGAAATCGCCTGTTCTTCCAGATTGCGCGGCGTACCGGTGATCTCCTTTCTCTGCTCTGCGATCTTCACCGCGGCTTCCTCTGGCGTCACCACACCCCACATCTTGTTAAACGTGTACATATTGAACGGCATGGAATACAGCTCACCCTTGTAATTCGCGACCGGCGAATTCGTAAAACGGTTAAACTCTGCAAACTGTGTGATATAATTCCAGACCTTTTTATTATTCGTGTGAAAGATATGCGCGCCGTATTTGTGGACGTGAATTCCTTCCACATCCTCCGTGTAGACATTACCCGCGATATTCGGGCGCTTATCAATCACCAGAACGCTCTTCCCATGATTTTTTGCCTCATGCGCAAAAACTGCTCCATACAGACCGGAGCCTACTACAAGATAATCATATTTCATTTTCTGAAATCTCCTTTTAACATTTGTTATTCATTCCTCACAGATCTTCCGCCCAACATACACGCCGCTCGCAGACGCGTGCGACAGGGAATGCGTGACGCCGCTGCCATCGCCGATGACATAAAGTC
>JAJBUL010000042.1:0-3538 GCA_020860365.1 Clostridiales bacterium | reverse complement strand
ATAAAGTCCCTTGTTTTTCGTCTCCAGATTCCCGTCAATTTCGACTTCCATATTGTAGAATTTAACCTCTACGCCGTACAGCAGCGTGTCGTCATTCGCAGTGCCGGGCGCGATTTTATCCAAAGCGTAAATCATCTCGATGATGCCGTCCAGAATCCGTTTGGGCAGCACCAGGCTCAGATCGCCTGGCGTCGCCTTCAGGGTCGGGCGCACCAGCCCTTCTTCGATGCGGGAAACGGTGCTGCGGCGGCCGCGCACCAAATCGCCGAAGCGCTGAACGATCACACCGCCGCCCAGCATATTCGAAAGGCGGGCAATGCTCTCGCCGTAGCCGTTGCTGTCCTTGAAAGGCTCAGAAAAATGCTTCGCCACCAGAAGCGCAAAATTCGTATTCTCCGTCTGCAGTTCTTCCGACTCATAGCTGTGCCCATTCACTGTAATAATCCCGTTCGTATTCTCATTCACAACAATGCCGTATGGGTTCATACAGAACGTGCGCACCCGGTCCTCAAATTTCTCCGTGCGGTAAACGATCTTGCTCTCATAAAGCTCATCCGTCAGATGGGAAAAAATAACCGCCGGAAGCTCCACCCGCACGCCGATGTCCACACGATTGGACTTTGTCGGGATGTCGAGTTCCTCACAGATCGTCTCCATCCATTTGCTGCCGCTGCGGCCGACCGAAATCACACATTCGCGGCAGAAATACCTTTGCCCATCTCGTTTTGAAGGCGAGTCGGGCGTTCCCTCCCGCGAAGCAGCCGCCGTATTTTCTGAAATGTCCGCTTTCTCCGCAAGACTTTTTCCCCGTGCAAAAACCAGATATCCGCCCTCCGCTTTCTCCACGCCTTCTACCGGCGTGTCAAAATAGAAGGAAACCTTATCCTTCAAAAACTCATAGAGATTCTCCAGCACCTTATAATTGATATCTGTCCCCAGGTGACGCACAGATGCGTCGAGAAGATTCAGTCCATTCTGCATACAGAGCTTCTTAAACTTCGTCCCCGCGGTCGAATACATCTTCGTGCCTTCCCCGCCATATTTCATATTGATCTCATCGACATAATACATCAGCTCCAGAGCTTTTTCCTTGCCAATGTACTGATACAGTGTGCCTCCAAAATCATTCGTCACATTATATTTTCCATCCGAAAAAGCGCCTGCACCGCCGAACCCGCTCATGATGGAACACCTCTTGCTGCCAATGGTAGCCTTAACCTTATCGACGTCAATAGGGCATTTCCGCTTTTCCAGCGAATGTCCCTTTTCAAAAACGGCTACTCTCAGATCCGGCCGGTTCGTCACGATCTCATACGCCGCGAAAATCCCACCCGGTCCGGCGCCGATAATGCTTACGTCATAATTGTATTCCATATTTATTTCCGCCACCCCTTCTTTTCATCCATTACCGTCTCTCTTCTGAATCAACCACAAGTAAATGAATCTACGCAGGAAACGACATTCGTCGCTTCTGCGACAACCCGTTACGATTCAACGCCATGTCGGGAAAGAAACAATATCCCACATACTATTGATAGTTTATCAAAGTAAGTAGTGAGATACAAGGAAAACTTTATAGGAAACAACGAAAAGCTCCGGCAAATCCAGCGAATGAATTTGTCAGAGCTTTCTATATCAGGATATTCTATTTCATCGCACCTCATGATTAGCCAATCACTGCAATAACACCTGATTTTTCTGCAATATGAACCATATCTGCCTCAGACGCCCTCTTTCGCGAGCTTCTCTTCCTGCTCCTTCTGTACATCCGGGAACGCGGAGAGCATTGGCTTTTCTTTCTTCCCTTTCAGAACACGATCCACGTAGTTCTGCGTAATCTGATATACCAGCGGGGAGAGTACCAGCACGCCGATCAGGTTCGGGATCATCATCAGGCCGTTGAAGGTATCCGCCAGATCCCATGCCAGGTTATCGCTCATGACCGCACCGCCGAAAATCGCAATCACAAACACCACGCGATAGATGATCGTATATTTCTCACCAAAAAGGAACTCACACGCTTTCGTACCATAGTGGCTCCACCCCAGGACAGTTGAGAACGCGAAGAGCATAATTGCGATGGCTACAAACGCTGCACCCACCTGACCAAAATGCATGGAAAAGACCTGTGCGACAATATTGGCCTTTGTCAGTGTGATGCCGGCATACTCTGCCACCGTCTCTCCTGTCTCCAGATCCACCAGCCCGGAGGAAAGCACCGCGAACGCAGTCAGCGTACAGACAATGATGGTGTCCGCGAATACCTCAAAAATGCCCCACATACCCTGGCGCACCGGCTCGCTCACGTTTGAGTTTGAGTGAACCATAACCGAAGAGCCAAGGCCGGCTTCATTTGAGAAAACACCGCGCTTCATGCCCTGTTCAATCGCCAGCTTGACACCATAACCTATCACGCCGCCGCCGGCTGCTTTCAGCGCGAACGCGCCTTTGAAGATTGCTCCAAATACTGCACCCACCTGTGAAATATTCGTAATCAGAATGACAACGGTCCCCACGATGTAAAGAACCACCATGAACGGCACAATTTTCTCGGTTACGGATGCGATACGCTTCAGGCCGCCGACGATGACCAGCCCTGCCAGAATCAGCACCACGATACCAGTCAGCCAGGTCGGCACGCCAAACACAGATTCCATATTTCCGGAAATCGAGTTCACCTGCGTCATGTTGCCAATACCGAAAGAAGCCAGGAAGCAGAAGATGGAAAACAACACCGCAAGCACTGCACCGACGCCCTTGCAGCCTTTCTTTGCTCCAAGACCATCCCGTAAGTAATACATCGCGCCGCCGGACCACTCTCCCGCCTGATTCTTCCGGCGGTAATAAATACCCAGAACATTCTCCGAATAGTTCGTCATCATGCCAAAGAAAGCGATCAGCCACATCCAGAACACCGCACCCGGACCGCCGACCATAATCGCGCCTGCCACACCGACGATATTGCCGGTGCCGACCGTCGCCGCCAGCGCCGTACACAGCGACTGGAACTGGGAAATCGACTTATCCTTCGTGTGTCCGGTCACGTCCTTATCGCTGAAAATCGCTCCGATCGTCAGCTTCATCCAGTGACCAATGTGGCTGATCTGGAAAAACCTCGTCAGGCAGGTCATCAGCACGCCAACAAACGCCAGAAGAATCAGCGCGGGCCAGCCCCACACGATGCCATTTACAACATCATTTACACTCTTTACAACATTCAACATACCTGTATCCTCCTCAAACATTCGCCGGAACCTTTTATACAAAGAAAAACGCAGACAAAAACTGAACCATCAGTCTTCGCCTGCGAAGCAATCATCCTTAGCATATTCTGTTCCGAACATTAAAAGCATACTAGCACAGGATTCCGAGTTTGTAAAGCAGGATTTTTTATTTAGGCCGATATTTTTTTCGATACGAGTGGATAAAAATACATCTATACCAAATTTTTTCGGTTTTTCTTATTTATCTCCAAAAATTTTAATCGGGTCTTCGACAGTTGAATTGAATTGAAAATGCCTCAAAGCCTTGATTTAGG
>JAJBUL010000028.1 GCA_020860365.1 Clostridiales bacterium | reverse complement strand
AACCAAGGACAGTCAAGCAAATCTATTTCTGGTCATTTGAACTTAGCAACAACAGATAAAGCCCATATAAACAGAAATCGTAGATCCGGTCAGCGCACCAATCGTCGCCTCGTCCATCGTAGTCAGGTCTACGCGATCCGGAACCATAATGTACTGCGCGTAATACACAGAGGATGAGAACATAAAGCCGTAGCTGATCGCCGCCAGACACCAGCAAAGCATAACCGGCCAGATCTCTTTGTGACGGAATACATATACCAGCTGCTTCAGGCCCGCATTTTCCTTATCCTTCGGCATTACATAGTGCTCTTCAGAAGTCTTGTACAGCCCCCAGAAGGAAACGATTGCGAGCACTGCGTAGATACACATCAGAGTCCGGTAGCTGCCGAAAATCTCAACCAATTGTGTAGAAAAGGTAGACGCAACCGTGAACGCCAATGCGCAGACAGCTGCGCCCTTGGATACGACGGAGTTTCTTTCCGCATCGTCCAGTGTCATCGCAGGAAGAATCGCCATCTGCGGCATGGTATAAGCGGTAACAATCATACCATAGAACATATAGCTAAGGCATACATAAACGCATTTTGTCATCGTGCTGCCCTGAATGAAACCCGGATTGGAGAACAGCAGGAACATATCTACCAGCAGGAAGATCGGCGTGAAGGTGAACCAGATACGATAGCGGCCCTGCTTCGGATTAATCGAGTCACAGATTACACCCATAATCGGGTCATTGATCGCATCCCACAGGGAGCAGATCAACAGGATGATAGACAGCTGTGCCGCCGTGATACCGATCTCATTCTGCACATACAGAGAGAAGTAGGTGGAAATGGTAGCCGCGATCGCCATCGCGCCGCCATTGACAGATGTTGCATGGAACCAGGTAAAAGCAGTACTAAGTCCCTTCTTTTTTGTTTCTTTCGTTGGATTTTGGTTGCCCATTTTTATCCCCCTTTGTAAATTAGTATATCCGTTTTGTGAATGACATTCTGCATCCGAAAGCTTCGGTCTGTCGCCATTTTACCTTTTGTGGTGCCAATTCGCCAACCTGACCATCCGTCGTTTTCCATGCTTTCCTGCCGCTCACTATGACTATGCTAATTGTACTGAATTGACCGAAAAGCTGCCATGTTGTTTTTTACTCCAAAAACGACATTTTTTTGCTTGTTGCTAATCTGTTTTGTGAAATACACAGAGAGAGGTATGCAGCCCGGTTAAAACCTGTCAGAAGCGTTACATGTCACACCATGACCAAATTTACGTTATCTTAACCACTACAGGTGTGACCTATAACGGCATCCGGCAAACATTTCTCCCCCGGAGGAGTAACTCCGGGGGAGAAGAGTCGCTTTCCTTATTCTCTTATTCCGTGATTGCTTCCGTAACAGCCTCTGTCATATCTTCCGTAATGGCTTCCGTAACTGCCTCTGTCTCAGCCTCTGTCCCCGTCTCCATCTCAGACGCAGCTTCTGTCAGAGACTCGGTTTCTGCTTCTGTGGATGCCTCTGAGCCTGCCTCTGTGGGACCTTCCTCGCCGCCATTGTTATTCAGATTCTCTTCGCTCGGAGCCTGATCCTCTTCATTGTCAAGAAGTTCGCCGTACCAGTCTTCTGCTACCTCGATGCCAAAGATTGTCTCAAGGGCATGACGTGCAGCCTTGGAACCGCCCCACATACCTACTGTCTGGCAGGAACCGCCGCCGTACAGCTCGCCATCCCAGCCGGATGTGCAGACACCCGCTGCATAAAGTCCTGCAATCGGATTGTAACGGGCATCTACCACCTGTGCATTGGTATTGATGCGGATACCTCCGTTGGTATTCAGCATACCAGAAGATACGCGGAACGCGTAATACGGCGCGGTATCACACGCCCAGAGATAGTCCGCCGCTTTTCCCCATTCCTCATCGGAGCCGCTTGCCGCATAAGAATTGTAATTCGCCACGGTCGTTGCCAGAGTTTCCGCGTCAACGCCAATCAGCTCCGCGAGTTCTTCGATCGTATCTGCCTGGTAGGTATACAGGTCGCTCTCGATCGCAGAAGCGATCTCTGTCTGCAGATCGAGCTCCGCGCCAACACAGGCATCGGCAAAACCGGAATAATGACGGGTACAGCCACCAGCCTCATATTTTTCTACCATAGACTGATCCATGATCGACCACACATAGCCCTGTCCTTCAATCAGCTTGCCGGACTCAGCAGTGCCCAGACTTCCGCCCTGAGACTCATCGCAGAAGCGGACGCCGTCCTCATTTACAAACAAATCCGTATACTGCATGGTGGCTGCGACGCCTAGCGGAGAATCATAGGAATAGCCCTCCACATTATTAAACAGAGACGAAACCGTCAGATGGTTCGCGCGCCCATGCGCAGTCTGCTCTGCCATCAGATGTCCGTCGCCATCCTGGCCGACGCCCCATCCGATGATCTTCTCCATATCCTGTGAAGAATAATAAGACAGCAGCTCTTTATTCGTAGACATACCTCCGGTACACAGAATCACCGCACCAGCCTCAATCGCGTAAACATTTCCGTCTGCGTCAATCACCTGGACACCCTTACAGGTATACTCATCTTCCATGATCAGGGCTTTCGCGCGATTTGACGGACGCATTTCGACTCCAAGTGCCTCACAGTCCGGAGCAAGGTTCTGGTTAATCGGAATTGTCCCGTTGCCGCCCTCATAAAAAGTAACTCCTGCATTATAATATCCTACATTGTGCTTGCCAAACAGCCATGCGGAGTTATAACCGGCATCCAGTGCCTGCTCGTACCAAAGCATGGGGTTCGCAATATAATTTGTACTTGAAAGATGGGAAGCTGCCGTCTGTCGTGCTTCTGCTTCGGTTTTTACCGTCGCCGGACCGTTGCACTCTGCAAGCAGAGTAGAGCCGCCATAATACCCGTTCTTCTCAAGCAGGATCACATTCAGATCCGGCCCCTGCTCTTTTGCGATCATGGCTGCCATAAATCCCGCGATTCCGGACCCTACAACTACAATATCCGCCTGTTCGGTAGCGCTTACTTCATCCGATGCAATACCAATTCCATCTGCATTATCATATCCATTACAATATTTTGTTTCTGTGATTGCCGCTGCGGCGGTTTCCGCCTCTGTCAGCAGTTCCGTCTCACTCTCTGATGCCGCCACGGTAAGTGCACTTCCAAATAACCCTGTGGCTGCTACCCCCATTGCTCCCGCCGCTGAGCCTTTTAAAAAACTTCTGCGTGATAACTTGTCCATTTTGATATCCTCCTGTCGTCTGTAATATCCTGTTTTAAAATTTCACAGGCAAATAAATTATACAATATCATTCTTGTTATTTCAATAATTTATGGTAATTATTTCTTGTTTTATAAGTTTCAAATACTCTAGTTTTGTAACTTTTCCATAATCCAGTACAGAGATACCAGGTCATTTTGAATTCATCACATCTCTTCTCGTTTTTTCGACTGTTCTCAATCTGCAAAAACGGCTCACCTATATTCTATTACTAAAAAAGGGGGCATTTCTCATGCAATGTATTTTTCATTGGGAAATAAAACCATAGAGGCTTGCGCACCCATAAAAAGTTATGGTATAGTTAATAAAACATTAATACATCAAATATATGAGGAGAAACCCTATGAAAAACTGGATCATCGTCGCGGAAAGCGGCTCGGACATCACTTATGACGAGGCAAAAGAGCTTGGGATCGAGCTGGTTCCCATGCACGTCACTATGGGCGGGAAAAGCTATGACGACGGTACTTTCCCTGCAGAAGATATCTGCAACTACTATAAGGAACACAAAGAGCTGCCTAAGACAAGTGGTTCTGTACCGGCCGATTTTATTTCCCTCTACGATCGCATCCATGCAGAGCATCCACAGGCACAGATCCTGCATCTGGCCTACTCCGCAGTCACTACCATTTCCTACAACTCTTCCCTGGCCGCCGCAGAGGGCCGGGACTATATCACCGCCATTGACACAAAGCATGTGTCAGTCGGGCAGAGGGCGGTTATCCTGCAGACACTGGATGTCTTAAAAAAAGATCCTTCCATCGCCAAAGACAGGCTCCTTAAGAAAGTGCGTGCTATCTGCGACCGCACAAAAATGAGTTTTCTCCCGGCTGACCTTGCCTATCTCCACGCGGGTGGCCGCTGCACAAATCTGGAGCTCTGGGGAAGCCGCCTGCTGCACCTTCATCCCTGCATCGAAATACTCGATGGAAAACTCATCGCTACCACAAAATACCGTGGAAGCTTCCAGAAAGTGGTGAAAAAGCTGGTGCGGGACTGTGCGGAAAAGGATCATTTGCTAAAAGAACGGCTGTGGCTGGTTCGGACACCCGGTTTGTCAGAAGAGACCCGATAGATTGCAGAAGATACAGCAAAAGAGCTGGGATTTGAGCTTATTTCCTGGGGGAAAACCGGGTGCGTGATTACCACGCACGGAGGCGAGGGCGCAATCGGTGTCGTGGGAATAGCGGAAGTATAAAACTTCCCAGTCTGGTTTCATCAGACTTGAAAAATCCCTGTGCAAAACCTTGCACAGGGATAGAAAGCAGAAGGTTATAAACCCAGATATTTTTTCATGTTGTCCAGCACGACCCGATAACCGTTCGCATACATATGAACGCCCTCAATTGTATATTCCACTTTCAGCATACCGCGCTCATCCGTCAATCCTTCATTGACGTCAATATATTCATTTCCCGTCTTTTCCGCCAAAGCCTTCACAGCGGCGTTTGCGACTGGCAGATTGCGGTTGTTGCGGTTTACAAATAAATCCGCGCCCCATCCCTCCGCCACTTTATCGGTTTCATTCACAGGATAATAAGCCATCATATAGACCCTGGTCTGCGGCAGCCGTTCTCTGATCTGTCTCAGGATTTCTTCATAATTCTGAAGCATCTTAGCCAGCTGAACTTCAAACGGCTGACTGTTATCCCCCAGATCATTCGTTCCGATATTGATGAAAATCACGGACGGCTCCGTACCAAACACCTGCTCCTCCATATGAGCCAGCATATCATCAGAGGTATAACCGCCGATGCCGCGGTTGTAAATGACCAGATCCGACCCCAGATCCATCAGCAGCTCCTGGATCGGAAACTGCTCCATCAGGGACGAACCGGTAAACAGAATCTGTCCCTTTTTCGCCAGAATGTTCAAAATCCGATAGCGATCCACTTTCTGATTCTGTTCGTTTTTCATCATTCCCTGCATAATTTCTCTCATCGTTGTTTCCATCTCTGTTTCTTTCATAATTAATCCATCCTTTCCTGGTTCATTTCCACGCTCAGCGTCCAGTGTTTTGTTCTGAACTGCTGTTAAAAAACCATATTTGCAATTCCTACGATCAGCGGCAGCGTAACGATGCAGAGCAGAGTACTCAGACACACTTCTTTGACTGCCCTTGTATAATCCTGCCCATAGAGCTGAGCAAAGATCGCCACATTTGATCCCACCGGAGCCGACGCCGCGATCAGCACAGTCAGCTTGATCGTCTGGTATTCACCCGGAACCAACAGCATCAATACTGTCGTCAGCGCCGGTATCAGCAACAGGCGTACAGCCGTACACTTATACACCAGTTTATCCGTAAACAATGACTTCAGCGGTATCTGCGCCAGATAGACGCCAAGCACAATCATCGCGACCGGTCCATTCATGGAAGCCAGTGTAGCAATGATATCGGTCAACGCTTCCGGAAGCGTAACCGGAACAAAAAACAGGATTAAGCCTGCCAGAAAGCTGATCACGATCGGATTCGTCCGTATCTTTTGCAGGCTGATCACAGACCGGTCTCCCGTCATGACCAAAATGCCGTAGGTCCATTGCAGGATGTTTAAAATCGCCACAAACGCCGATACATAGAACACTGCTTCTGTTCCGAGCGCCATCTGCACCAGAGGAATCCCGATAAAGCCCGCATTTGAAAATGCTGCGCCGAACCGTTCTACGCCTTCGTCTTTTTGAAAGAACAGGCGGCTTACGATGACAGCCAGAATGAGTGACAGCAAAGCCAGCACGAAGGAAATAATCAGTCCTTCCAGCAGTTCCATACTGAAATCCCGAATATAAGATTTCAATATGGCGACTGGCATGATGACATACAAAAGCATCCTTCCCATGTCCGCGCTCCCCTGTTTGCTCACCAGCTTCTTTTTATACAGGAAATACCCGATCAGCAGGTAAACAAACATAATCAGGCTCTGTTTCAATAACAATAAGACAATTTCCACTGCTCATCCTCCCTCATTTCAACGAGTTTCTATCGTCGAAGCAGTCTTACCGCACCACAAGGTTTTTCATCGTCAGAGTTACTTCATGTGTCTGGCTGCTGCTGCCAGTCACAGAACTACACTCGCTTCCAGCACATCCCGGGAATTACCTCCCACATAAATGCGAAACTCACCAGGCTCCGTCACATATTCCAGGTCTCTGTTATAAAAGCCCAGCTTTTCAAATGGAAGTACAAATTCCACCAATTTCTCTTCCCCAGGCTCCAGATGGATTTTTTGATAGCCTTTGAGTTCTTTCAGCGGACGCACACGCGAGCCGACGACGTCCCGCACATAGCACTGCACAATTTCTTCCCCGGCCCGATCGCCTGTATTTTTCACAGTAACTGCTACATGGAAATACCATTTCCATTCACCCGCCGCTTCCTTCATCGTTTCCATTATAACATTTTCTGTTATTTTTTCCACCGAAAGATTATCATACTCGTACGTCGT
This sequence comes from Clostridiales bacterium, assembly GCA_020860365.1. Classification (GTDB taxonomy): domain Bacteria; phylum Bacillota; class Clostridia; order Lachnospirales; family Lachnospiraceae; genus Choladousia. Next base: position 5,229 of record JAJBUL010000028.1, on the reverse strand, counting down.
GTAGTTCAGTCCATAGCCAAACGGATAAACCGGCTCCAGCGGCGTATCCAGATATTTGGACGTAAATTTGGATTTACCGCCCGGCCGTCCGGTATTGGTATGCGCGTAGTACATCGGGCACTGGCCGCTCGCGTAAGGGAACGTGGTCGTGAGCTTGCCGGATGGAGCTACATCTCCGAATAAAACATCCAGAATCGCCGGCCAGCCTCCACACCCGGATGCCATGCCTCTAAAATGGCATCCGCCTTTTTGGCAAGCTGCGGGATTGCCAGAGGACGGCCGTTAAAAAGCACCGCAATGACAGGTTTGCCCTGAGCCTTCCCCACTTCCAGTAACTCCTCTATCAGGCAGATATCGCTGTCTTTCAATGTAATGGAAGCACGGCTGGCGGCCTCGCCGCTCTCGTCCTTGCTTTCGCCGATCGCCGCAATAAGAACGTCAGATTTCTCTGCAGTCTCCCATATTTTTTTCTTTCTGTCCGATTTTTCGATACCGCCGGCCATCTGGAAGGACGCAGATCCCAACAGAGAGTCTTCGAGCGTCTGTTCCGATTCCACTTCAGCACATAGTTCCAGATCCAGATACTGATAATGAATACCGCGCATTTTACACGCGTCGATGATGCTCAGACAGTCATCCGGATGCGCCCCGATCGCCCATGCGCCGGTCATCTCTCCCCGATCGTCCGCAAGGCGGCCGAAAATTCCAGGTTTTGTATCCGGCGCAAGAGGAAGCACCGTTTTCTTTACTGATTTCTGAGCCAGCGAATCCGTACAAATATTCTCCGTTGCAGGAACCTGCTCCGAGGTCTGAGAACACATACATTCATTTTTCAAAAGTACCATGGATTTCACAGCCGCTTCCCGTGCCAGCTTCCGCGCTTCTTCTGTGAGCATCGCCCCTGCTTCCCGCTCTTCACTGGTGCGGTACGGATGGTCAAACAATCCCAGTTCAAACTTCACCCGGAGAATGTTGGCGACTGACTCATCCAGCACAGACTCCTTAAGTTCACCGCTTTCGACCAGCTCCTTCACATACGCGATATAGGAATTCGACGTCATATCCATGTCCACGCCCGCCCGCAGGCACTGCTTCGCCGCATCGCGCTGATCCGCAGCGATTCCGTGATTCACACACTCCGCGATCGCATTCGCGTCGCTGATCGTCATGCCGTCAAAGCCCCAGTCTTTGCGCAGGACACCGCGCAGAAGCCATTCGTTTGCTGAACAGGGTACGCCATTGATATCATTAAACGCAGGCATGACCGCACGCGCCCCGGCGTCGATACAGGCTTTATAAGAAGGAAGATACTCGTCCCACAGCTTTTGCAGAGACATATCGACCCGATTGTAATCTCTGCCGGCCTCGCCCGCACCATAAGCCGCGAAATGCTTCACACAGGCCGCCATAGCGTCATCTTTCGTCAGGTCATCACCCTGAAAGCCTCTCACCTTAGCCGCGCCATAGTCACCGTTCAGCAGGACATCCTCTCCCGCACCCTCGCTGACACGCCCCCAGCGGGCGTCCTTCGCCACATCTACCATCGGCGCAAAGGTCATATGTACGCCCGCGGCAGTCGCTTCCTGCGCCGCCAGGCGGCCGGTGCGCTCCCAGAGCTCCGGCTCCCAGGCACAGCTTTCCGCCAGCGGGATTGGCGTCGCCGTGCGAAAGCCATGGATCACATCATAGCCATATATCAGCGGAATCCCAAGCCTCGTCTCCTCCACTGCAATTTTCTGCAGACGATTCGCGGTCGCCGCGTCGCCAATTCCATTAAAGGAGCCGATGCGTCCCGCCCGGATATCCTCCTCGTGAAAATCCTGCTTTGCGCCGCTCATCAGGCGGTCAAATTCTTCCTTCGAGATTCTGCCGTCAAACATCATATCCAGCAGCTCCTCAAAGCTCACTTCAAACGCGCCGACCAGGGACGGACCACACTGCTGCAGCTGCCCCACCTTTTCCTCCAGAGTCATTTTCGCGAGAAGATCCTGAATCTGCGATTTATAATTTTTTCTCATATTTTATCTTCATCCTTTCTCAATACCTTTTTAATCGTTGACGGAAATGTCTTCTGATAAGATTTTTCATCCATCGTCCGCTTCTATCAGCTCATGTACCTGACCTTTTCCGGCGTGAAGTTCTTTCAATGATTTCTCTATGTACGCAAGATTTTCTTCAGAATAAAAACTCTCTGATTCTACAAGATGCCTCTTGATAAACTCCATCGACTCCGCTGATTTCTGCGGGATCGTCCCATCCTTTATGCCGGAAAGCACTGCCTCACCCAGAAATTCCACTTCCTCGCCCCGGACGCCAAAACCGGCCTCAAAAAATCCATGCGGCATCCCTTCCATGCAGGTCATGTACACCGGAACTCCCGCAGCCGCAAGCAGCTCGCCGTATTTCTGTCCCTCTGCGCGCAGGCAGTCATTTTCTGACAGCACAATCACGGTATTGGGCATCCCCCGCAATTCCTCTGTCGTCGCAAATACAGGCGAGACGAGCGGCAGCCTGGCCTCTCCTTCTGTGCGGTGAAATTCATTAAATACATACATGATCGGTCCACTCAGGCTTCCCTCGCCCTTTTCCAGCGGATCGGTCGCCACATCTACAAATGGATACAGAAGGATCTCGTTTTCGAAAAACAAATTGCCCTTCTTTTTCGCATACAGTGCCGTTCTGGTCGCCAGCGAAGCGCCCGCGCTGCATCCAAACACGGAAATGTGTTCCGGATCAAAGCCAAACTTCTCCGCATGCTCTTTCAGATAAACCGACGCGTCATATCCATCGTCCAGAACGTCCCGCCACATGTGATCCGGAGACTTCCTGTATCCGATTGACGCAACATTCACACCCAGCTGACTGCCGAGAGCCTGCCACATGTAGTCGTTCATCGCACAGCCGCCAAAGAGAAAGCCACCGCCGTAAAACCCGATCAGCAGAGGCGCTTTCTTCTCTTGGTCAGTTCCTTTTTCCTTATTTATCGGATAATACACCATGTCCAGCGTGCGCCCTTCCAGCGGAAGAGTGTGCCGGATTCCGTCAATCTCCATCATCTGGTTCGCCAGGTTCATCTTCGATACTTCCTGCGCCAGTTCCTTTTTCATTTTATCTACAAGTGCTCTCAGTTCCTGATTCATAATACAATTCTACCTTTCCCTACTGCTCATTTACAAACACGCTTTATAGAAAAAATGCCTGAGCAATTAAGCCCAGGCTCATTTTTCCCAGACACCACTGCCGCAAATTCCGGTGTAAACATTCCTTCAGAGGTTTTCCTCATAGGAACTGCCCATTATCTGAAATCAATGGGATTGCTGTCGATTTATTTCAATATGTCCATGTACCTGCCGTCAGCACGGCTGTCCGTCCATCCGGCAGCCGCAGCTTGGCTTCGGCGGTAAACGGCACGGTGAATGTGTAGGTAACATTTCCGTTTTCATCATAACACCAGCTGCTCTCATAAAGCCCTATCGGCGTCTCCAGTTTCCCTTTCGCAAACTGCAGTCTCTGATCCGGATGTGGTTCCAATACCGCCCGTCGGAATCCAGGTTCTGCCGGCCGAATACCGCATACATAACCATACATCCACGCTTCGATACTTCCGTAGCTATAATGGTTCAGACTGTTCATGCCTTCCGCACTGATGGTTCCGTCCGGCTCCACAGAATCCCAACGCTCCCAGATCGTCGTCGCGCCCAGGTTCACGCTATAGAGCCAGCTTGGGAAATCTTCGTTTAACAGAAGCGTCACAGCCGTATCATTGTGGCCGGTCGCGGTGAGCGCCGGACAAAGCATTGTCGTCCCGACAAAACCAGTATTAAGATGATCGTTGTTCGCTTTCACACGCGACTCCAGGGCGTCGCCCTCCTGCACATCCGTCGGCATTGTCATTTCTGTCAGCCCGAAGCAAATTGCTATCGCTGACCCGGTCTGGGTTTTGCATACGCAGAGACCATTTTCATCAAAATATTTCCCGCGGATCGCCTGTTTGATCGCGTTCGCCAGCTCCCGGTATTCTTTTGCCTCTTCGTAGCCGAGAATCTCTGCGGACTGCGCCACGATATCCGCGCAGCGATAATAGTAAGCGCTGGCGATATACAGCGGATCTGTGGCTCCGAACGGCCCCGGCTGCTCATTATCCAGTGCCAGCCAGTCCGCAAAATGAAAGCCGTCTTTTACCAGATGCGGACCCTCGATAGCCTCTTCCCGTTTCCTCTGGCAGTCCACCCAGGCTTTCATACCCGGATAGGTCTCCGCCAGCAAGGTCTTACTTCCATAATGCTGATACACATTCCAGGGAATCATGACTCCGGCATCTGCCCACGGACAGGAGCCATGCTCCACTACCATCCCCTGCTTCAGACGCGGCACCACATTCGGTACGGAGCCGCCCAGGATGCTCTGCTCCGCGCGCATATCCCAGAGATACTTGCGGTAAAAGGCCGGCATATACATATTATAGCAGGCCGTCTCTGAGAACACCTGCGCGTCCCCGGTCCAACCCAGCCGCTCGTCCCGCTGCGGGCAATCCGTGGGAACATCCAGAAAATTATCCTTCTGTCCCCAGAGCGCGTTGGAAAACAGCTGATTTACCTTTGCATTTCCTGTCTCGATCTGACCAATCTGGTCAAAATCACTGCGCAGATGCCATGCGGTAAACTGCTCTGCCCGGAGCTGAATTTCACTTGTCATGTCAAAAGAAGACTCGGATTGCATCATCTGTACACACGCAGGAGCCTCAACATCCACCTTCATATACCGGAATCCGTAAAATGTAAAGTGTGGTCTCACCAGTGCCTGTTTCCCATTTGAAATATAAGTAAACTCCGCCTTGGCAGTTCTTAAGTTTTCGCGGTAAAAGCAGTCATTCTGCAAAATCTCGCCTGCACTGAGCGTGATCTTCGTCCCCTCCGGTAAATCACAGTCCATCTCCACCCAGCCGGTAATTTCCTGCCCAAAATCCAGAACTGTCTCACCCTTCGGCGTGTGGATCAGCTCCTTCACCGCAAAAGACTCCTTCTTTACAATTGGCAGGCCATAGCGATCCATCAGAACTCCGCAGCGCTTCGGAGCAGCCAATTCGACGGCTCCGTACTCAGGCATCTCTGCTGGCTCTTGCAGCACATCCGCACCGCCGCTCAGAGAATTTCCTGCCTGATTCTCCGTCAAAGAGGCTGACCAGTATTCTCTCCTTGCGTCATAAACCTCTCCATCATAGATATTGTT
>JAJBUL010000231.1 GCA_020860365.1 Clostridiales bacterium | reverse complement strand
TAATCTCTACAGTTTTCAAGATTTACTTACCATAATTACTTGCTTTCCATAATACAATCCCGCTGTATGAAATGCTTTTTGCCCGTTATCCCTTTGATTTTATTATCCTGTCTGTACATCAGGTGGAGGACAAAGAGTTCTGGACACAGGATTTTCAGTGTGGAAGGACGCAGCAGGAATACAATGAGCGCTATTATGAGGAAATGCTCAATCTGGTGAAAAGCTATAAAAATTACAGCGTATTAGGCCACATGGATCTGATTGCGCGATACGATAACGCAGGCGTATATCCGTTTGAAAAAATCCGTCCTGTCGTTGAGAAAATTCTGAAAACTGTGATTGCTGACGGGAAGGGCATTGAACTCAACACCTCAAGCCACCGTTACGGCTTAAAGGACTCTCAGCCCTGCACGGAAATTCTGAAGCTGTACCGTGATCTGGGAGGCAGAATCCTCACCATTGGCAGCGACAGCCATGCGCCTTCTCATCTTGGAGCATATATCCGGGAAGACAGCCTTGTATTGAAGAAACTTGGATTTCGGCACTTCTGTACTTATGAAAACATGGAGCCGATTTTCCATGCACTGTGATGCACCGGACAGATACTTATGGTAAATACGCGGAAGAACTAATGCCCTTCGGAGATTTTTCGGAGGGCATCCGAATCCTGAATATGATATCCCTGTTCTGTCTTTACCAGAATTCCCCGTTTTACGAAATCTGCAAGAACATAGAGCAGATGCCGGTATGTTACTCCCAGAAATTCAGAAACTTCCGTATGCCTTTCTCTATACATTTCATTGCAGGATGTCAGTAATATAAAATTTGCCAGTCGCACTTCCAGCGGCCAGGCCTGGTTCCTGGAGTAATTATAAGTATTTCCTATCGCCTTCCGGCTCAAAAACAGGCAAAGGTGACGCAAAAATTTCACGTCATTCAGTATCTGGTCTTTGCATTCATTCATACGGATCGCAAAACAGGTGCAAGGAGTAATGGCAGTCACGCCATTAGCTGCACTCTGCGCACCGAGCAGCTCCATTTCTCCTATAAAGCAAGGTGCATTGAGAAAATTGATCAGGGAAACCCGTCCGTTTTCGTGAGACAGGAATAATTTTGCCCGTCCTTCGATCAAATAATACAGAAAAGCCGGAATATCTCCTTCACGCAAAATAGCTTCTTCGCTGTCAAATCGAACCACTGTCGTGTAAGGACGGATATCAAAAGTGAAGAAATCTGACAGCGGGAAATGATTGTAATAATTCTCCGGTAAGTTGTCTTTTGGGTTGATCGTCATATTTTACTCCGTTCATCTGTGTGAGATTTCTCATATGATACTACCGCCGATTTTGATAAAATGCAATATACAAACGCAAAGACAGGAGGATTTAATCAATGGAACAAAGGGAATATTGGAATAGCGTATCAGAAAAAAACAATTCACGACTCCTTTTCATGCAGAGAGATTTTCGAAATATGTAAATCCGAACGCCCAAATTTTAGATGTAGGGTGTGGGTATGGAAGAACTCTGGATGAGTTATATCACATCGGTTACAGAAATCTGACCGGACTTGATTTTTCGAAAGGAATGATTGACCGGGGAAGGGAGCAATTTCCCTATCTGGATTTGCGGATAAAGGATACGGATAAAATTGACATGCCTGATGAGAGTGTTGATGCTGTCATTCTCTTCGCAGTATTGACGTGCATCCGGACAAACGAGGAACAGAGGAACCTGATTCAGGAAATTCGTCGCGTTTTAAGGCCAAACGGAATTTTGTACGTGAATGACTTTCTGTTAAATACCGATGAGTGGAACGTTTCGCGTTACAAAAAATACAAAGATACCTATGGCGTGTATGGTGTGTTTGAGCTGCCAGAGGGTGCAGTGTGTCGACATCACAGTGAAGAATGGGTAAGAGAGCTCCTTGTGGATTTCTTGGAACTGGAATACCAGAACTTAACTTTTGCAACAATGAACGGGCATAAATCAAATGGGTTCTATTTTATCGGAGCACGAGATGTCTGATGGGGAACGGTAGAGTGCCGCTTTCCTCATTTGAAATGCGAAGCATTTCCGGAATTATCGGCATAATCTCAGGTTTTGGGTTATACCGAATTCGACATAAAATCAGCGAGCAATGACTTTGTGCTACAAAGTCATTGCTCGTTGGGGAAATCTCCGCTGCCGCTCCGGTCGCGTCATACTTTTTTGTTGTTCCATGCTAACATACATGAATAGTGCCAGGTCCATGCAGTTCCTAAAAAATCATTTTTAAGAACCAGATTTTTCTTCAAATCCATTTTTAACAAACAGAAAATCTTTGAGCAATTCAGGCAATCAAATCCGAGCATATTTTTATGAAGAATATGACCAGAACAACCAGCATCAGCGGCTTCACAGATTTTGCTCCCCACCGCGCAAAGAACCATGTGCCTGCATAATTCCCTGCCACGCTGAAACACCCTGCCGCCAGCCCCAGAATCAAAATCACTTTTCCATTCAGAAGATAGACAGCAAGCGCAGTGAGATTCGTTGTCAGGTTAATTACCTTTGCCACTCCGTTTGCTGATGTAAGCCGCATATGGGCAACCGCAGTAAGCAACAGCAACAGAAATGTACCTGTTCCCGGACCATAAAAGCCATCGTAAACACCAATCACCGCTGCAACGACCATACTTAAAATCGTGGTTTTCTTCTCACTATAAGGAGTCTTCTGTATATCAAGCGAGTGGCCGCGCATCACATAAAACGCAGTAACCGGCAGGATGACCAGCATGATGATTTTGAAATATTCATCGCTGATCATCAATGCCAGATTTGCTCCGGCACCGGAGCCAAACAAAGCACATAAGACGCACAAAGCTGCCTGTTTCCAGATGATATATCCATTTCTGGCGAATCGCCAGGTTGCCAACGCGGTTCCCATGCCCGAACTGAGTTTGTTTGTACCAATCGCCATATGCACAGGAAGGCCGGCAATCATATAGGCAGGCAGAGAAATTAAACCGCCCCCCCCGCCTGCAACCGCATCCACAAAGCCTGCCAGGAACACCAGCGGGCATATAATCATAAACTGCAGCGCAGTGATTTCCATACAACGCCTCCACAGTTATTTCAGTTTCAGGCCATCTCTGAATGCTTCGCCCACCCGCTCCGTAACCTTATAATATCCATGCGTATATGGGTCAAAGGCGATTGCAGAAACTTTTGAAATATTCACCTTATCGCCATCCGTAGTCTTTATATCTTTTCTCATTTCGATAAACCTCCTGAATTTTTTCTGATTGCCCTTTGGCTGCACCTATGCTATCATAGCGTCAGATTTAAAACAAGTACCAACTTTTATGTCAGGTACTTACCCGGAGGTAAGCGTGATGAAAAATATAGAAACCGCAAACTTTGAAGACACCGACCGGAGCGGCAGCGGAGGCGCGATTTTAAATGGACTTTTCCCCTCATAACTGTGAAGGCACTGAACAGTTATGAGTATTCACTCACGGAAAGAGGGCATTCACTGGTCCGCGTGTTGGATAAACTGTGCGATTGGGGGAATGAAAACCGTTCGTTTACGTGATTACCTGAAACTCCATAATTACTTTATCGTACTTGTATGTATTCGGCGACATACTTGACACAATCACATCCACATCTTTTCCGGCAAAAAGCTCACAAGGAAAGATTGCTGTCGGATCGGAATGTTTTTCTCTTGGTTCCTGATAACAGAGATAATTTCCGCCTGGCAAGAATTTCGCCTTGTCAGAGCTGTCTCTGGCTACTTCCAGAAACATTTTTGTACCCAGATACTTCCCATCAGAATAGGCAGAAATCGTCCCATGCGGAAAAGAAGCATGAAGACCATCCTGCTTTGCCAGGTCGAATAAATGCGTCAGGTTCTTTTCATACGTCTTTGCTTCCATCTTTTTCTCACAGGGAATCGAAAGAATAAATCGCTCATAAATGTAGCGCGAATAATGCCCTGTCCGCCCCTGAAAGGCTTTTTGTTCATTGATATGCCGCAGCGTCCGGTCGATCGAATCAAGGCCGGCATTTATTTTTGCTATTTTTTCTTCGGCAATTTTCTTTCCATCCCGCAGCAGCCGTTCAAACTCCAGCTGCCCTTCAGAGTCGACATATTCCTTTAAACGCTTGAGCGGTATCCCCAGGTCAATACATAAAATGACAGTATCGAGTATCATTAGCTGTTCCATGGAATAATAGCGATACCCGGTCTGGGGATTGATATAGGCCGGGATCAGGATTCCAAGCTTTTCATAATAACGAAGAGACTGGACGTCGATGTTTCTGATCTTCGCCACTTCACCAATTGACAGATAATTTTCCATTATCGCCTGCTCTCCTTTTCCTCATTCTGATTTTACAGGAAACGGCATTTGCCATTCACTATAATTATACTTTTCTTTTACCGGATTTCAAGGCAGAAATCAGAAAACCGCCTGCCCCTATCGTGGGCAGGCAGCACATTCGTTATACAGGATCGGCCTATACTCAGTTTATTATCGCGGCTCCACCGTTCAAACGGTGAAGCCACATCCCGTTACATATCCGTTTCCGCAATCGAACAGATTATTTTTGCACATTGATCATATCCAAGCTCACCGCTGTTCAGCATGATGTCGTAATTATGCCGGTCGCCCCATTTTCTGTCCGTAAACGCGCTGTAATGACGCGCCCGTTCCCGGTCAGACTGCTCGATTTCTTCCCTTGCGGTATCTTTTGACATCCCATAGGTCTTTACACTGTGTTCGAGGCGTTTTTCTATATCCGCATAAATAAACACGCGCAGAACATCATTGCGCCCTTTCAGGATATGATCCGCGCACCTGCCCACAATCACGCAGCTGCCAGAGTTTGCGTATTTCGTAATCACTTCCTGCTGTGCCGCATAGATCTGTTCCGTCAGAGGCAGCGTCTGTCTGTTTGCCCCCTGAAGGATGCCATAGCCGTAACTGGTCCCCATGACCAGGTTATAGAGAAAGCTGCCGGTTGCCTTCTGTTCGTTAGTTTCTACGTATCTGGGCGAAAGCCCGGACACCTTTGCCGCTTCATCTATCAGTTCCCTGTCGTAATATGGGATTCCCCTGCGGTTTGCTACCAGCTTCCCGATGGTGCGGCCCCCGCTGCCCAACTCACGGCTGATTGTTATGATTCGTTTCATAAGTCTGATTCCTCCTCATTTTTTATATACTCTCAATTTCTCACTCCACATAAGACACGGCTTTAGAGATCGCATTTTTACATCCTGCCCTTTCTCAGGCACCCGCCTCTTTATAATGCTTCTCACCGCCCAGCTTCCGAAGCTCCCAGACGATAAACAGCAATGCCAGCAGAAAAGCCAGCCCATCTGCCGCAGGTCCTGCCCAGAGCACCCCTGTAAGTCCCATAAAGCTGCAGAAGATTATGACTGCAGGAATCAAAAAGATGATCTGCCGGCTCAGCGATATCAATCCGGAAATGATCGGTTTCGCGATGGACTGGAAAAATATGGCCGTCACTGTGGTAAATCCATTCAGGAAACAGAGCAGAGGGAAAATCCGGAACGACAACACAGAGAATTCAGAAAAAAAGTCGCCCTGGGTCCCGAACAGAGCCGTAAGCTGATGCGGAAACAGCTGGAAAATCAGGAAGAAAACAATGGCTGTCACCGTTGCCGCTCCGGAAGCCAGATAAAAGGATTTCCTTACCCTCGAATAATCGCCGCATCCATAATTATATCCAACGATTGGCTGGGAGCCGGTCGCGATACCTGTTACGATAGATGTCAGTATGGTGTTAAACTTCATTACAATTCCGAACGCTGCCAGCGGAATATCAGAACCATACTCCGAAGCTGCTCCGCAGTGGACAAGATAATAATTGATCACGGTCATAACGATTGCGACTGCAATCTGAGAGACAAAGCTGGATATGCCAAGCCCGGAAATCCGTTTCAGGAAGGAAAACTCCGGTTTCATTTCCGATGCTTTGATTTTTACAGTCTTAAAACGCGGTACATACCACATGCTGACTGCAAAATTGATAATCTGCCCGATCACTGTGGCGATAGCTGCGCCTTCCATGCCCCAGCCAAACCCAAGTACAAACAGTGCATCCAGAATAATGTTTGACACACAGCCGGCAACCATGGCAATCATGGTAAGCTGCGGCGTACCGTCCGCACGGATCAGCGAGCACATACCACATCCTACCATGGCAAACGGGAAACCGAACAGCACAATCTTTCCATATGCCATAACATACTCAAGATTATCCGGTGTCGCTCCAAATAATCCGGTTAAAGGCTTCAGGAAAATAACGCAGACGATAAAAAACAGGACCGCTGTGATAATCAGCCATGAAAAAGTATTGTTTACCCCCTTTTCCGCTTTTTTCTGGTTACCGCGGCCCAGCTCCAGACTGAGGTATGCGGCACCGCCGTCCCCGAGCAGAAGTGCAAGCGCCATCATAACCATGTTCAGAGGGAAAATCACATTCGTTGCGCTGTTTCCCAGTGTACCAACACCCCAGCCTATAAAAACCTGGTCGACAATGTTATACAAAGAATTTACCACAAGCGATATGACGCTCGGGATTGCATATTTCAGCATCAGTCCCCCGATGGGTTCCGATGAAAGTGGATTTTTTTCGATTGCTTCTGATGTCATACTCAATACAGCCTCCATTTCAAAAATTTTTGGTTTCATGAAATCCATGATGCATCTTAAACCCTATGATAATCATAGAGTCAAGAGATTTTTGATTTTTTTTGATCGCCATAATGAGAACGTCTGTGTGCAATCGGATAGGGGAACGGCTTTCTACCCTATCCACCCGGCTCTGTGCATGAAAAAAGACAGGAGATATTATACATCCCCTGTCTGGTAAGCATTATATTCCTATTTCTGTCTGGGCGCTTCTGTCCCGGAGTATACCTTTTGCGCAACCGTAACAAACTGTTTTATTTTACGCAGATTATTTTTTGCACGGACAGCTATCCCAAATTCCGGCATAAGATCTGTTTTATAAGGAACTACCGCGATATCCGGTGCCGACGGGCAGACAAAATCCGGCATGACTGCAATGCCAAGGTTTCCACGGATCATCAATACCGTATAAATCGATGACGTACTTCGGTAAAATTTTGATTTCACGCAATTTCTCCGCAGTTCCGTCTGTATCTGGCTCATTTCAGGCGGACACAGCAGCGTATCGAGGCAAATCAGTACCTCCCCAGCCAGATCTTCCTCCGAAACTTCCTCAAATCCTGCCAGCCTGTGCTCAGTTGGGACAACACAGCAGAACCTCCCGGAAACAAGAGGATAATACCGAAAATCCTTCAGATTGTCTGCGCAGTCCTTTGTAAGGAAGGCTGCGTCAAACTCCCTTGACTGTGTTAAACGTCCTTTGTTATCAACAGAAAGTTCTATCGTATTAATGTATATATCCGGACAGCATTCCCTGTATTTCTCATAGATCTGCGGCAGCCGGTCCATCTGCAAAGTAGTCTGACATCCCACATAAAGTGTATCTTTAAATATATCCGCATCATGCACCCGTTCCACCGCCAGAGAAATCCGCTCCAGGATATCAGCCGCATCCCCGTAAAAAGAAATGCCGGACGGTGTCAGGGCAACACTCCGCTGCGTCCGGTCAAGCAGCCGCACATCCAGCTCTGACTCCAGCATCTGTACCTGATGTGTTACCGCAGGCTGTGTGATAAATAATTCATCTGCAGCCTTTGAAAAGCTTAAATGTTTTGCAACAGAAGTAAAACACCTGAGCATCTGAATTGTCATCGCCTGTCCCCGTCTCTTTTTTATAAATTTTATTTATAAATTATAAAATATTTTCATTATAAATGCAAGGGGAATCCTGTTATAATTCAGGCATGAGCGAATGATATACTGCATTATCTCAGCAAAGGATTTTACAGAAGGAGGAAACAGGAATGAAAAAAAGTTTTTCAAGGCGTGATTTTATGAAAGGTCTGGCAGCCGGGGCTGTGAGCACAGCTGCAATGGGAATTTTCCATACCGGCGTATCAGCGGAGGAAAGCACATCCGCAACTGGTGCTCTTTACACACCAGGAACCTATACCGCATCCGCAAATGGACATGGCGGTATCGTGACTGTCACGATGACATTTGACGAATCCAGCATACTGGATGTAACTATTGATGCTTCCGGTGAAACGGAAAGCATCGGCGTACCAGCCGCGGAAAAACTGGCGGAGAAAATCCTGAATGCTCAAAGCAGCCTTGTGGACGGCATATCAGGGGCTACGGAAACCAGCGACGCAGTGCAGGCCGCCGCAGCAAACTGTATTTATCAGGCAAGCAATGGCGGCATCGTGGAAAATGTTGCTGCTTCCACTGAAAATACATTTGCTTCCGTTTCAAATACAGACTGGCTCGGAAGTGCGCCGGAAATATCGGAAGATGAAATCCTTGAAACGGTTAACACTGAAGTCCTTGTGGTGGGCGCAGGGAATGCAGGACTTATGACAGCCGCCAGAGCGGCGGGGAACGGTGCAAACGTATTGGTAATCGAAAAAAGCATCAGCAGTATGAATGAACGCCACTGGCTTGGAGCTGTAGGAACAGAAGAAGCAGACGCAGCAAATATTGATATTGACAAAAATAAGCTTGCGGCTGAGCTTTGCCGTTACGCAAGTCACCGCTGCGATGAGAGCCTGATCCGTCTCTGGATCAACCACAGTGGGGAAGCGATTGACTGGTACTACAGCATAGTAAAGCAGTATAATCCGGATGTCTCTCTCCATATGGAATGGGATGTTGGCCAGGGCGGCCACGATACCTACTATGTACCGCCTGTTATGCATAATTTCCAGGACAACACAGAGGAAAACTATTACAGCGAAGCAACCGCTTCATACGGATTGAGCAGCCTGACCAGTTATGCCCTGGATAATGGTGCCGAAATCCGCTATGAAACCCCACTGGTGAAGCTGGAACAAAATTCAGACGGGCGGGTCACCGGGGCAATCGCACAGAACCCAGACGGCAGCTATATCCGCATCAATGCTTCAAAGGGCGTCGCCCTCTGCTGCGGCGGCTACGCATACAATAAAGAAATGCTCGCCGCTTTGAACCCGGATGCTTACCTGAGTACTGTCGAAGCGGACGCCTCCTCCCTCAACACCGGCGACGGCATCAAAGCAGCTATGTGGATTGGGGCGGATAAAGATCCTGATCCGACTGCCATGCTCTTTGACCGCGGTGTCATAGCCCCGGGAGAAACATCTGATGGCAACTGGGATAAAAGCGGATATTTCCATCTTGGAAGCCAGCCCTGGCTGAAGGTAAACCTGAACGGCAAACGGTTCTGCAACGAAAGCGTACCTTACGACTTTATCCTCCATGCGGCTTATATGGAGCCGGGCCATCTTTACAATACCATTTACGACAGCAACTGGATGGAACAGGTAAAGCAGTTTCAGCAGATTGGCTGTGCGCGGATTGAGCCAAGCGAAAGCGGCGGCAAACTGCAGATTTTCAGCTATGAAGCCGAACAGGGTCTCCTTGGCGGTCTGGAAGAAGCCGGACTGATCCAGTCTGCAGACACACTGGAAGAGCTTGCTGAAAAACTGAACATACCGGTTGATACTTTTGTCGCTACAGTAGAAAGATACAATGAGCTGTGTGAAAAAGGAGAAGATGAAGATTTTGGCAAGGAAGCCTACCGCCTCCTTCCGGTCAACACACCGCCTTACTACGGCTGCCGCCAGGGTGCCAGCCTCTTATGTACCCTGGACGGCCTGCGGATCAACACCGAAATGCAGGTGCTTGACAGCGATGGCAGCCCGATTGAAGGACTATATGCTGCCGGTGACTGCAGCGGAGGATTCTTCGCACACAACTATCCGGAATACATTGTCGGCGTAGCAGTCGGACGGACGCTTACAGAAGGATACTTGCTCGGGGCAGAATTAGCAAATTCCTGAAAACTCCTTACGCAGCCCTGTGAAATCGAGTAGGAGGCAGCTGGCCGAACTCCTACTCGCCCGCGCGGCGCTGGAGGTCCAGTGGACATCCGTTTAGCCCTCGCCGGGTGGCATCCCGTCCATTGGACGGGATATTCGCCGACCGTTGCTGTCTGCCAGTGGCAGACGTTTAGCAACGACCGGAGCGGCAGCGGAGAGCGGAGCGTAGACCCGGATGCAATGTCATAAGGATTGCCGACGAAGTCGGAGGATTCCTTATGACGTGGGCTTTAGCTGCAAAATACCTTGTCCGGCCCTGCGCATCAAAAAAGGCAGCTGTCGGTTTTCAATTCCAACAGCTGCCTTTACAACTCCCCATTTCATAACATCCCGTGATTTCACCAAATCGGTCTGTTTTTTCTTTGTTTTCCCTTATCTTTCTGCGCACCGGCATTCAATTTCATTCTCAGAATACGCTTATTTTCCTCTTCCTGTTTTTCATTATACTGGAGTTCGTATTCTTCATAAATCTGTTTCTTTTCATCCTCTGATAAAGAAATAATAAATTTCCCATACGATATCTTCTCCTGTCCGGCTTTCCAGGCAATTGCATCCAGCTTTTGAGCCTCCTTCAGCACATGACACCACCTTTTCCTTTCCGTATCATATGTTTGTCTTTCTGTACGGACCGCGCCAGGAACCGCGTAAAATTGAAGCATGACTGCCAGCCTTACCATTCCCGGTCCTTAACTGCCTGATTTTCCTGCGTATAGGAAGCCCTGAGAGTCTCTAAAGCTACCTTGTCTTTCTTTTTCGCATAATAATATTCCAGCCGAACTCTGGCATAATTGCTGCTAAAGTTTTCAAGAGCTGCGGCAGCAGCATCCGTTATTTCACAATCACTGTCTCCCAGAAGCATAACCAGCGCATTTTCTGCGGAGGTATCATCAGCCACTTTCCCCAGGCCTTCGATTGCAGCCATACGGACTGCCTTGTCACTGTCATAGGCAAGCGTTCTTAACTTCCCAGACTTTCGTTTTGCAGCGTATCTGCTTATTTTATCAATTTTACCCATATCCTGCTTATTCTCCGGCCGTTTCCTGACATACCGGCTGCGCTTCCTGTAAGGATTTCTCCAGGTTCCGTATTTCCCTCCGGATTCTTCTCTGCGCTCCAATATTCTCTTTGTCGTTAGCGACCAGCTTATTTAACCTGTCCTTTAATATTTCAATCCTGTTTTTTGTATCCATGATATTCTTATCCTTTCTTTTTACTCATTCCAATTTTCTAAGAGTCGGCAGTTATTTCAACTCATAGTTTTTAACAGCCGCCTTTTCATCCAATGGAATACGATTATCATAAACTATATGACCATCATAGAGTCAAGCTTTTTATCAGAAAAACCTCCCAGCGGAAAATTCCCCGGGAGGTCTGCATATACAAGTATACTAAAAATAACAGTCATTTCACAACTTTCACTCTACTTCAATCATTTTGGCATTGGCAATAGCGGCAAGGAATCAATATCTATCAGCTGCCCTATTTCAATTGTGTTAGTGCTACACAGAGCGGGATATTGGAATTTCCTATCGAAATAACCCTTTTTTCACATATTCCTCGCTCTGAACAGAAATCACCTGATAGCCAATATCTGCTATTGCCTTTCGTAATTTCTCCTCATCAATGGGAGATGCTGAAATAATCTCCGTTTTGTTTTGCTTATGTGAGGACTTTACGCTCCTGATGTCAAAAGAGCGGCGGATCACATCATTGATATGTGCTTCACACATTCCACAGGACATTCCTTCGATTTCTGCGATCGTTTTCGTCATCCCTCCATCACCTCACTTTCATCTGCTGTCCATTGACTGCCTTCTGAATCAAACATCACTGCTTTGAATGATGGCACTTTCCGGCAAGAGAACAGCCGGGGCAGCCGCCGCTGCATTTGCCTTCTCTGTGGTTCCGTATCAGTCTGCATATGGCAAAGATGACGGCTGTCAGCAAAAGCAGTCCGACGATG
>JAJBUL010000161.1 GCA_020860365.1 Clostridiales bacterium | reverse complement strand
AAAATGGGGAAAGAAGTTTTCATTCTTTCCCCATTTGCTTATAGTAAGATTGCCGGGGTTATGCTATACTATATATAAAGGAAAATGAAAGTTAGATTGTGCACTGCAAAGACAGGGGGCATGAGAAAATGGGGACATATTTGAACAGTGGAAACAGTGGGTTCCGGACGATCCGGAATGGAATATATGTGGACAAGACCGGATTAATTGACTTTATTAACAGTACGCTCAATACGGCTGACAAATTGACTTGTGTGAGTCGCCCCAGACGTTTCGGTAAATCGTTTGCTGCAAAAATGCTGTGTGCTTATTATGATAAGAGCTGCGATTCAAGGGCATTATTTGAAGGACTTCAAATATCTCATATGGATTCGTTTGAAAAAAATCTGAACCGATATGACGTCATTTACCTGGATATTACGGGCTTTCTTGCTCGTATGAAATATAGTGGTAAGAATCTTGTGGCTGACCTTCAAAACAGCGTCATTCAGGAACTGCGGGAAGCTTTTCCTGGATGTGTGAGCGATACGGAAGATTACCTGGCGGACGCAATGTTGGCCGTGACGAAAAAGACTGGGAATCAGTTTTTCCTCATCATTGACGAATGGGATGCTTTGTTTCGCGAAGCGAAGGACGATATATCACTGCAGGAGCAGTATATTTGGCTGCTTCGGAGCCTGTATAAGAATGCGCAGATTACAGACACGATTCTTGCGGGTGCGTATATGACCGGTATCCTCCCGGTAAAGAAATACGGTACGCAGTCTGCCCTGACAGACTGCCGGGAATATACGATGACAGATCCGCTCATGCTGACAGAATATGTGGGATTTACAGAGACAGAAGTACGTGCACTATGTGAACAGTATCAGGTGGATTTTAGCGAAATGAAAAGGTGGTATGATGGCTATGAGTTTTCAGACCTTATATCAGTCTATAATCCAAATTCTGTTATCAGTGCGATAAAATACAGGCGTTTTAAGACATACTGGGCAGAATCCGAATCGTATGAGCCTTTGAAAGACTATATCAGTATGAATAAGGATGGGCTGAAAGATGCTGTTATAGATATGCTTGGTGGAAATCGGGTTAAAATTGCCACTCGTAGATTCCAGAATGATATGACGATTTTAAAGAGTAAGGATGATGTCCTGACATTACTTGTTCATTTGGGGTATCTGGCGTATGATGTTACGACGAAAGAAGCTTATATTCCCAATCAGGAAATCGCCGATGAATTTCAGAATGCGGTAGAAGGTGAAAGCTGGCAGGATGTGCAGGATTCTCTCATTGATTCAGAAAAACTGCTGAGGGCGACCATTAAGGGAGACACAAAAGCGGTGGCTGAAGGTCTGCGCCGGGTACATGCATTGAATACATCCGTTTTGCAGTATAATGACGAGAATTCCTTGAGCTGTGCGCTTACGATTGCGTATTTTACAGCAAAAAGAGACTATACGATTATCCGGGAGCTTCCTTCTGGCGAAGGCTTTGCTGACCTAGCCTTTATACCGAGGAGCGGTTCGGATAAACCTGCGATGATTATTGAATTGAAATATGATAAATCGGCAGACGGGGCGCTCAGACAGATTGAGGAAAAAAGATACAATGGAGTACTTGCACACTATACAGGTAACCTCTTGCTGGTGGGTATCAATTATGATAAAAAGACAAAGGAACATGAGTGCGAGATCAAGAGATATAAAGGCGCCAGGTGACGAGGAGGTGCGGCCATGAAGAAAACAGTTGCTTTGGGTATCACTGCTTTTGAGGACATCATTGGCAGAAATGTGTTTTATGTGGATAAAACTCGATTCATCAAATACTGGTATGACAGTGCGGATCAGGTAACACTGATTACGAGACCAAGGCGTTTTGGAAAGACGTTGACTTTGAATATGGTCGAAACGTTTTTCTCGGTCCGGTATCAGAACCGGATGGATTTGTTTGACGGGCTCTTTATTGCGGGTGAGGAGCGTTTTCAGGCGATGCAGGGAACCTTTCCGGTGATTAATTTAAGCTTGGCAAATGTAAAGCAGAGAAGCTATGACGATATGTGCTATGCCATGCGGCGGCTGGTTGCAGATTTGTTTGGGAGACATTCCTATTTATTGCAATCGGACAGATTGACAGAAGCGGAGAAGGAGGATTTTTCGAAAATAATCTGGAAGAAAGCCCCTGATCAGGATTGCATGGATGCGATCAGATTCCTTTCACAGTGCATGTATGAGCATTTTGGCAAAAAAGTCCTGATTCTGATTGATGAGTATGATACTCCTATGCTTGAAGCTTATACGGCGAACTATTGGGATACTGCCATTGAATACATCCGGCGCATGTTTCATGCTGCATTTAAAGATAACCTGTATCTGGAAAGAGGACTTCTTACTGGTATTACAAGAATTACACAGGAATCGATTTTTTCTGATTTGAACAATATATCTGTTGTGACGACTACGACGGAGCAGTTTGAGGATTCTTTTGGCTTTACGGAGGAGGAAGTCTTTTCAGCTTTGGAAAATTACGGCTTGTCTGATAATATGGATAAGGTGCGGTATTGGTATGATGGGTTTCAGTTTGGAAAGGACAGCGGTATTTATAATCCCTGGTCGATTCTGAATTATTTGAAAGCCAGGAAATTTTCCCCATATTGGATGAATACCAGTGGAAATGCGTTAGTAGGCAATCTGGTACGGGAGGGGTCGCTTAAAATAAAGGATGACTTTGAGATTTTGCTGAAAGGTGGCACAATTGTCACTGAGATTGATGAGTCGATCACTTATGCAGAATTGCGTGGAGATTCGAAAACAATCTGGAGCTGGTTTCTTACGACGGGATATGTGAAGATTGTACAGGAACGGGAAAACGGGTATGAGATCGCTCTGACGAATTTTGAAGTTCGGGAAGCTTTTTACAAGCTGGTAAAGAAGTGGTTTGCCGAATCTTATGATGAATACACGGAATTTATCCGTATGCTGCTTGCCGGGAATCTGGAAGGGA
This sequence comes from Clostridiales bacterium, assembly GCA_020860365.1. Lineage (GTDB taxonomy): Bacteria > Bacillota > Clostridia > Lachnospirales > Lachnospiraceae > Choladousia. Next base: position 9,180 of record JAJBUL010000161.1, on the reverse strand, counting down.
TGCAGCGGTATATGGAGAAAGTGACATCCCGGACGTTCAGCTTTTTTGATGTAGGAAGTGGCTCTTCTGAGAGCGATGTGGCCGAGCAGTTTTATCATGGATTCACGCTGGGGCTGATTGCCGACCTGGATCGGACACATATTCTTACGTCTAATCGAGAGAGCGGGTTCGGCCGTTACGATGTCTGTATTGAACCGCGGGATGGAAAGTCGGATGGAATTATCATCGAATTTAAGGTGTTTGATCCGAAGAAAGAGACTACGCTGGAAGAGACCGCGAAGCGGGCACTGGAGCAAATAGAAGCTAAGAGATATGAAACTGACCTGAAAGCCAGGGGGCTTAAGACAGTTTGCAAGTATGGATTCGCTTTCCGGGGGAAAGAAGTGCTGATCCAGAAGGCGGAAGATGAGCAGTCTGTTCGTGAAGACGCAAATTCTTTTCGGGTGGGAAATCCTCTGCCAAATGTTGAAAAGGTTAAAACTATTGAAGATGCCAGGAGGGAAATGTATGATTCAAGATGAGCAACAGAACTGCTGCCATATCTTTGCAAGAAAGCAAAACACCCAATAATTCACTTGCAAAAGGATATTGGGATGTTATAATACAAAGTAAATGTGCTGATTGAACGACCGTTGTTGAAGCATTTACAGTATCTGGAGGTATGGATGATGCAGGATTTTTATATAAAAGAGATTAAGCTGCAGAATTACAGAAGATTTGAAGATAAAACCCTACAGCTGGATAAACAGATGAATCTTCTGATTGGTAAAAATGCTTCTGGAAAAACGACGATTCTGGAGGCTGTAAATGTCGCGCTAGGGGCGTATCTGGCAGCTTACAAGACATATGTGCCCAGCCGCTTTGTTCGTAACATCGCAGAGGTTGATGTGCGCAAAAAGGCCCAGAAGACCGGACAGAAGGATGTTCTGATCAGTCCTGATATCGGGCAGTATCCATGTTCTGTAGAGGCATTGCTGGTTATGGATGAGACAGAATATTCATACAGGCGGTTGGTTGAAAAAATGGGGAATCGTACAAAATTTGCCGGAAACAATCCGATGCAGAAGGAAGTCATAAAATGGGAGAATGCAATGAAAGGCGGAGATGAGGGTGACGCTGCTCTGATTTTCCCACTGGTACTGTATTTGAGCTCAGCCAGACTCTGGAATGAGAACAAAAATTCTGATTTTAACTACGATATCCCAAATCGGACGGATGCGTATCATCGGTGCTTAGACCCTAGGCGCGGTATGCAAATGCCGTTTAACTATATTCGTCACCTGAAAGAGGTTTCTTCACAGGAAAATGGTAACGTGGATTTCCCGGCGTATACGTTAATCATGGAAGCGATTCGCAAAAGTATGGAGGAAGAATTAAAGACGGGGCAGAGGATTGATTATTCTCTGCGGTATAATGGCTTGGCTCTGGTAGAGGAAGACGGTACCTGGATTCCATTTGATGATCTGAGTGATGGTTATCGAGGCGTGATTAAGATAGTCTCAGATATCGCGACGAGGATGTGCATCTTGAATCCTTATCTGAAAGAAGATATTCTGAGCAAGACGCCGGGGGTGGTTGTGATTGATGAGTTGGATTTGAGCCTGCATCCGAGCTGGCAGAGGAGAATCATTCGAACTCTTACCACGATATTTCCGAAAGTTCAGTTTATTTGTGCCAGTCATTCCCCATTCCTTATTCAGGCATTGGATGATGGGCAGCTGATTTCTCTGGATGGTGAAATTGAGGAAGAATATTCCGGACAGAGTATCGAAGATATTGCTGAAACAATTATGGGTGTCAGGAATCCAAAATATAGTGAGAAAAAGCAGAAAATGTATGATGCCGCGAAAGCTTACTTTGAAGCATTGAACGCAGATGATGTTTCACCGGAAAGATTGATGGAGTTGAAAGAAGAACTGGATTTTTTGACTGCTGAGTATAGTGATAACCCGGCGTACAGCGCATTGATGTATCAGAAGTACCTGGAAAAGAAAGTGGAGATGGTAGGATAAATGCGACCAGTAGATAAAGGTGCTGCACCAGCTGTTGCCTTTAAAAAATATCAGGACGCTGAACCATATCTGGAAGAGCGTTTGGGTCCTTATTGTTCTTTCTGTGAGATGAATATCAGACACGCTCCGGAAGTAGAACACAAGGAAGCGAAAATGGCGGGCGGTGCTTGGACTGCGTGGGGCAATCTCCTGCTGTCTTGTAAATACTGCAATACCAGAAAAGGGACTAAGGTGAAAGCTGGAGATTTGAATAAATACCTGTGGCCGGATCAGGATGATACATTCCACACTTTCTCGTATCGTGGAGATGTACCAGTACCAAATGAAGAGTACCTTTTAGAAGCGGGAGATGAAATACGGGGTAAAGCCTACAATTTATACGAACTGGTCGGATTGGGAAATATCCCGATCAAACCAGGTGACAAGGATAGAAGATATGGAGCCAGAAGCGAGGTTCGTAACATAGCGACTGGAAACAGGCAGGCATGGGAAAAAGTAAAAGTTTCATCTGAAAGAGATACTTATCTTGATCAGATTGTTGTGCTGGCGCTTGGATATGGATTCTTTTCTGTCTGGATGGAAATCTTTAAAGATGATGATGAAGTAAAGAACCGACTGATTAATGCATTTAGAGGGACGAAGAAAAGCTGTTTTAAGGAAAAATGAAGTACATAGGTCAATCCATAGGTCAATTTTTGAATCTGACTTCCGAAAAATCCGCTGATATTGGGCATTAGAGGCGCCTCGAACAACGGACTTAAGACTCCGTCATTTCCAGGTTCGAATCCTGGCAGTCCTGCCTGAAGATCTCAGTGAGAATGATCGCTGAGGTCTTTTTTGGTGGGATCGTGACAGGCATGATATGGCACAGGAGGCGCAACCGGGAGCGGAATGCTCCACGAATCTGTACGGGGGAAACGATGGAGAGTCACCTGAAAGATCAGGAGATTTTTGAGTTTATGGTAGAAATCCCATTGACAAATTGGCTTTCCTGAATAAAAATAGTGTAAGTTACAGTGCACAGGTTCAGAAGGAGACAGGCAGGCGGCGTTTTTTACGTTCACCAAAGCAGTATCCATGAATGCATTATGTGAGCAGCATCAGGTGGTTTTTGAGGAAAGGATGAGGTAGTAAGATTATGGGGAGCAGAGGTGTAATACCGAAGACAATGAAGGCGCTGGTCGCTTACAGTAAGGATGATTATCGTTTTGAACCGGAATATCCGGTGCCGGAATGCGGACCGGATGATATTATTATTAAGACGGAAGCGTGCGGCGTCTGTGCGGGAGATCTCAAGTGTAAAACAGGAGCGGCGATGTTCTGGGGAGACGAGATCCAGCCTTCCTGGGTGAAGCCGCCATTTATTCCCGGACATGAGTTTTTCGGGAGAATTGTCCAGATGGGTGAGAATGTGGAAGGATACGAGCTGGGAGACCGGATTACCGCGGATCAGATTGTCCCGTGTGGCAAGTGCAGGTTCTGCAGGGACGGCCATTACTGGATGTGCCAGCCTCATGACATGCTGGGGTATATGTATTACACGAACGGCGGGATGGCGGAGTATGTCAGGTACCCGAAGAATTGTGTGATCAGCAGGGTGCCGGAAGAGCTTTCCGTGGAGCAGGCGGTTTTGATTGAGCCGTACGGTTGCTCGAAGCATGCGGTGGACAGGGCGACAATTTCTAATGAAGACGTTGTGGTGATTTCTGGAGCAGGTACGCTTGGTCTGGGCATGATTACCTATGCGAGGATGAAGAATCCGAAGCTGCTGATTGCTCTGGATATGCAGCCAAACCGCCTGGAAAAGGCGAAAGAATTCGGAGCGGATCTGGTGTTCAATCCGGGTGAGTGTGATCTGGATAAAGAAATTAAGGCTTTGACGGATGGATATGGCTGTGACGTTTATATTGAAGCAACGGGGAATCCGGCGAGCGTGATCCAGGGACTTACGATTATCCGGAAACTGGGTGTTTTTGTAGAGTTCAGCGTGTTTGGCAAGGCTACGGTGGCAGACTGGTCGATTATTGGTGACCGCAAGGAACTGGATATCCGCGGTTCCCATTTAAGTCCGTATGCGTATCCGTTTGTGATCGAGAATATGCTGAAGGGCAACCTTAAAACGGACGGCGTGGTGACAAGTACCTTTAAACTTGAGAACTGGGAGGAAGCGTTTGAACGTGGAAAAGGCGCGCAGGGAGATCTGAAGGTGGCATTTATTTTTTAAAATGGAATATGGCCAGCGCAATGGGAAAATCGCGTGGAGAGAGGATTCCCGATTAAGAAACATTTAAGAAAATCACAGAAAAACCATCATTTGTTTTACGAAACGCTATGCTATAATCGCAGTATCTCAAATGCCAGACGAACTTGCATGAAATGAGACGAAAGGTAGGGGTATACTATGAAAAAAATGCAGAGAAAGATTTTAAGCCTGCTGCTTTGCTGCGTGATGGGGTGCGTTCCGGCGGCGCAGGTGATGGCGGCGACTTCTTACGAGGCTTCCTCGGTGAGTACAAGTGAACAAAAGACAGTGCTCTTTCCGGGTGACAGCCTGACAGGGATTGCAGACGGCACGGTGATTGCGATTGTAAATGAGGAAGGAACGCTTAGTGCAGAGAATGGCACCTGGACGAATTCTTCGGATAAAGATACGGTCTATCGAGTGACTTATACGGATGCTGTGACTGCAGAGGACGGTACGGTTACTCCGGCTTCGATTCAGCTGATTCCGGTCGGTTATGTTCTGACTGTGGCAGATGGTACATCTGTATCTGCCTGGACGTCGGATCAGGGTGCTACGACAGATAATCACTACTCGTTCACGGACGAAGAAAAAGCCGCAATGACAACAGAAGAGTCAAGCAGGGATATCGCGTATTATCAGAGCGGTGAGACTGTGACGATCACAGCAGCGGCGCCGGACGAGGGTTATGAGTTTGCCGAGTGGGTGATCGATTCCGAAGACGATGTGGTGATTACGGATCCTTTCAGTGAGGAGACGACCATTACTATGCCGGGGACGAAGCTTACGGTTACTGCTACTTATCAGGAGATCGCTGCGGCAGATGCGGATGTAACGACATCTGACAGCCTGGATGATTCGGCAGCTGCGGATAGTCAGCCGGACACAACGGAGGCTTTGACTGATACTGGCAGCTCTGATACGACGCCGGAAGTATCTGCGGATGTGGTTGTGATTGGTGATGATTCTCCTTTGACAGCGGATATTACTTATGCGGCGCTGACGGTGAATTATGATACAGGCGCGGATGGCTATGCCTGGACAGAGACTCTTACTTATGCAGAGGGCGACACGGTTACCCTGACTGCGGAGAATTTGGATGGATATACCTTCTCCTCCTGGTATGTGGCTTCTCTGAATGTGACGCTGGATGATCTTTCCCAGCAGACGGTTACTTTTACCATGCCGTCAGCGGATGTGACAATAGTGGCCAGCTATGCGTCAGCTGCAGGTACGATTGTGACAGCAGATACGGCGGATGAGGCAGAGACAACAGCGGACACGACGGTAGTGGAAGAGACAGATGCGACAGCAGACACGACAGCAGCGGAAGAGACAATTGCGACAGCGGATACGGTGGCTGCGGCGGATACAGACGACGACGCGGATGGCATCGTGGTGATTGATTTGACAGACGAAACCACTGCTTCTGAGACGACCGCGACAGAATCGGAAACGGCCGCGACGGAGTCTGAGACCGAGTCAGAGACTGTGGCAGCGACGTATGCAGTGACTGTGGATGGAACACTTGTAGGCAATTATGCAGTCGGCGACACGGTAACGGTGGCGCAGCCGGCGGCTTCCACTGGAACGATATTCTCCAGCTGGATGATTACGAATGATGCGGCGATTACACTGACCGCGGCTGGCGATGGGACATGGACTTTCACGATGCCGGATGGGGAGGTTTCTCTTTCCGCGATCTTCGATGTAGCAACACATACGGTGACCGTAGTCAGTGGCACGACCGGTTCAGGTGCGACTACAGGTACGTTTGAATATGGCAGCACTGTGAGTATTGCCGCGGAGGAAGCGCCGGATGGAATGGAATTTGACCACTGGTCCAGTACTGGTTCCGCAGAGGTTACATTCGCGAATGATACTTCAGCGACGACAACCTTTACCATGCCGGATGGCGATGTGGAAGTTACGGCAGTATACGTAAGCCTGCCGAACACATATACCGTTAAGGTTTCCAACGGACTTCTGGATGGCTCTTATACAGAGCATTCTTATGAGGAAGGCACACAGGTGACGGTGACGGCAAATGCGAGCGCGAGCGGAGAGGAATTCTCCGGCTGGACGGTCAATGACGGCGCCTATGACCTTGGGGACAATGCGACATCTTCTACAGTGACTGTAACGGTTACAGAGGATTTGACCTTTGTGGCAAATTATACGGGTGTGACTTACAGCGTCACCCTGACAAATGGCACTGCTGATTATACAGAGAATGTCGCGGGTGTAGTGATTACGATTACTGCTGCGGAACCGGCTGCAGGCTATGCTTTTGATTACTGGACAGTTGATACGCAGAATGTGACTCTTACAGACGCGTCCGCTTCTACGACGACTTTCACGATGCCGTCGGCGGATGTGGCTCTGACAGCGGTTTATAAGCAGGTGCAGTATACGGTTACGGTAGAAAATGGCAGCACAAGCCAGACCAGTTATTACTATGGAGATACAGTTACTATTTCTTCGAATTATCCGGCGAGCGGTAAGGAATTCAGTACGTGGACAGCGACAAGCGGCAATGTGACATTTGCGGACTCTTCCAGAGCAACGACGACTTTCACAATGCCTGCAAGCGATGTGACAGTTTCAGCTACCTATGAGGATGGCCCGACTGCATCGGACAATTATATCAGCGGGATCACTTCTGGTGGTTCCTATGTGGCAAATGAAAAACTGACCTTTACGCCGGTGGGAGCCGGTATGTCAAATACCAACCCGAACCCGGGCGACATCCGTTATGTACCGACTGGATACTCGATCGGCAATGTTTCCAATACCTGGTCTTCCTCTCCGTATGAGACCTCAATGTCGATTAAGTCAACCGGTGAGTATACGTTGAATGTGACTTTTGCAAGACAGGTCTATGACGGCAGTTCCTGGGTAGCGGATGGTACGACGTCCACCACCTCGGTTACTTTCAATATTGTGACTTCACTTGAATCCGTAGAGACTGGCGATTCGACCCCGCTCTTTGCGGTAGCGGCAGTGGCGGTCGTGGCCTGCCTGATCTTCGTCATTCTGCTTGTCGTATTTATCCGCAGAAGAAGAAGTGAAAGATAACAGGACGCATGCGATTCGAGCTCTGCTTGTCAGGACAGAGATAACGCAAAATAGATAACCATTCCGAGTGGTTTCGAAATTGGACAGGATGTGAATGCACATCCTGTCCGATTTCTGTTTTACAAGAGAATCTTTTTGTGATACTATAGCGTGGAGACAATTCTGGAGAGAGAAGGCACGTAAAGGTTCTGGGAGAGAATGATCAGGAAACAAAAAGTTTGGAGGCCGAATGGGAAAGGAAGGACTGCATGAAAAAAAGAATTCTGACGCCGGGCAATTTGGTACTGGCACTGATTGGCTTTTTGTTTTTGACCTGTTTTTCTGTGACTCTGGTGTTGAATCTTCGCTGTATCTATTATTTTGATATTGGCTATCTGGATCTGGAGAGTGAGACAGGCTATTCAGAAGAGGTGATCCGCGCAAATTATGATGCTCTGATTGATTATAATCTGTTGTTTAAGGGCGTGGATGAGCTGGAATTTCCGGATTTCCCGATGTCGGAGAATGCGGCGACACATTTCAGAGAAGTAAAGAGGATCTTTGTGGCGCTGCAGATTTTGCTTCTTGTGACTGGCGCGGCTTTGGCAGTGTTCGGTGTAGCGGCTTTCATCCGGCGCAGAAGATTACGGAATGGAACACGGTCGGAAAAGAAAGGACAGTCCCAACGATTGCAGCAATCCCGGTTTGCGGCAAATGTTGGAGCTCTGAAGCTGTTGTCTGTTTTCACATTCGCGATTCCGATTGTCCTGGGAATTCTGGCGGCTGCAAATTGGGATTCTTTTTTTATACGCTTCCATGAACTCTTTTTTAACAATGATTACTGGCTGTTTGACCCTGTTACAGACCCGGTAATCCTGATTCTGCCGGATGAATTTTTCGCGCACTGTGCTGCGGCAATTCTGATATTTTTGTTTTTGGGTGGAATACTGACTGGGGTGCTGTATGCGGGTTACTGTAGAAAAGGACTGGTTAAGGCCGGGAGTAAGTGAATTATGAAAATACTACATCGTTTCAAGAAAATGGACTGCAATCGGTCCAGAGCTTTGAAATAAGTCGGGAAATAAGTCGGCTGCTTACACAATTTAAGAAAAAGAAAGGAAAATTATATGAACATGGAATTGCTTTCGCAGTACGAGCTGCTGCAGCATGAGTGGATTGGGGATGTCCATTCAGATGGTTACCTGCTTCGCCATAAGAAAAGCGGGGCACGCATTCTGGTGCTTCAGAATGACGATGAAAATAAGGTGTTTGACATTGCATTTAAGACGCTTCCGACGAACAGCACGGGTGTGCCGCATATTATGGAGCACAGTGTGCTTTGCGGCAGCCGGAAATTTCCGATGAAGGATCCATTTGTGGAATTGGTGAAGGGTTCCCTGAATACCTTTTTGAATGCGATGACCTATCCAGATAAGACGGTTTATCCGATCGCGAGCTGCAATGACAAAGACTTTTGTAACCTGATGGATGTCTATCTGGACGCAGTGTTTTACCCGAATATTTACCGGAATGAACAGATTTTCCGCCAGGAGGGCTGGAGCTACCAGCTTGAAGATGCTGCAGACGAGATAGAGATCAATGGTGTTGTCTACAATGAAATGAAGGGTGCGTACTCTTCTCCTGAGGATGTGCTGGAGCGCGAGATTATGAACAGCCTGTTTCCGGATACAGTGTATGGCGTGGATTCGGGCGGCAATCCGCAGAATATTCCGGAACTGACGTACGAGGATTTTCTGGCTTTTCATAAAAAGTATTATCATCCGTCAAACAGCTATATTTATTTTTATGGAAACATGGATATTGAGGAGCGGCTGCTCTGGCTGGACCAGGAATATCTGAGTGCGTTTG
>JAJBUL010000134.1 GCA_020860365.1 Clostridiales bacterium | reverse complement strand
GAGACACCGGTCGGCGTGCAGAGGAACTCATTGTCATTCAGCTTAACGGAAATATTTCCGTCATTCGCCGCTACCATGTTGCGATCATAGATACGCTTTCCAATGTCGCAAATCTGTTTTTTGATCTCATACTCATTTACCATGATTCTGCCTCCTGCTGTTCTGAATAGTTACAATTAACCTTTTTTCTAGCATCTATCCTACAACACTCCACACAATCCGTCAAGTATTTCTTGTTGATTTTTGTTGGATTTTCTGTGTTTTTGTGTTGGATTTCGTTTTGTTTCGCAGTTCCGGGCAGCAGTTCGATCTGCTGCCTGCCGTTCATAAGAACTGCTTTTTTACCCCCCGATCTGGCAGTCCAGAGCGCAGACCACGTGTACCGCCTTCTTCAGCATATCCATATGCTCCGCAGTCGGGGGAAGAATCTCTCTCATCTGATATTCCCGGCCAAGTCCGTCATATTTATCCTGACCCAGCCGGTGATACGGCAGAAGATGAATTTTCCGCACCCCGGGCAGCGTTGCAGCAAAGCGGGCGATCGCCTGAATCTCTTCCACAGAATCGTTGAATGTAGGAATGACCGGTACCCGGATAATCAGCTCTGTCTGCCCGGAAAGCGCCACTTTTCTGGCATTTTCCAGCATCAGGGCATTGTCCCTGCCCGTAAATTCCTTATGCTTCGCCCCGTTCATGTGCTTGATATCCATCAGATAGCGGTCCAGCCAGGGAAGAATCGTTTCAATCTTTTCCCAGGGTGCGCAGGCCATACTCTCAATCGCGGTGTTGATGCCATGCTCCTTTGCCGCCCGCAGCAGAGCCGCGGTAAATTCCGGCTGACAGAGACATTCGCCGCCGGAGAGCGTCATCCCGCCGCCAGAGCGGGAATAGTACGGGCGATCCTGTTCCACTTCGGCAAGCATCTCACGCACCGTCACATCCCTGCCAATCGTCTTTTCCTCCCCCTGCACCATCATCTTCTGAATCCGGTATTCCTGCGACTCCGGATTGCAGCACCAGCGGCAGCGGAGCACGCAGCCTTTCAAAAATACAATTGTACGGATTCCCGGACCGTCGTGAATGGAATACCGCTGAATATCAAAAACGCGGCCGGTCGTGTCCATGTAATCCATATCGTCCTCCTCTTGCCCGTATATGCCAAAGTACGAGAAAGTCAAAACCCCTGCTCGGTGCGGTTGATAATGTCATCCTGCAGGGAACGGGAAAGTGTTGTAAACAGCGCGCTGTAGCCCGCGACGCGCACCACCAGCTGCTTATAATTCTCCGGATGCTCCTGCGCGTCCAGCAGTGTCTCGCGACTGACCACGTTAAACTGCATATGCATGCCCTTCTGATCAAAGAACCCGCGGATCAGCGCCACGAACTTCTCCAGGCCTTCCCGGCCGGATAGCGCGGACGGATGGAATTTCTGGTTAAACAGAGTGCCGTTCGATACAATAAAATGATCCAGCCGCGCCACCGAGCTTGCCGCCGCCGTCGGTCCCTTCACATCTCTGCCCGCGGATGGAGAAACGCCGTCCGCCACCGGCGTATGTGCGTACCGTCCGTCCGGCGTCGCGCCGGTCTGCGCGCCAAGCGGCACATTCGCGGAAACCGGGTACAGCCCTGCCTGATACCATCCGCCTCTCGGATTGCGGAAGGTCTGAACCGGTTTGGTATAATAATAAGCCATCTCCCGTGCCAGCTGATCGACATCCGGAATGTTGTTGCCATACTTCGGAACCCCCTCAATCAGAGAATGAATCTCCTCATAGCGCGCCAGCTTCGCCGGTTCTGGTTTCGTGTTCAGCACCGTCCGCAACACTGTCTCGGCCATATTCGCGTCGACCATCTGCCCGGAGGCCTGCGCTTCTCTTAGAATCGTTGTCGTCAGATCTGCCGCTGCGCGCTCATCCAGCCCCTTGCCGTAATTCCACGCCAGCGCCTCTTTGAGCTCCTGCATGGTAAATTTTTTCTGTTCATAGACCAGGGTGCGGATCGCATAGAAGGAATCCGCGATGTTCGCAATGCCGAAGCCCTGCGGGCCGGTAAAGTTATACCTGGCTCCGCCCTCCTGCAGAGATCTTCCGCTTTTCAGGCAGTCATCCACCAGACAGGATTCAAACGGAAGCGGGCAGCGCTCGGCGTGCGCCACATCAATGGCATTGTCCGCATTTACCAGCAGGGAAATGCAGTAATCCATCTGCTTTTTATAGGCGTCGCAGAACTCCTCGAAGGTCTCCATTTTCGTGACGTCGCCCGTCTCGATTCCCACCAGCTCGCCCTTGTCCCAGCCATTGGAGAAAACCAGCTCCAGCGGGCGGCACATATTGAAGAATGCCGCGTCATGCCAGCCGTCTGTTCTGCCTGCCTTCTGCGGCTCCACACAGCCAATGATGCAGTAATCCCGCGCCTCTTCCAGCGAAAGTCCCCGGTTCTGCAAGGACGGAATGATCACCTCGTCGTTATAATAGGCCGGCTGCCCAAGGCCTGTCCGGGTCAGCTCCGCCGCCTTGATCAGAAATTCATGCGGCGACCCATTCCAGACACGAATAGAAAACGACGGCTGTGGCAGATGCACATGCTTCGAGGCCTGAATGCACATAAAGGAAAGATCATTGGTCGCATCCTCTCCGTTTTCATTCTGTCCGCCGGCAATCAGGTTCTGGAACAGGCTGTAGCCCGCAAACCCTTCTGCAGACACGCCGTCGCGGCACTTATTGAGGTCATTTAGCTTCACCCACACACAATCCATCAGTTCCTGCGCAAATTCACGCGTGATCTTCCCCTGCTCCATGTCCTTCTTATAATAAGGATACATATACTGGTCAAACCGCCCAGGAGAAATCGAATGCCCGCTCGACTCCATCTGCAGCAGCTGCTGGACAAACCAGAACGACTGGCAGGCCTCATAAAAACCGCGTGCCCCTTTTGCCGGAACCCGCTCACAGTTCGCCGCAATCGTCAGAAGCTCCTGCCGTCTGACGGGATCCGCGCACTGTCCCGCCATCTCTCTTGCCAGTGCAGCATAGCGGCCGGCATACTCCATCACTGCCTGGCAGCTCAGGATTACCGCCCGCAGAAAGCTCGACTTTTTCGCGTAATCGCCATCGCCCACGCGGCAGGCAGCCAGCTCTGCCTCTGTCTTCTCAATGATCCCCTCGCAGCCAATCTCCAGCACTTCCCAATATTTAACGGTGATGTGCCCGATACCATTGTAATAATAGTTCCCCGGTGTAAAGATTCCATGCTCGATGGCCCGCGCCGCTTCCGGCGCCATATAAGCAGAAGCCAGTTCACTGGTAGTCTTGCCCTTCCAGTATTTATGTACCTCCTTAAGCTCCGCCTTCGTCTCCTCCGCAATATAAAACGGATCCGCCGCGCGCGTCGCCACCGTGTCAAACTCCGCCTCCAGCCATTCGTAAGAATACTCCGGAAATGTCTGACAGCCCCGGGGCGCCAGGGTGCTGCTCCCCACGATCAGCTCCTGGTCGCGGATGGTAATCGGGATGTACCGCAAAATATGCGCAAACGCCTTCGCCCTGCGTGTAATAATCGGCTCCCCCTCTGTCTCCTTATAAGACTCCGTCATCAGCTTCGCCCTGGCCGACTCAATCACCGGCATATTCGCAAACAGGTCGTTAATCAGCTTCGTGATCCGCTCCGTCTTCGGAATATCAACAATGTGAAACGTCTCCATAATTCTCCTTTCCCATGAGTGCCATGAATGGTAGCCAAAGCACATCATGATAGTGAAACAAATCCTGCCATTGATTATACTCGTATTTGTTATACATGTCAACATAATCCAACGCATATATCTGTTATTTTGTGTTGTTTTTCCAGTCATATTTATGTGGTATTCTGTTACTCCTATGAAATGATCCTGAAATGTGTTCCCACCTTTTTGCAATATTATTACAGGTCACATCTGTAGTGAACAATATAACGTAAATATAGTTGTGGTATGACCTGTAACACCAGTAACGCAATATTTCAAAAATAATACGATCCGGAACGTGCAATTATAACGGCTCTGTGATAAACTCAAATTATCCATGAACGTGCCTCTGTTGCTTTTTATGCGCAGGGTCGGGCAAAGTATTTTGCGGCTAAGCCGCACCCGACCCGCGCGGGCGAGTAGGAGCCGACAAGCTGCCTCCTACCCGATCGCAGAGCCGAACAATACGAAATCCTGTGAAAGGAGACAAATACCTGTTATGAAAACACAATGTCTTAACCCTTATCTTCCACTGTATGAACATATTCCGGATGGCGAGCCGCATGTATTCTATAACAGGCTCTACATCTTTGGGAGCCATGATCTGGAAAATGGAAATGAATTTTGTGAGCTGGATTACGTCGCCTGGTCCGCGCCTGTGGACGATTTGTCAGACTGGCGGTTTGAAAACGTAATTTATCACAAAGACCAGGACCCCTATAATACAGATGCACTTCCACTATACGCGCCAGACGTCGTACAAGGGCCTGACGGAAGGTTTTATTTGTATTATTGTATAAAATTCCAGGATTCCATCCACGTAGCTGTCTGCGACACGCCGGCCGGAAAATATAAATTTTACGGAAGAGTGCATTACCCGGACGGCTCGGTCATGTCAGACAACCAGCCCTATGACCCATCGGTGATCTGTTCAGAAGAGGGGATTTTTCTGTATTTTGGTTTTGCGCCGTGCCAGATCAACATTCCCCGCTACAAGGGTCAGGTTTTAAAAGGCGGCAGTGTGCTGGAGCTTCAGGATGATATGGTCACAGTCAAAAGCAGACCCGTCGTCGTCCTTCCAAGCCTGAATTATGGACAAGGGACGTCTTTCGAGGGAAATGAGTATTTCGAAGCCCCGTCCATCCGCAAGATTAACGGCACCTATTACCTGATCTACTCTTCCGTGAATACCCACCAGCTCTGTTATGCGATCAGTGATAAGCCGATGGAAGGTTTTGTTTATGGCGGCGTAATTGTCAGCAATGGAGACGTCGGATACATGGGGCGTACAGAAAGTAATAAACTAATGTCCGTCGGAAACAACCACGGCGGGCTTGTGGAGGTGTGCGGGCAATGGTATATCTTCTATCATCGGCACACTTCGCTGAATCAGTATAATCGGCAGGGATGCGCGGAACGGGTGTCTTTTGACGCAAATGGCAGAATTGCTCAGGTAACCATCACAACAAGCGGCATGAACGAAAAACCGCTCTCCGGGGATGCGTCTTACCCGGCTGTATACTGCTGCAATCTTACAAATGGCCACATGGGCGCACTGTCCTCCCTTGGAAGAACAAACGTGGAAGCAGACTTTCCTTACATCACCTGTACGGACGGAGAACGTTTTGTTGCGAACATCAAGAACGGTGATATGGTCGGCTATAAATATATCAATCTGCCGGAGACAAAAAAAGTGGAGGTCATATACCGGGCGTCCGGCGACGGAATTCTTGAAATCCACACTTCGCTCGACTCTGATGCAAGAGCGCAAATGACACTGACAGCTTCTCCCTGGTGGAAGACGTCAGAAACAAAGGTAGAATTTACAGCAAAAGAACAGGAGCTTTACCTGATCTATACAGGAGAAGGTGTACTTTCTCTGCTGACTCTGAACCTCAAAAGTCAGCAGTAAGCACAGATAATATAAAACCCGGCCACCCTGAAGCATCTCTCCAGGACGGCCGGGTCTTTCTCAGTTGTACTTTTTTGTATACCTTTGAAGTATAAAATCTTTTGTTTTTTAGAATCTTTTGTTTTTTTTGAGTCTTTTGTACTTCCTGGCATCTTTCGTAAAAGTGGAGTCCTCGTAACTGTTCCGTGATGAGGAACAATTACGAGTTTATTTATCCAAAGATCACGCTTTCTTATCCGCGATCGCTGCCTGCGCTGCCGCAAGTCTCGCAATCGGTACACGGAAAGGTGAGCAGGATACATAGTCAAGGCCAATCTTATGGCAATACTCTACGGAAGACGGATCGCCGCCGTGCTCGCCGCAGATGCCGAAGTGCAGATCCGGATTTGCCGGACGGCCAAGCTCAATCGCCATCTCCATCAGCTTGCCAACGCCATTCTGGTCAAGCTTCGCAAACGGGTCATTCTCGAAAATCTTCGCGTCATAGTAAGAGGTCAGGAACTTGCTCGCGTCATCACGGGAGAAGCCATAGCACATCTGTGTCAGGTCATTCGTACCGAAGCAGAAGAAATCCGCTTCCTTCGCGATGCCATTCGCAGTCAGTGCCGCACGCGGGATCTCAATCATGGTACCGACTTCATACTTCAATTCAACACCAGCAGCCTTAATTTCCTTCTCAGCTACTTCTACAACGGTCTTCTTTACAAACTTCAGCTCTTTCGCATCGCCTACAAGTGGGATCATGATCTCCGGCACTACCTTCCAGTCCGGATGTCTCTTCTGCACATTGATCGCCGCGCGGATCACCGCCATCGTCTGCATTTTCGCGATCTCAGGGAAGGTAACATCCAAACGGCAGCCACGGTGCCCCATCATCGGGTTAAACTCTTTGAGCGCATTAATCTGCGTACGGATATGCTCCATACTCTTATGCTGCGCGTCCGCGAGTTTGCGGATGTCTTCCTCCTCAGTCGGAACGAACTCATGAAGAGGCGGATCCAGGAAACGAATGGTGACAGGGTTGCCTTCCATCGCCTCATAGAGTGCCTCGAAATCTGCCTGCTGATACGGAAGAATCTTATCCAGGGCAGCTTCTCTCTTCGGTTGTCTCCGCGCAGATCATCTCACGGAAGGCGTCAATTCTCTCCTCGCCGAAGAACATATGCTCGGTACGGCACAGACCAATACCTTCCGCTCCCAGCTCACGAGCCTTGCGCGCGTCTCTCGGCGTATCTGCGTTTGTCCTTACTTTCAGCTTTCTGTACTGGTCAGCCCAGGTCATAATACGGCCAAACTCACCCGCGATCGTCGCGTCAACGGTCGGGATCAGACCTTCATATACATTACCAGTCGAGCCATCGATCGAAATCTCATCACCCTCGTGGAATTCCTTGCCATTTACGGTAAATCTCTTGTGCAGCTCGTCCATCGCGATATCGCCGCAGCCGGATGCACAGCAGGTACCCATTCCACGCGCTACTACTGCCGCATGGCTCGTCATGCCGCCGCGGACAGTCAGGATACCCTGCGCGTTCTTCATACCCTCGATGTCCTCCGGAGAAGTCTCCAGACGAACCAGAACCACCTTCTCGCCTCTGTTTGCCCAGGCTTTCGCGTCCTCAGCCGTGAAAACAATCTTGCCGCAGGCAGCTCCCGGCGAAGCGCCCAGACCTCTGGTGAGCGGCACTGCCTTATGCAGAATATAGGAATCAAACTGCGGATGAAGCAGGGTATCAAGGTTCCGCGGGTCGATCATCGCAACTGCTTCTTCCTCGGTTCTCTTGCCTTCATCTACCAGATCGCAGGCAATCTTCAAAGCCGCCTGCGCGGTTCTCTTACCATTACGCGTCTGCAGCATATACAGCTTATTATTCTCTACGGTAAACTCCATGTCCTGCATGTCACGGTAATGATCTTCCAGGGTGCTGCAAACGGAGGTAAACTGTGCAAATGCCTCCGGGAACTTCTGCTCCATCTCGCTGATGTGCATCGGAGTGCGGACACCAGCTACTACGTCCTCGCCCTGTGCATTTGTCAGGAACTCGCCAAACAGACCCTTCTTGCCGGTCGCCGGATCACGCGTAAACGCCACGCCGGTACCACAGTCATCGCCCATATTGCCAAACGCCATCATCTGTACATTCACCGCAGTACCCCAGGAATACGGGATATCATTGTCGCGGCGGTATACGTTCGCACGCGGGTTATCCCAGGAACGGAATACAGCCTTGATCGCCTCTACCAGCTGTACCTTCGGATCCGTCGGGAAATCACTGCCGATCTTCGCCTTATACTCTGCCTTGAACTGATAAGCCAGCTCCTTCAGGTCGTCTGCATCCAGCTCTACATCGTGAATAACGCCCTTTTTCGCTTTCATCTTGTCGATCAGCTCTTCAAAATACTTCTTGCCAACCTCCATCACGACGTCGGAGAACATCTGAATAAAGCGGCGATAGCAGTCCCACGCCCAGCGTGGATTACCCGACTTCCTGGAAAGTACCTCTACAACATCCTCATTCAAGCCCAGGTTCAGGATTGTATCCATCATACCCGGCATGGATGCTCTCGCGCCGGAACGGACGGAGACAAGCAGCGGGTTCTCAATATCCCCAAACTTCTTGCCTGTGATCTCTTCCATCTTGCCGATCGCTTCCACAATCTGACCCATGATCTCATCATTGATCTGACGTCCATCCTCATAGTACTGCGTGCAGGCTTCCGTCGTGATCGTGAAACCCTGCGGTACCGGCAGTCCCAGGTTCGTCATCTCCGCGAGGTTCGCGCCCTTGCCACCGAGCAGATTCCGCATATTTGCATTGCCCTCGGTGAACATATAAACCCATTTGTTCATTTTACTATTCCTCCTGATTGGTTTCCCGTGTGGATATGTGATTCTCGCTGACAGCCACTTTCTGACGAGGCTTACGATATCGGAAGCCTCTGACATCTCTGCCCTTTCGTGACAGGCAACGTTTCCCACCTCTGTATCAATTGTAACATATTTCCTACATCAGTCAAGAAAATCCTTGCCAGATTTTTGAGTTTTTTGTGCATAATCTTTGAAAGTTTCGTGACGTGCAGTCATTTTTTGTCATTTTCGTAAGTCTCTGTCGAAAATCATTTGTAACATACCCATGGTGTTCCCCACTATGAAATTCTTTTCTGTCACAAAACAAAATAGCCTGCTTTCTTATAATAAAACTCCTGTTCCACTGCAAACAGCTCTTCCAGCTTCGATATATCCCGATTCTCACGATATAATTTCAGGCCTTCTAAATAAAGCCCCCGTTTCTCATCTTCTATCACAACCGGACAAATCCCGTTCGTCAGGCATTCCCGGAACAGAATCAGCCGCCCGGTTCGTCCGTTTCCATCCTGAAATGGATGAATGCTCTCATATCTGGCGTGAAATTCAGCCAGCACAGTCAGATCCACAGACTGACCGGAATACCAGGAAAGAAGCAGTTCCATCTCTTCCGGCACATCTGCAGGCAGGACAGTCGGATAAATCCCAATGATATTCGCTCTCTTTTTATAATCCCCGATCGCGTAGCCATTCGCCCGATCCTCAAAAACGCCCGACTTAAGCTCATAGTGAAACGCCTTAATCAATTCCTGCGACAGCGGCTCCTCCAGCGTGTCCAACATCCGGTTAAACATAAGGAAATGACCATTCATCTCCTCTACATCTTTTGCCCGATAACAGTCATCCGATCTGGGAAGCGTCCCCTGGTCAAACAAAGAAGCCGTCTGCTCTTCCGTCAGCGTACTTCCCTCAATCTTATTCGAATTATAGGCCAAAAGCCGTTGAGTAAAAGCATATACTCCAGAGCGGTCAAACCGTTTTCGCTCAATCTCGAACCGTTCCAGAAGAAATGTCAAAAAATTTGAATCGGCAACCACGAACTTCGCCTCCCTTGCTCAAAACGCTCTATAATTCCTGTCGGATTGTCCATCGAAACATCCGATTGCTTTCATAACCATAACAAAAGCCGCTGCTCACCGCATCCGGCGATTCTCACAGATAAGAAATACGCCTGCACGGCAACAACAGCGGCTTCCACTTCAAAAGCTATATCAAAAACTGAATCAAATACACTTTCCGCTATATATCACTCTGACATTACTGTCTGTAAGCACTGCGGTTCAGCACCAGATGCTTCGGAACGCCGTTCACCATCAGCGGAGTCAGTTCGCCAAGGATCAGTGGACGCGCATACTCCACATAGCCCTCTCCGATGTCTGTACCATCGTTGATGATCCACTCTGCCGGAACCGGTCTCTCTACGTTCGCGATCGCGTGAATGTCATAGATGCTGTAGCCAACCTGGTACGGGCTGCGCTCTTTTACATCGATGGTAATCATCATGCCGGTCTGGCCCTCGTCAGCCGCCTTGCATGCCAGATAGCCTACGTTAAACGCCTCATTGATATCGTTCAGGGACGCAATGTGGGTCGCCGCTCTCTGCAGTGTAGAGAACTCGATCGCGCGGGTCTTCAGCCCTGTCGCCTCCGCAATCTTGTTTGCCAGGACAACGCCGCAGCCGGAAAGCTGCTTGTGGCCAAACGCGTCTACATAGTCTGAACCGGCGCCCAGCTCGCACACGAAGCGGCCGTCCGCAATCTTGATACCTTCCGATACCGCAATCACTACAGAGCTCTTCTTCGCCGCCAGATCCTTCACTCTCGCCAGAAAATCATCCATATCAAAGGTCGACTCCGGCAGATAGATCAGATCCGGACCCTCGCAGTCCTCATCTCTGGAAAGCGCGGCAGCCGCGGTCAGCCAGCCAGCGTTACGTCCCATGATCTCCACGATGCAGACAGTCGGCTTCTCAATACCGAAGCTCGCGTTGTCGCGGATGATCTCCTTCAGAGAGGTCGCAATATACTTTGCCGCGGAACCGTAGCCCGGGCAGTGATCGGTGATCGGCAGGTCATTGTCAATCGTCTTCGGAACACCCATGAAACGCTGCGATTTGCCCTTCAGCGCCGCATAGTCAGAAAGCATCTTGATCGTATCCATCGAATCATTGCCGCCGATGTAGAACAGGCACTCGATGTTATACTTCTCAAGGATCTCAAAAATCTTGTCATAAACCGCCTCATTGCCCTCGATCTTCGGCAGCTTGTAGCGGCAGGAGCCAAGGAACGCGGACGGCGTTCTCTTCAGAAGCTCGATGTCCTTGTCTTCCTTAATATACTCGCTCATGTCTACCAGGTCCTCATTCAAAAAGCCCTGGATTCCATGATGCATCCCATAAATCTTCTCCACGCCAAGCTCTCTCGCCTTGCTCACAACACCCGCAAGACTGGAATTGATCACGGCTGTCGGTCCGCCGGACTGGCCTACTACAATATTTCCCTTCATTGTAACTTCCTCCTGAAATTCTGTTTGTAACAATTTTTTCTTTGAAAATACCGATTTCACAGGGAATAAACCGGATTTTCCCGCATTGCAGTATAGCAGAATTTTCCTGATACCGCAAGATGAAATCTGGGGTTTTCACATTTTTTACAGGAAATTCAATTATTCTTACTTCATAGTAACGCCGGGCTGTGTAGTAAGCAAGAATGACAGCCGCACTCAATGACGCCTCATTGTTGTACTCCAGAACAGAAGCAACGCTTTCATGTGTTTTTCCCAATGCAGTCGCTACCTTTTCGCAGTCGCCCTTCCGTGTAGCTTCGAGCAAATCATCCGAGTCCTGAATAGCAGTCGCTACATAAGCCCAGCCTTCCCCGCTTACGGCATCGCCGAAAGCATCGGCCACTTCAAGATTCGGAATGGTCGCTTTGCAGGTTTTCGAATCGTATGTCAGATACCCAAGATGAATCAACAGAGTCAAAACGTCATCCTTGCTGTGAAAGGATGTCATATCATTCTGGAATGTACTGATTTTTACCCTGACTGCCTCTCCGCCAAGCATACTCACAATAGCGCCTTTCAGACCGTCAAAGTCCATTTCAATGTACTTTTTTAACGATTCATACGTTTCCGAAGACGTCCAGTAATTCTGAAATTCCTCATTCCGTATCGCCAGCATAACAGAATTAGGGTTATAAACGTGCTGAACTCTATGAAAAGAGTATCCGTCATACCAGGTCTGCATACTCTCGAAATCCATATGATACTTCTTACAGAGCTTCTTTACTTCTGCTTCGGTGAAACCAACGTACCTGGCCAATTTCGCCGGGCTTGTCATGGTAAATTCCTGAAAATCTGTAAGGGCAGACTCGGTTCCGTACTTCTTAATCGGCAGGATGCCTGTCATGTAAGCAGCCGCAATCGTTTCATCTGTAGAAGGTCCCCCCTTAAAGAGTCCACGAAGCAACTGCACATATTCCTTCTGGATTGCCATATCATCCTTTGCTTCCCGGAAAAGTGCATCCCATTCATCAATGATAACGATGAATTTATTGCCCGTTTTATGGCTGACAGCAAAAAGTGCGTTCGCTAACACCTCTTCTTTCTCCCTGACACACAAAGGGTAGGCTTCTCTGAGTTCCTCAATTACACTCATTTGTACATTTCTAACCACAGTCATATAGGTTTCTGTACATATGAAAAC
Source organism: Clostridiales bacterium (assembly GCA_020860365.1). GTDB lineage: Bacteria > Bacillota > Clostridia > Lachnospirales > Lachnospiraceae > Choladousia. The sequence continues at coordinate 16 of JAJBUL010000134.1, read as the reverse complement.
GCTGCCTATCAGCGGA
>JAJBUL010000175.1 GCA_020860365.1 Clostridiales bacterium | reverse complement strand
CAGATGAAGGAGATAAGCGTGCTCTTACTGTTCTCAAAACGGTAGAAAACCGTTCCAAACTTCTGAGTACCCTTTTGATCGGAAATAACCTTGTGAATAACTTTCTCTCCGCTCTGACCGCATCGCTGGCCATTAAGCTGGCTGGGGATGGAGCCGTCAGCGCAGCAACAGCCATCCTGACGATTCTGATCCTGATCCTTGGGGAGATCACACCAAAGACCATCGCTTCCAACTATCCGGAAAAGCTGGCTCTTTTATACTGTCCGGTTATCAGTGTACTGATGAAACTGCTGACGCCAGTGATTTTTATTATAAATTCGATCTGTAGTCTTTTGCTGAAACCATTCCATATAGACCTGAATGGTGAAATGGTTCCGGTAACCGAGCAGGAGCTGCGCACGTTCGTCGATGTCAGTCACCAGGAGGGCGTGATTGAAAAGGAAGAGCGTGAGATGATCTACAATGTGGTAGATTTTGGCGATTCCCTGGTCAAAGACGTTATGGTGCCGCGTTCAGAGGTCGTCATGGTGAGCGATACAGACACCTACGATGAGATTAAGCAGACATTCCGCAGTGAAAAATATTCACGGCTTCCGGTTTACCACGAGGATCCATCACATGTCATCGGCATCCTGAATATCAAGAAATTTTTCTGTTATGACGGCGGATGGGACTTTTCTCTGGAGGAAGCCATGTACAAACCCCATTTTTCCTATGAATTCAAAAAAACCGCCGACCTGCTGGATTCCATGCGTGAGGATTCCGCCAGCCTGTCAGTGGTATTGGATGAATATGGGGAAACCGTTGGCATTGTCTCCCTGGAAGACCTGCTCGAAGAGATTGTCGGAGATATCCGGGACGAATACGACGAGGATGAAGCAAATCAGATTCGCAAAATCTCTGACCGCGAGTATCAGATTGAAGGATCGGTCAAACTGGATGACATCAATGATGCACTCGGCCTGTCGCTGGAATCCGAAGCCTGCGACTCGATCGGCGGTCTTGTTATTGAACTGCTCGATGACTTACCGGAAGAAAAAGATACGGTCACCATGGAGGACGGCACTCAGCTTCTGGTACTGAAAATGGCAGAAAATAAAATCGAGCTGGTCGAACTGCTGCTGCCAGAATCCGCGGCTGGAAATACCGAAGAGGAAGAAACCGCTGCCTGTAATATAGGATGAATAAAACCGGACAGTCTGCACCCTTATCCGCCCGCGCAAAGCACGGGCAGCCTGGCTGCCAGATGGCAGGCGTCAGGCTCGCCGTAAATCATAACAGAAAATTGCCGCTCGCCGCAAATGGCTGGCGGCTTCATTTTCTCCACGTTGCTCTGGAGAACAGGATCAGCATCGGATACAGTTCCAGGCGCCCCGCCAGCATATCAAAAATCATAACCAGCTTTGAGAGATAGGAAAATCCGCCAAAATTCCCGGTCGGCCCGACGACCTCCAGACCCGGGCCAATATTATTTAAGGTCGCCGCTACTGCGGTGAAATTCGTGGTAAAATCATAATTATCAATCGAAACGATCAGCAGCGACAGAGCGAACACAGCCGCGTATGCCACCAGAAATACATTTACAGACCGCACGGTAGACTGCTCAATCACATGACCGTCAATCTTCTGTTTCCGGACATGATGCGGATGCACAATCACATCAAGCTCATTCCGGATGGAGCGAACCAGAATCATGATGCGCTGCACCTTAATGCCGCCGCCAGTGCTGCCCGCGCACGCGCCGATGCACATCAAAAGCACCAGAATCGTTTTGGAAAACGCCGGCCACTGATTAAAGTCCGTAGTCGCGAAGCCAGTCGTTGTAATAATAGTAGCCACCTGAAACGCCGCCTGCTGAATGGTATTTAGCACACCGTCAAACATTCCATAGATATTGGCGGAAATCAGGGCAATTGAAGCCAGAATAATCAACAGATAAATCCGCACCTCCGTCATCCCAAGCGCAGCTTTCCACTCCTTTTTCCAGAGCAGATAATAAAAGCTGAAATTCACGCCAAACAGAATCATGAACACCGTCGTCACGATCTGCAGATAGGTATTATAGCCCGCCATGCTGTCGTTCCAGATGCCAAATCCTCCGGTACCTGCGGTACCAAACACCGTAATCAGGGAATCAAACAGCGGCATGCCTCCAATCAGCAATAACGCCAGCATAAGCAGACTCAAAGCTACATACATACGATATAGCAATCCCGCAGTACCTTTGACCTTCGGCACAAGCTTTCCAACCGACGGGCCGGTGCTCTCTGCTTTCATCATATACATATTGCCGCCTCCCGCCAGGGGCAGAATCGACATAACAAATACCAGAACACCCATGCCCCCGATCCAGTGCGTAAAGCTGCGCCAGAACAGCAGACAGCGCGGCAGTGATTCCACATCCGAAAGAATGGTGGAGCCTGTCGTGGTAAAGCCGGACACCGTCTCAAACAGCGCGTCAATGTAATTTGGGATCGCGCCCGCAATCACAAATGGCAGCGCTCCAAACGCACTGAGAACAATCCAGCACAGAGAGACCGTCAGAAAGCCCTCCCGCGCATGCATCGTCTTTTTCTCAGGACCTTTCAGCGTCAGAAGAAGTCCCGCCGCCACACAAAAGCCCATCCCGGAAAGCAGGGCGAAACCTTCCCACTCCCGGTATATCAGGGCAATCACCAGAGCCGGAAACATCAGTCCAGCCTCCAAAATCAAAACCCAACCAAGTATGTATCGGATTAATTTATAATTCATTCCAAAATATCCTCGATATCTCCGAGCCCTTTCTCCTGTGTAACGATGATAACGCTATCGCCGGTCTGCATTCGGTCGGCGCCTCGCGGAATGATAATTTTACCCTGTCGGTAAATGCAGGCCACCAGAATTCCTTTTCGAATCGGAAGCTCCTGCAAAGTAGCTTCTGTCACACGCGACTTCGGGCGAATGATAAATTCCAGCGCCTCTGCTTTTCCGTCAATGATCTTATGCAATGTCTCTACGTTGCTTCCGAATGTGTTTTTCATCGAGCGTGCATAGCGGATGATGATTTCCGCCGTAATATCATTCGGATGGACAATCGTGTCCAGATCCAGCTCCCGTATCACTTCATCAAAGGCGATCCGGTTGATCTTGGTGACAATCTTCCGTTGCCCCGCGATCTTTTTGGCATACAGGGAAATCAGAATATTTTCCTCATCAATATTGGTCAGGGCCGCAAATCCCTCATACTGCTCCAGCCCTTCCTCCAGCAGAAGCTCCTTATCTGTGCCATCCCCATGGACGATCGTCGCTTTGGGAAGCATCTCGCTGAGAACCTCACAGCGCTCATAGCTTTTTTCGATGATCTTAACCCGGATCCCGACCGCCTGCAGCAACACTGTCAGATAATAAGCCAGCGGGCTGCCGCCAACAATCATGATATTTCTCACCTGATTGGCGAGGATCCCCACCTGGCGGAAAAACTGGTTTGCATCCGCACTTCCTGCGACAATTGCGATCTGATCCTTTTCCCGCAGCACGGTATTGCCATCCGGGATAATCAGCTCCTTTCCACGCTCAATCGCGCAGATCAGAATGTTGCCGTGAATCTTGCGGGACAGATCTGCAATCCGCAGACCATCCAGCATCGATCCCTCCCGAATGCGGAATTTCAGAATATCCACGCGGTTCTTCGCAAATGAATCCACATCAATCGCGGACGGAAACTTCAGATTCCGCGCAATCTCCAGAGCGGCCGCCATATCCGGATTGATGATCATGGAAATGTGAAATTTATCCCGGATAAAGCCAATCTCCGAATTGTATTCCGGATTTCGCACCCGCGCGATGGAATGACACTTGCCACCGTCTTCTGCCATCAGGCAACAGAGCAGATTGATCTCATCGGACCCCGTAACCGCGATCAGCAGATCCGCCGTCTCAATTCCGGCTTCCATCTGTGTCGAATGGCTCGCACCATTTCCGGTAATGCCCATCAGGTCATACTGCCCCGAAACATCCTCTACCAGGTCTTCCTTCTGGTCAATAACCGTGACGTCATTTTCCTCATCACATAGTTCTGCAGCCAGGGTCGTACCCACCTTGCCCAGGCCGACAATAATGATCTTCATCTTTCTTATCTCTCCCGTTATTACGCTGTTCATCCCCACCTGGCGTTTTCACTGCGCCGCCATAAGGTAAAAGCTTCCCTTCGATCAGCCCTGCATGCATGTCAATGACACACAGAGCCATCGGATCTTTATACGCACAGGCACATGAACGTATCACGAGCCTGGCGGTCAGCAGGTTTTAACAATAAATTCCTGGCTAAGCTTTGCAAACTCCGGCAGCGAATTTACAATCGTCTCATAAGATACACAGTACGCCAGCCGCACATAGCCCGGACACGCGAATGAGCTCCCCGGTACGATCAGAATATGATACTTCTTCGCCGCACTCACAAACACCGCTTCGGCAGCAGAGGCATCCGTCCCATCAGCCGTCGGCACCTTCATCCACAGATAAAATGCGCCCTGTGGGCGGACACAGGTAAATCCAAGCTCTGTCAGCCCTTCATAAAGCGTCTTGCGGTTCCTGTCATAGAACGCGAGATCTGCCTGACAATCCACACATCTGCCTACTGCCAGCTGAACCAGAGAAGGCGCGTTTACACAGCCACTGATACGATTCGCGATCGTCGCCGCGTCAATCGTCATGGCGCTCTCCTCCACCTCATCCGGAATCAGCACATAGCCGATGCGCTCCCCAGGAAGGGAAAGCGATTTGCTATAAGAATAAACCACGATCGTATTGTCATAATATTCTGTTACAAACGGAACCGTCGCCCCATCAAACACCAGCTCCCGATAAGGCTCATCTGAAATCAGATAGATCGCATGCCCGTACGCCTTCTGCTTTTCCTCCAGAATCGCCGCGAGCGCACGGATCGTCTCCTCAGAATAAACCACACCCGTCGGATTGTTCGGGTTATTGATAATCACTGCCTTCGTCTTCGCGGTGATCTTTGCCCGGAACGCCTCCCGGTTGATCTGAAACGTCTCCTGATCCGGCTCCACCGTCACCAGCACACCGTCATAATTCGTCACATACGCGCGATATTCCAGAAAATATGGCGCAAATGTAATCACCTCGTCTCCCGGGTCAAGCAGCGTCTTCAACGCAACATTCAGTCCACTCCCGGCGCCCACCGTCATAATCAGATTCCGCCCGGCAAATTTCGTGCCAAACCGCTGGTTCAGATTCTCCGCGATTGCCTCGCGCACCTCGGGATAGCCCGCGTTACTCATATAACCATGTACAAATAGCGGATCCTCCTCATCCAGAATATCCTTCATCGCCTGATTGACCCGCTGCGGCGCCGGCACATTCGGATTTCCAAGACTGAAATCATAAACCTTATCCGCGCCATAGAGCTCTGCCATCTTTTTTCCTTCCTCAAACATCATGCGAATCGCTGAATTATTCGCGAGGAACGGTCGCATTTTTTCCGAAATCATTTGTAATATCCTCCTTTCAGCTTCGGCTTTACTTTACTACAACCATACCGCCTTTTCAAGCCCATTTTCCCGAAAATCCATATCTTTCCGCTGTTTTTCTTCTCTGCTTATGCGTGTTTCTTTCCGCATCTGCAAGACAACCTGATTCCGGCACCTTCTCCGTTACGTGAAAAAAGTCCTATTTAAATCGCTCATCGCCACTCCTTACGCTGTGGGGCAAAACAAACAATCTCAGCCCATGTGTCGGAAAAAGAACAGCAGGCTCCCGACAACCTTCCCGGCCGCAAGCGCAATCACCAGCCAGCTCACATTTCGCGTAATTCCCAGCCTCCTGCTGTAAACCGGGAAAATTTCGACAATTTCCGCCAGAGCCATGATCCAGCCGCCAATAAAAATTCCGATAAAAAGCCCCGCGATCACCAGCAACCAGCCCCCAATTGCCACTTCAAAATCAAATATCGTGACGACATCCCCGATCATGGCTCCCAGAAAAATCGCGTCCTCATACCACAGGATCTGCCTTGCGGTGTGAGAAATGCCAATAAATCGTGTCAGAATTCCCAACCCGATCATCACCGACGCCACACCGCCCGCTACCAGAAAGCCAGACGCAAATCCGATCATCACCACTATTCCCTGTCCCATCCAGTCGCCGCCCTTCCACAATTCATCTTCCCATGACCATTCAAACGGATTTTTCACATTCATCCCTGCTCATCTTTTTTCTCCTGCGCATTTTTTCGCTCCGTTGCCCCAATCACTGTTGTATCAACGTCATCCTCATAGACACGCATCTGCACCTGCAGCGGCGTCGGATCCGCCTGATTTTTCTTCCGCGCGAAATGATGAAAAAAAAGAAGAATTCCCAGTCCCACACCAATAGAATAGGAAATTTCCAGCAGCATCGCCCCACTTGAAGACGTTCCGGTCAGCAATTCGTATAGCCGCTCAAACAAATCCGTCATCCCCACATCCATATGAAACGCCATAATCGAAAACGCAGCGCCAAAAAAAGACAAAACACAGATCAGCACCGTTTTTAAACCGCTCCATATCCGCTCCATGCGCCCCGTTCCCGCGGGAGACTTCTCGACCGTCAGGATAAAATCTGTCTCACCGAGATTATTCACCTCAAGCTTCGGGTATTCCTGCCAGATCACAGGAAGCACATCCATGAGCGAATACACATAACGCCCCGGTCCATGTACCTGTTCCGTCGGCAGCCGCAGTGTCTTCACCTTGTTTTCCGTCGGCTTATCCGCGCAGCAAATCTGCGCAATCTCGCCAAGACGAACGGAAACGGATTGTTTCGTAATTCTCACATTCTTATCGATTTTCAGGTAAAGCGTATCTGACACACTCAAAGTAATCGATTACTCCCTTCCAAATTTTAAAAATGCCACGTAACTGTTCAGTACCTTCACAGTTACGAGGGAATTTTCACTCCGTACCAGTTCTGCATTACCAGGCTGACTTGCCTGCATTCCCATATAATACCAAATGCAGACAGCACACAAAATCAGAAAAGCCAGCACAAACAACAGCAAATGCCATTTCGTCATTTTTTTCATAAGACTGTTTCTTTCGGAAATTATTTACACTGTAGTATACCCCATAACCGGAAAAAGATACGCTGCTGGTAATTTCCCGAAAAAAGGGCAAAAAAATCCTTACTGCCGCACATAATACAAAAGCAGTAAGGATCTGAGCTTTTATGATTGCGCTTTCGCGATTTTCACAATACGGCTCGTGCCAAGGCGCGACGCACCCAGTTCCAGGAAATGAGCTGCATCGTCAAGCGATGAGATGCCTCCGGCCGCCTTGATCTTCACATCGCTGCCTACGTGTTTCGCAAACAGGGCAACATCATCGAAGGTCGCGCCTCCTGTACTGAAGCCGGTGGATGTTTTAATGAAGTCCGCGCCTGCCTCGGTAACGATCTCACAGAGACGAATCTTTTCCTCGTCTGTCAGCAGACAGGTCTCAATGATCACCTTTAGAATTCGATTTCCACAGGCCGCTTTCAGTGTGCGAATCTCCTCCAGAAGACAATCGTATTTCTGATCTTTTACCCAGCCAATATTAATCACCATGTCAATCTCATCCGCACCGTTTGCGAGCGTGTCCTTTGTCTCGAATTCCTTGACGGCGGTCGTGTTATAACCGTTCGGGAATCCAATTACCGTGCAGACAGCCGGAATATCGGCCAAATTCATGCTGTCCAGGTATTTCCTGGCCTGTTTTACATAACTTGGCGGGATGCACACAGACGCAGTACCATATTTCACTGTGTCGTCGCAGATCTGCTGAATCTGCTCCCAGGTTGCGCTCTGGGAAAGTAATGTGTGGTCTACGTGCTGAAGTATTTCTTTTAATTCCATTTTGGTTCCTCCTCATTTTTTTCCTTTATTAGCCTCCCTGCTTCATATAATTCATCAGGGCAAATATCCTGTCCATCCGGCCAGACAACTGTGAAGCCATCTGTAGAGACTCTTTCAAAATATTCAAATATCCTCAGTCTTCCATACCATTCTCCCTTTATATATGGCTCAACATCAAATATTTTTTTCTCCATTATCAAACTCTACCAATATCTGATACATACAAACAGCTTTCACATGAACTGCCGTTGGTCTGAATATTTTAATCACCTCCAAACTTTCTGGCCTTCACCGCCCGCCACAGCAGATACAGCAGAATCAGCACCCACACCGCGGCAAGACTCCCCAACAGGATTACTGAAGTCTGCGGCAGCGGCCCCAGATCTTTTAATCCGCCGGAATCCTCATCGTCTGTCACTTCAATCTGATCGAGCCGGTAAAGAGAGGTCACCTCATCATAAAGCGTCTCAAAATAAGTATCGTCGATTGTTTCTCCCCGTCGGGCAGATTTTGTCGTACTCTCAATCAGCTGCCCGGCCGCGCTGCGCAGGGAGGTTGAGCCATTGAAGACAGCCGTCGTAAAAGTATTTTCGATGTTATCCAGCAAAAGCTTCGCGGCGTCGATTTTTACACTATAGTAGGTAGAATTATCCTCACCGGATCGGGAAAGATAATCCTGGTACTCATCCGACTCCTGCGCCTTCGTCGTGACCGGCAGATAGCCTTCTGTCTGGGAATACGCGATCTGCACATCATTCGTGAGCAGATATTGCGCAAACAGCCAGGACGCGAGCACCTCCTGCGAATCTTCCTTATTAAAAATGCAGATGGACGGCCCCTGGGAGATCATCTGTATATTTTCCGTATCATACTGGGGCACTGCCATCACAACCGTCTCAAACGCAACCAGCTTGTCCTCGCTGATATCAAGCAGCGGCGCGTCAGTCCCCATCCAGGTTGCCCCGGCAGTGGAATCAACCGCGAAAATACACTGCCCCGCGTTCAGGAAGTTAGCCGGATAGCCGGAAATTTTGAAGGTAGAAAATTCCCGGTTTTCCGCATACTCCGCGACCTCATACAGCAGCTCGGTTGTCGTGTCATTGAAAAGCAAAACATCCCCGTCTGCGGTCGAATAACCGGCGTCCAGCTGTTTGAGCATCGTGATCATCATGTTATCCGTAGATTTGTAGATAAAGGGGATCATCACGCTCTGTCCGTTCACGACAAAGTTCCCATCCGCATCCTTCTCCATCGCCGCATCACAAACCTCCCAGATAAAATCCCAGGTCAGCGTTTCAGGAAGCTCAAAGCCAAGCGCCTCAACATACGTCTTATTCACATAGCAGGCCTCTGTGGAGCGCATGTACGGAAGCGCGTAATACATCCCATCAATCTGACATTCCTCCAGAAACTGCGGCACAACCTCATCCACTGTCGGCGAATCAAAGAGCAGCTCACTTCCGCCCAGCCCATATTTTTCATCCGTCATCAGGTCATCCAGCGGTACGACCTGATTGTCCCCGATCAGATAAGTCGCGATGTGGTCCGGATACGTAATACAGACATTCGGCGTCGTATCCGTCGCGATATTTGTGATCACATCATTATAAATATCTGAATAATCCGTATACAGCCGGATATTCACTGTGATATTCGGATACAGCGCTTCAAAATCCTCAATCGCCTGCTCATAAATCGCCACCTGGCTCTTGTTCGTATCATTCTTTGCCCAGAATGTGATCTCATAGTCACGCGAAGTGTCAAACTCCTCTGGCACCTCAAACGCTTCCTTCGTCTCCTGTGAACCATGACATGCGGTCAGCAAAGTCACGCAAAAAATCACAAGAAGCACTGCCAGAACGCCCCGCCTCAGCCTGCCGCCAGAACTGCCAGGATTCCCTTTTCCTTCCTCTGTCCGATTCTCCTGGTTCCATTTCCATCCGTTCCATTTTACACTGTTCCGCTTCACTCTGTTTCGTATCATCCCATATCCCCTGACTTTTCAAAATCCTTTTCGTATCATCCGCAAAAGCAAAAGCCACTAGGCCTTCAGCCCGCCGCGGGACACCCCTGCCATAATCTGCTTACGGAAAATCAAAAACAGTACGATCAGCGGTACGGAAATCACTACCACAGCGGCCAGCATCGCCGGGATATTTTCCCGCCCGAATCCGTTTTCACGGATCTCCTGAATCCCGTTCGACACCAGATAATAATTCTGATCATCGGTAATCAGCCGCGGCCACACGTAAGAATTCCAGCACTCAATTACCTTCAGAATCGTAACCGTCGTCAGCGTTGGCTTGGAAATCGGCAGCATCACCTTCCACAGATACTTAAAGTCCGACGTTCCATCCACCTTTGCCGCATAGTAAAGGCTGTCCGGAATCTGTTCAAAATTCTCTTTCAGCAGATAAATATAGAAAACCGACGTCACTGACGGCAGAATCAGTCCGGCGTAGCTGTTCCGCAAATCTAAATTCGTAATCGTCACAAAATTCGTGATAATCACCAGCTCATTCGGAATCATCATCAGAGAGAGGAAAAACACAAACACCAGATTTTTCCCGCGAAACTGCAGCCTCGCAAAAGCAAACGCCGCCAGCGTAATCACCACCAACATCAGCGCCGTCGTCGCCACTGCGAAAATCACCGTATTCGTCAGATACCGCGCCAGCGGCACTTCCGTAAACGCGTCCGCATAATTCTGCAATGTCGGCGTCATGGTGAAAAATTTCGGGATATACTCTGAGCTGTACTCACTGTAGCTCTTTACTGACGTCAGTACCATCCAGTAAAACGGGAACAGCACAATCAGCGCCCACAGCGCCAGAAAGACACCCTTCACCACTCCAAAGACGCGGGCGCGTATCTTCTCCATCCGCCTGGCCTTTCCAAAGTCAAAAGAACTCTCCATCTCGCACCTCCCAGTAAATCACGCTTTCCGCCTGCTCACCAGCAGATTAATACAGGTAATCGTCAGTATAATCACAAACAGGATAATCGCCGCTGCGCTGGCGTACGACGGATAACCGCCGCTGTCGCCGTAAAGCATATCGTACACATAGCCGACGATCGTATTCATTTCCGCCGCGTTCAGATCCGTTCCGAAAAGCGCGACTACATCGCTGTAGGCTTTGAACGCGCCGATGAAGCCGGTAATCACCAGGTAAAAAATCATCGGAGAAATCATCGGCAGCGTTATCCTGCGGAAAATCCGGAATTTTGAGGTGCCGTCTACACGGGCGGCCTTGTAATAATCCTCATTGACAGAAGCAAGCGCACCGGTCAGGATCAGAATTTTAAACGGCATGACGACCCAGATCGTGTAAACGCAGAGCACAAACATTTTTGCCCAGTACGGCCCGTCAATAAAGTCAACCGCACTGCCGCCGAAAAGCTTAATCAGCTGGTTCACCATGCCGTCGCTGTAGGCTGTCTGCTGAAATAAAATCATGAATACCAGGCCGACTGCCAGTGTGTTGGTCACATATGGCAGAAAATAAATGGTCTGCAGCAGGTTCCGAAACCGTTTGATCGAGTGCAGTGCAACCGAAATCAGCAATGCAAGTCCGGTCGAGAGCGGCACCGTGATGATCACAAGAATAAACGTATTTTTCACAGCCTGCAGAAAATAGGGATCATGCAGGACATAAGAGTAATTATAAATTCCGACGCCGTAATACGTCTGTGAAGTAAAATTGTAGCCCTCCTCAAACGAATAAATAAACACATCGATCAGCGGATATACCAGGAACGCTCCCAGGAAAAGAATCGCCGGAAGGAGGTACAGCCAGCCCTTTAAATTGCCAAAACGCCCTTTCGCCATAAGATTCATAGCCGCTCCTCCGTCTTTTTATCAAAAAGGAACACCTTCTCCGGCCGCAGCGCAAACCGAACCTTCGGACTCGCCGTATCTACCCGGTTCTCCGTGCTGATAATGGAGCGAACTGTCGGATTCACGGACGCCCGGTTCCGGGAAAGAACGCTGATGTCGCGTCCCATCACCTCCACGCCATTGAGATCACAGACAAGCGGGCCTTCCTCACGCAGAAGAAAGCCTTCTGGGCGGATGCCAACCCAGACATCTCGATCCGAAAGGACAGCTTGTCCGGTTTCCTCATGTACAGCTGACCCGTTGCTAAATGCTTTCAAGCCTCCGTTTCCGCCGACCGCCGCCACACCGCTTGCCTTGAGCACCCTGTCCTCTCCAATATACAGCCAGCCGTCCCGCAGATGTCCCTCAAACACATTGATCGGCGGCGTCCCCAGAAACTTCGCGACAAACAGATTGGCTGGACTGTCGTAGACCTCCTGAGGCCTCCCGGTCTGCTGCACCACGCCGTCGCGCATCACAACAATCTGATCCGAAATGCTCATCGCCTCATCCTGATCATGTGTAACAAAAATG
>JAJBUL010000322.1 GCA_020860365.1 Clostridiales bacterium | reverse complement strand
GTGGCAAAATTAAGAATTGCGTTTTCCAGGAAAACAGGGTATACTCCTGTATAGTTGAGGATAAAGGAATAAAGGTATTTTGAAGGAGTATGGCTGTGGAGGATTTTCAAAAGGGAAAAAAGACCCGGCGGAAGGTGGAACAGGAGCGGGAAGAGCGCCTGCGGGACGAATATACATTCCTGGGAGACGCATCGAGAGAGAATCTTGATAGCATTGCGGGGAGCGGAAGCTTTTCAGAACTGGAGCGATACAGTTACTTTAACGGGGCGGAAGTGATTCGCTCTGCAAATCTGCCTGCTGATTCGCGCAGAATGGGTGAAAAACTGTATCAGCAGGGACTGGTGGAGAATATGGAGGTTTCCACCGGTTATGAGCGTTACGGGCAGGACGGCGAGATGATCGGTCAGGCAGTGTGGGAAGCGAAAATTGGCCGTACGCAGTTTCAGACATCGGTGATATTTACACGCACATCTGTCAGCAAAGCCCAGTGCAGCTGTCCGAAGTGCCGGAAAAAGTTCGGAGAATTTGGCTTGTACTATGGGGGAAATGCCAACTGTGAGTATGTGGCAGCGGTTCTTTTTGCACTGCGCGATTATCTGAAATCACATAATGTAGGGGACGCGACGGACCGGGGAGCCTGTATACTCATGAATTCTTACAGGCAGAAGCGGACGAATCTTCTGGTGGCGGATAAAACCGCGAAGGAGCAGAGTCTGACGCTGAAGCCGCGTCTGGTGAAAAAGAATTCTCAACTGATGGTATCTTTTAAGATAGGGGCAGGGAAGCTGTTCGTGATCAAGCAGCTGGATGAGTTCTGTGAGAATGTGCGCAACGCCGCTTCCGCGACCTATGGATCGAATACGTCGCTCAATCACCGGCGGAGCAATTTTACAGGTGAGAGCCTGAAGTGGCTGCGCTTTATTGAGCGGATTGTGCAGGAAGAGGAAGAGTTTGGACAGCGGCTGGAGCATGCGACACGCAACCGCTACTTTTATCATATCTCGGCCAGCGTGGGTGGTTCACTGAATCTGTTTGGCTGGCGGCTGGATGAACTGTACAATGAGCTTGGCGATGGCACGGTGGAATACGAGGATCGTGACGCCCCAAAGACCAGAAAGCAGATGCTTCGTCGTGGTGAGGGAAATCCCCGCGTGACGATGGAGATTGCGGAGGCCACATTTCCGGAGAAACAGGAACAGAAGGACTGGATTGACCAGATTTTCACAAAAAAAGCCAGCCGGAAGGAGTTTCACGGGATCCAGGTAGAAGGAAGCTTTCCGGAGCTTTTCTTTGGTATGAGCTGCGCATATTATGTTGATCAGGATACGCTCCGCCGCTCGGAACCAGGTTTTCAGGAAAAGATCGAGGATCTGGTCTGGCTTGCGGGAGGCCATGAAACATTTTCCTTTCGCATCGGACGAAATAATATGTCCGAATTTTACTATCAGGTGCTGCCCGCTTTGCAGAATGTAGTGGAGATCGTGGAGAAAGATCCGGAAAGGATTTACTCATTTTTGCCGCCGCAGGTAAATTTTGTGTTCTACCTGGACGCGCGGGAGGGCGATGTGACCTGCGCCCCATTTGCCAGGTATGAGGATAAGGAATTGTCCTTGCTGGATTCGCTACAGCAGGCTTCGGAGAACCGCGCCCAGGTATACCGTGACAGTACAGCGGAGCAGGAAGCTTTGTATAAGGTAATGACCTGGCTGCCGCAGACGGACCTGACGCGAAAGGAACTGAACTGCGGTGGTGATGAAGACCTGATTTACCGGGTGATGTCAGAGGGAGTCGATGATCTGCTGACGCTTGGGGAGGTACAGTGTACAAACCGTTTTCGCGCCAGAAGGACGATTCGCCAGGTGAAGGTGTCCGTCGGCGTCTCGGTGTCAAGCGGTCTGCTGGATCTGGAGATTACGACAGACGATGTGCCGCAGGACGAGCTGCTTGACATTCTGAACAGTTACCGGGAAAAGAAGAGTTATTACCGTCTGAAAGACGGTTCCTATGTAAATCTGGAGGATCAGTCGCTGGAGCTGCTTACGGAGATGATGGACTCCATGCATTTGAAGCCGAAGGAGTTTGTTCAGGGGAAAATGCATTTGCCTCTGTACCGCACGCTGTATCTGAATAAAATGCTGGAAGAAAATGACAGCGTCTACAGTGACCGCGACAGCCGCTTCCGTGAGATGGTCAAGGAATTTAAGACAGTGAATGATGCGGATTTTGATGTTCCCAAAAGCCTGTCGAAAATCATGCGCCCGTATCAGAAGGATGGATACAAATGGCTGCGGACACTGGAGACGTGGCAGTTTGGAGGTATTCTGGCCGATGATATGGGACTGGGGAAGACGCTGCAGGCAATTGCTCTGCTGCTTTCCGCAAAAGAGCGATATGAAAAGACTTCTTCCGTGAAATCTGCCGGCCGTGGAAGAGAACCAAAAGAGGCTTCAATATCGCCTCAGGCGCCGGTATCTCTTATCGTCGCGCCCGCCTCACTTGTCTTTAACTGGGGCGAGGAGTTTGCGCGCTTCGCCCCGGCTCTTCGGACAGCGCTGATCACGGGAACACAGGAGGAACGCCAGACGAAGATTGCTGCGTACCGGGATTATGACGTGCTGGTGACGTCCTATGATTTACTGAAGCGGGATATTCACCACTATGAAGGTATCGGGTTTTCGTATGAGATCATTGACGAGGCGCAGTATATTAAAAATCACACAACTGCCGCGGCGAAAGCAGTGAAGGTGGTCAAAAGCCGTTATCGATACGCCCTGACCGGGACCCCGATTGAGAACCGCCTGAGTGAGCTATGGAGTATTTTTGATTATCTGATGCCTGGTTTTTTGTATACCTATGAGGTGTTCAAACGGGAAATAGAGACCCCGGCGGTGAAATACCAGGATGAGCAGGCAATGAAGCGGCTGCAGAAAATGACGGGACCGTTTATCCTGCGCAGACTGAAGGAGGAAGTTCTGAAAGATCTGCCGGACAAGCTGGAGGAGGTGCGCTATGTGCGCCTTGCGAAGGAACAGCAGCAGCTGTATGACGGCCAGGTCATTCATATGCGTGATACGATCGCGGGGCAGGATGCGAATGAATTCAATAAGAACAAGCTGGTGATTCTGACAGAGCTGATGCGGCTGCGCCAGATTTGCTGCGATCCCAGCCTTTGTCTGGAAGGGTATCGAGGTGAGTCCTCCAAGGTGGAAGCCTGCCTGGAGCTGATTCACAGCGCACTCGACGGCGGGCACCGGATGCTGCTGTTCTCTCAGTTTACTTCTATGCTGGAGATTTTGCAGGGGCGTCTGGATGCGGATCAGATTCCATATTATATAATCACGGGTGCGACATCAAAACAAAAGCGTCTGGAGATGGTGAAAGCGTTTAATGCCGGAGACACACCGGTCTTTCTGATTTCCCTGAAAGCAGGCGGCGTCGGGCTGAATCTGACCGGGGCGGATGTAGTCATCCATTATGACCCCTGGTGGAACGTAGCCGCACAGAATCAGGCGACGGATCGTGCGCACCGCATCGGGCAGACGAAAAAGGTAACTGTGTACAGACTGATCGCAAAGAATTCGATTGAGGAAAAAATCCTGAAGCTGCAGGAGGATAAAAGGGAGCTTGCAGATCAGGTGATTAGCGGAGAGGCGGGACAGCTTAGTGGTATGACCAGGGATGATCTGCTGGCGCTTCTGGACGGAGAATAAACACTTACCCAAAAATTCATTGACTGCCAGAATTTGATAACGTATAATAACCAAAAAGAAGGGAAAAGCAATGATTAAGAGTATGACAGGCTTTGGCAGATGCGAGCATCTCCAAAGCAATAAGAAATTTACAGTAGAAATAAAAGCGGTAAATCACCGCTATTTTGACGTAAATATCAAAATGCCGAAAAAATTCAGCCCTTTTGAATCTGCGATTCGCAATGAACTGAAAGCCTATGTGCAGCGCGGCAAGATTGACCTGTATGTGACGTATGAGGATTATGCGGAACAGGCAGTGGCGCTTCATTATAATGAAGATCTGGCAAAGGAATATCTGAGGTATTTTCGCCAGATGTCGGAATGCCTGGAAATCAGGGATGATATTACAGTGTCAGCTCTGGGGCGCTGCCCGGAAGTCTTTTCGATGGAAGAGCAGGACGTTGACGAAGAGGAACTCTGGTCGATGCTTCTGCCGGCACTGCAGGGAGCCTGTGAACAGCTGTCAAACTCCAGAGAAAGAGAAGGAGAATCATTAAAGACAGATATCCTTGACAAATTGGCGAGAATGGACGAAAATGTAAGTCTCATAGAAGAACGCTATCCGCAGATTGTGGCGGAATATCGCGCGAAGCTGGAGGACAAGGTAAAAGAGCTTTTGGCGGATACCCAGATCGAGGAGTCGCGTATCGCTTCGGGGGTTGTGATTTACGCGGATAAGATCTGTACCGATGAAGAGACCGTTCGTCTGCGCAGCCATATTCACACGATGCAGGGGGAACTGCTCAATGGGGGCGCCGTCGGACGGAAGCTGGATTTCATTGCGCAGGAGATGAACCGGGAGGCGAATACGATTCTTTCCAAAGCGAATGACCTTGCCACATCGAATATTGCGATAGATCTGAAGACGGATATTGAAAAGGTACGCGAACAGATACAGAATATAGAATAACGGGGACGCTTCAGAACGGTTACGAATAACGGAACAGAAGCATGAAGTGCCTGAAGATGTGCTTCAGGAAGACAGTAAAAGGAAGATGAGAGTCAGAGGAACGCTATGGCAGATTTCATTAACATTGGTTTTGGAAATCTCGTAAATACGGAGAAAGTGATTGCGGTGGTGAATCCGGACGCGGCACCGATTAAACGCATGGTGCAGAACGCGAAGGAGCAGCAGCATATTATAGACGCGACACAGGGCAGACGGACGAAAGCGGTGATTGTCATGGAGACGGAGCAGATCGTACTATCTGCTGTTCAGCCGGATACGATCGCACGGCGGATGGCGGAAGGAACGGCAATTTCAAAGCGCTCACCGAAGGGAGAATGATATGGACAGGAAGGGAATCCTGGTTGTTGTGTCCGGATATTCCGGAGTAGGAAAAGGTACCTTGATGAAAGAGCTGACCGCGCAGTATGGCCAGTATGCGCTGTCGGTTTCCGCGACAACGAGAGCGCCGCGGGAAGGGGAAGCGGATGGCCGGGAATATTTTTTTAAGACAGAAGAAGAGTTTGAGAGGATGATTGCGCAGGGACGCCTGATTGAGTATGCGCGCTATTGCGATCATTATTATGGGACGCCAAAGGATTATGTGGAGGAGCAGCTGGCCAAGGGGCGGGATGTGATTCTGGAGATTGAACAGCAGGGGGCGCTTAAGGTAAAAGCGAAGGATCCGGATGTGCTGATGCTTTTTGTGATGCCACCAGATGCGCAGACACTCGTGGAGCGGCTCCGGGGCAGAGACACGGAGAGCGAAGAAGTGATCCGCCAGCGGCTTGCGCAGGCGCTTGAAGAATCGAAATATGTGGATCGCTATGATTATATGGTAGTAAATGCGGATCTGAAACAGGCGGTGGAGGAAGTGCATCGCCTGATTGAGAGCCAGCATAATATGATAAGCAGAAATCTGGATTTTGCACAGCAGATTCAGACAGAACTAAAGGATTTGATGAAATAAAGAAAGGAGAACGATTTTATGCTTCATCCATCGTATTCAGATTTAATGAATGTAGTAAACAGTGAGGTAGAGGAGGGTGAGACGCCGGTTGTGAACAGTCGTTATTCGATTGTTATGGCTACGTCTAAGCGTGCGCGCCAGATTATTGCGCGTCAGTCCAGGGCTGGTGAGGATATGAAGGCTTTCTCTGTCTCCAAACCACTCTCAAAGGCAGTAGAAGAGTTGTATACCGGTCAGCTGAAGATTCTGCCGGGAGGAGAGACAACGGATCAGGAGAGTTAAGGCTGCCGGTCATACCTGTAGTGGCTGCGAGAATGGAAATGAGCCAGGGGACGACCTGTAATGAGTTAAGACGGAGGGATACATTTGAAAAAAATAAGGGAATTCAGCAAGAGCTATATCTTCCTTTCGTTTCTTTATGTGGCGGTTGGGATTGTGCTTCTTCTGTGGCCGTCGCTGTCCCTTGAGATGCTTGGCAGAGGAATGGGGATTATCCTGATTGTCCTCGGAGCTACCTATGGTGTGATTTATTTTACCAGGGATAAGCGGCAGGAAGGCTTCCTTCAGATGGAGCTTGTGATTGCTGTGGTCTGTGTGGCTTTCGGCGTTTTTATTCTGCTGACGCCGGAGTTCCTGAGCATGGTTCTGCCGTTTGCGATGGCGACGGTGCTCCTGCTTGGCGCAATTGTTAAGATACAAAGCACCATCAGTATGAAGAAGCTTCTGGTCAGGCACTGGTATATCGGCCTGATTGCGGCATTGGTGATTATTGCCCTGGGTATTGTGCTGCTGGTGTATCCGTTTGCCAGTGATCCACAGATGCTGATTTATATCGGTATATGCCTGATCCTGGATGGAGTGACGAATCTGCTCGGCCTGCTTTGCATTCAGCTTCGGACAAAAAAGCTGGATAAAATGCAGAAAAACAATCTGGGTGCGGATATTACAGCGCTTGTAAAGAGCGAGTGGGAGAAATCTGACGCTGTCAAAGCGGAGAAGAAAGCCAGAAAGCAGGAGAAGAAAGCGCAGAAATACAGGGAAGTCGTGGTGGAAGGGGAAGAAATCACGACGGAAGAGGGAGCAGAACAAAATGGAACGGGCAAAGAGGCGCCTGTACCGGATAACACGAAGGATCTGAGCGGTACGGAGATCGTGCCGCAGACAGCGACGCAGGCGGTTGAGGTGAAAAACACGGACACACAGCCGGATGTGGAAGGAGCAGCCAGTAAGGTTGCCACGTTGGCACCGGATGAGGCGGTCGATACAGAAAGTGTCAAAGCGTCTGACGTACAGGAGGTTCAGCCATGAAAATACTTTTTCTTTCTCTTGGCTGTGACAAAAACCTGGTTGACTCGGAGGAGATGCTTGGTCTGCTGATTACTCATGGCTATGAGATTACCGATGATGAGACAGAGGCAGACGTCATTGTTATCAATACCTGTTGTTTTATTAATGACGCGAAGGACGAGAGTGTCCAGGCGATTCTGGAGATGGCGGAATACCGGAAATCCGGCAGCTGTAAAGCATTGCTGGTAACTGGCTGTATGGCGCAGCGCTATCGGCAGGAGATTCTCGATGAACTGCCTGAGGTGGATGCGGTACTGGGTACAACAGCGTACGAGAACATCGTTTCTGCAATAGAGAAAGCGTTTGCCGGAGAGCGCCGCATGGAGATGGAACCATTGGAGTGGCTTCCGCAGCCACACAAAGAACGCGTGGTGACAACCGGCGGGCATTATGCTTACCTGAAAATCGCGGAAGGATGTGACAAACACTGCACCTATTGCATTATCCCGAAGCTTCGGGGACCTTACCGCAGTGTGCCGATGGAACGGTTGATTGCCCAGGCGGAGACGCTGGCCGGGCAGGGGGTAAAGGAACTGATTCTCGTTGCGCAGGAGACGACCCTGTATGGGACGGATCTGTATGGACATAAGTGCCTGCATCTTTTGCTGGAGGCGCTCTGTAAGATCAGCGGAATTCGCTGGATCCGGATTTTGTACTGTTATCCGGAGGAAATTTATGATGAACTGATCGAAGTGATGCGCTGCGAGCCAAAGATTTGCCATTATCTGGATCTGCCGATTCAGCATGCCTCTGACGCGGTATTAAAGCGTATGGGGCGGCGGACGACGCGTGCGGATCTGACAGAGATCATAGAAAACCTGCGGGAGAAAATCCCTGATATTGTGCTGCGCACGACTCTGATTGCCGGATTTCCCGGTGAGACGCAGGAGCAGCATGAGGAACTGATGGATTTTATTGATGAGATGGAGTTTGACCGTCTGGGCGTTTTTCCTTATTCACAGGAAGAAGATACTGCGGCGGCCGCTATGCCGGACCAGCATGATGAAGAGACAAAGCTTTTCTGGCAGGAGGAGCTGATGGAGCTGCAGCAGGAGATTGCGTTTGAACGCGCGGAGCGGATGGTCGGGCGTACAGTTACCGCAATGGTGGAAGGGGAGCTTCCAGACGACCATGTTTATGTGGCACGCACATACGGAGACGCGCCGAATGTGGACGGTCTTTTGTTTATTCATACATCGGAGACACTGATGTCCGGTGATTTCGCGCGGGTGGTGATCACTGGCGCACAGGAATATGATTTGATAGGAGAGATAGCGGATGAATTTACCGAATAAACTGACCATGCTTCGCGTATGCCTGGTGCCGGTTTTCGTTGTCCTGATGCTTGTCGATGGCATTCCTTACGGAAATATCTGGGCGGGGATTTTATTTATTCTGGCGAGCGCGACGGATGCGCTCGATGGTTACATTGCCAGAAAAAATAATCTGGTGACGGATTTTGGAAAATTCATGGATCCGATTGCGGACAAGCTTCTGGTCTGCTCAGCCATGATCTGTCTGGTAGCGCAGCAGAAGCTGGCAGCATGGATGGTGATCATTATCATTGGACGCGAGTTCATCATCAGTGGTTTCCGGCTGGTAGCTTCGGACAAGGGAACTGTAATTGCAGCCAGCTACTGGGGCAAGTTTAAAACAGTTTTTCAGATGATCATGATCGTGATGCTGCTCTATGATTTCGGGACCATGTGGAGTATGCTCTCGCAGATTGTGGTCTGGGTGGCGCTGCTTCTGACTGTGATTTCGCTGGTGGACTATCTTCATAAAAACTGGGGTGTCATGGACGGCCAGATGTAAAAGAGAAAATGATAACAGGATGCAGAAAAAGCCCTATCGTAAGAAAAATACGATAGGGCTTCTGCGTATATAAAGTTACAGCCAACTGCAAGCTTACGCTTCCTTTTGAAAGGTACGGCTCTGAACGCTTGCTGAAAATCAAATCTCTCTCGTCGCGTTTTTCAGCCACGCGGCCTCTTCGGCGTTAAGGTGCGGCGCTATTGTTTTGTATACCTGCGCGTGATAGCTGTTCAGAAGTGCTCGTTCCCGCCTGGACATCTGCTCCGGTACGATCGCATCAAGATCGAACGGCACCATCGTGAGATGCTCGAAACGCATAAATGGTCCAAACTCCGTCTCTTTATCCTTTACGCAGACGATCATATTTTCATGGCGGATGCCATAGCCGCCTTCTACGTAATAGCCGGGCTCATCTGAGGTGATCATTCCTTCCTCAAAGACGGTGTCCGCACGGCGGGAGGACGTCGTCTTCCAATGGAAACTGTTCGGCCCTTCGTGGACATTCAGATAATAACCGACCCCGTGTCCGGTGCCGTGATTAAAATCCTTTCCAAGCTCCCAGAGTGGTCCGCGTGCCAGATAGTCCAGATTAAGACCGGTTGTGCCGTATCGGAATTTTGCGTCGGCAAGCCCTAAGGTGCCGCGCAGCACTGCCGTGAAATAGAGCTTCTGTTCATCTGTGACTGGTCCCATTGCGATGGTACGCGTCGTATCGGTCGTCCCTTCCAGATAGTGCCCGCCTGTATCTGCAAGCAGCAGGCCTTTCGCTTCGATTGGGATGTCTGTTTCCGGTGTGGCGGAATAGTGGTTCATGGCGGCGTGTGCCCCATAGGAAATAATCGGGTCAAAGCTGTTTCCCATGAAATGCTCCTGTTCAGAGCGCAGAGCAAACAATTTTTCCGCCGCACTCATCTCTGTCATTGGGAGATTCCCGACATTGGTTTTCAGCCAGCAGATAAATTTCGTCAGCGCTACGCCGTCTTTGACATGAGCGATGCGCTCATTTTCCACCTCCGTCGGGTTTTTGATCGCCTTTGGCAGCCGGGTCGGATTCGCCTGATCCAATACCGTGACGCCCTCTGGAAGCGAAGAAGTCAGGCGGCTGTTCACCTTTTCGCGGCAAAGAAGTACTTTTTTACCGGCGGGAATCTCTGCGACATAGCCATACACATCATTGTATGGGCAGATATGTACGCCATCTTCACGCAGAGAATGCTTTATGTCGTCTGAAAATGCTTTTTCATTTGCAAACAAAAGTATCTCATCTGCCGTCATAACCAGATAAGATAATACAACCGGGCAGCAGTGAATATCGCCGCCGCGGATATTCAGAAGCCACGCGATGTCGTCAAGGGATGTCAGGACAAACAGGTCGGCGCCCTGCTCCTGAACAGACTTGCGGATTCTGGCGATCTTAGAGGAGCGGGATTCACCGGTCCACTTCACGTCCAGTTCCATAACCGGCTCGCAGGAAAGGGCTGGACGGTCGCTCCAGATATCGCCAATCAGATCCAGATCATAGCGGATGGTGGCGCCATTTTTTTCAAGCAGAGAGGAGAGTTGTGCTGCTTCTTTCGAGCTGACCGTGCGTCCGTCACAGCCGAGGCACATACCCCCGCCCAGCTTATTCTCCAGAAATTCATGTACTGTCGGCACCTGCGGCTCCCCGATTTTAAACAGGGTTACGCCACTGCCATCAAGCTCTGCGGCCGCCTGAATAAAATAACGGCCATCTGTCCACAGCCCGGCCATATCCTGCATAATCACGGCTGTGCCAGCGGATCCGGTAAAGCCTGTGATATATTTTCGGCATTTAAAATAATCTCCTACATATTCTGAGGCATGAAAATCATCGGTAGGCACCAGGTATGCGTCCACCTTTTCTTCTGCCATGCGCTTGCGAAGCGCGGCAATTCGCTCCTGAATCATCGTCTTTCCTTCTTTCCTGAACTGTTGTAATTATTCCTGGTCATGCAGGTACCTTTTTGCGCGCGCATACCATCGTCCGGCCTGTCTGGCTCCCTTATCAAGAATCGTCAGTTCCTTTTCCGGACCACAGTCGTCCGTGACAGCCTTTTGATCATACAGAAGATCCATCATCTGGTCTTTACTCATTTTATATCTCAGGCCGCAGCAGGGACATTGAAAATAGTAGTTGCTCTCCATGGGAAAAAGAGACGTCCAGAAAACCGTGAACCATCTCTGCTCCAGAAAAGCCTGAAAGTGAACATTCCCCTGACAGCGCGGGCAAAGCTGCGCCTGCGGGAGAATACCGAGTTCCTCTTTTTTCAGCTGAGTCCCTATGATCACAAACATAACCATCATCCTTTGTTTTCATCTTTTGCTTTCTGAGTATAGCACAAAGAATGGGAGATAGACAAGTCCTTTCTTTCCATGAACGGGTTATGGGCGCATACCATGTAATAAGAAATATTTTTTGCTTGAGGGCAGGAGCTTCCTGTGTTAAACTATTCATTCGGAGATTCGAAGCAATCTCATACGGCTGCTTGGAATTGTTATAATAATTGTAGCTGTGAAGGCAAGGAACAGTTACGATATTTTTACAGGAAAAGGGAGAATTTTCAGAATGGGACTCAGGAAAAACCGAATTGTGGTGAAGGTTGGTACATCTACATTGACGAATGAAATTGGAAACAGTAATTTAAGAAAGTTTGAAGATCTGGCGCTGATATTATCGGATATTCATAACATGGGGAACGAGGTGGTTCTGGTTTCCTCCGGTGCCATAGCGGTTGGCATTCAGAAGATGCATTTAAAAGAAAAACCCGCAGAGCTCCGAATGAAGCAGGCAGCCGCGGCGGTCGGACAATGCGAGAATATGTTTCTGTATGATAAATTTTTCGGCTATTATAATAAAATTGTCGCGCAGATCTTATTAAACGCGGACGACATGGTGGTCGAAGAGAAAAAAGAGAACCTGGCCAATACGATGGAGGCGCTATTGGAGCAGGGGATTATCCCGATCGTAAATGAAAATGATTCTGTTAGCTATAATGAGATTGAATCAGAGGAGAAGATATTTGGCGACAACGATATGCTTTCTGCGGTGGTCGCGATCCTGTGTAAGGCAGACAAACTGGTTATCCTGTCAGATATAGATGGATTTTACGACAAAGATCCCAGATTATCCAAAAGTGCGAAGCTGATCAGCCGGGTTGAAAAGATTGATGACAGTACATATGCCCTGGCCGGAGGCGCGGGGTCAAGGCGGGGAACCGGCGGAATGAAAACAAAGCTGCAGGCGGCGGATCTCGCTACGGCACAGGGGATTGATGTCATCGTTACAAATGGAAAAAATCCGAAAGTGTTGTATGATATCATAAATGGCGAAAAGGTTGGCACACTGTTTGTCGCACAAAAATAAACGAAGCATCGACAGCTGCCGCAGCGATTACGAAATGCAGCTGCTCTCGGGTTACTATTCACGGGGTGGAGAAGACGGACTGAGATTTTGAACTTTCGTGA
>JAJBUL010000063.1 GCA_020860365.1 Clostridiales bacterium | reverse complement strand
GTTATATAATATGAAACGTAACATACTTGCTTAACATAAAAACTGTGGAAGGATGATATGGTTGATTCAAAATGGACTGTAACTGTCTGTGGATGTAAACTCAGACAGGCTGGAAGCGGAAAGGTTTATCCATTTGCACTGGCAAACAGTGCGGGAAGGTGATAGAAAATGGAATTGTCAGATAACGCAATGAGCGCTATTCTTTTAACAAGCTATATTGGGATACAAGATGTTGATAGGAAGCCATTTTCTATGGGGGAATGGAATCTTTTTCTGGAAAAAATCAGAGAACATCATCAAATACCTGCTCTTATATTAAGCCAGGATATTGATGTTTTAAAAGAAATGGGATATCAAAATGAGACGTTGGAGCGTATCAAAGCTCTGGTTCAGCGAGGCGGAGCGGTTGCGTTTGAAATGGAAAGTCTGGAAAAAAAGGAATTGAAGTCGTGACGATTTTCGATTCAGACTATCCAGTACTCCTCAGGAAAAGATTGAAAAAGAAAGCTCCTCCGGTGTTGTTTTATTCAGGAAATATCGAATTGGCGAAAAAAATTGGAATCGGGACAGCCGGTTCAAGAAACATCGATGAAGATGGTATTTTGTTTACAAAAAAACTGGCAGAAAAAGCTTCTATGGAAAAGTTATTGATTTATTCCGGTGGCGCAAGAGGAGCGGACATGATTTCAGAACAGACAGCCGTTGGCATGGGAGGAGCAGCAGTTTCATTTTTGGCAGATTCATTATTGTCCAGAATCAGGAGAAAAGAGGTAATTGACGCTCTGATTCGTGGGAAACTGTTACTCTTTTCTGATGTTAAGCCAGATGCCGGGTTTTCTGCTGCACGGGCAATGAATCGAAACAAGTATATTTATGCGTCCGCTTACGGTACTTTTGTGATTGCCTCAGATTACAGGAAAGGAGGTACCTGGACAGGAGCTGTTGAAGCATTAAAAAATAACTGTGGGAGCGTTTTTGTGTGGGATCAGGGGCGGTATGACGGGAACTCGAAATTAATCAGTATGGGTGGAATTCCCTATGAACTTTCAGACAATAGACTTTATGAAATTATAACAGAAAAGAGATCATCATACAGACAGATGGAGTTTTCACTTTCGGATTCAGAACTAATGGTGAGTGAGAAAAAAAGCGGGCTATATGGATGAAAAAATCTCAGAAAGGAGGGTGAGCGTGTGATTCGGATCGCAATTGTAGAAGACGAAGCTCCGTTTGCGCAGCAGCTGACGGAATACCTGCATCGTTATGAACAGGAAAAACAGGAGAATTTTGCGATTACCCGCTATACGGACGGGGATGAAATCGTGGAGAACTACAAGGCGCAGTTTGATATCATTCTGATGGATGTGCAGATGCGTTTCATGGATGGAATGAGCGCGGCGGAGGAGATCCGGAAGAAGGATTCCGAGGTCGTGATTATCTTTATCACTAATATGCGGCAATATGCTCTGCGCGGCTATGCGGTGGATGCGCTCGATTATGTCGTAAAGCCGATCACGTACTTCGCTTTTTCTGAGCGACTCGGGCGGGCAATCGGGCGTATGAAACACAGGCAAGAAAACCATGTAGTGGTGAATATCCGGGGCGGGGTACTGCGCATTGACGCAGGAGATATTTATTATGTAGAAAGCCGGGGACATACATTGATTTACCATACGAATTCGGGAAATCATGAGGGAGCCGGTACCATGAAAGAGATCGAAGAGAACCTGGCGCCGTATGATTTCTGCCGTGAAAATAAGGGGTATCTGATCAACCTGGCACATGTGGACAGCGTGAGGGATGGATGTGCGATTGTAAAAGGGGAGGAACTGATGCTGAGCCGGGCGAGGCGGAATCCATTTATGGAGGCGCTGACGGATTACTGGAGCAGTGTGCGGTGAGAAAGAAAAGTCGTAACTATTCGATCACCTTCTTAGTTACGATAATTCTGCTTTGCTGAACGTTGGAGGAGCAATAATGGAAGGCTTTAATATTGAAAATGCCGTGTTGGACATTCCGAGACTTTATACGGCAATTGCGGAGTGGAGTGCATGTATGGTTTTTATTGCGTTGCTTCCGAAACGACTGCATTCTGCAAAAATGGCTGTATTCAGCACCATGGCGTTGATAATACAGATTTTTTTCCTGATTTATACAACGAAAGTTTCAGCTGCCTTTTTATGGATTTTATGTATGGTTATGGCTGTTACCTTTATGGTAGGGCATATACTGTCCGTCTGCCGGACTGGCTGGCGAGATGCAGTGTATTGTGGTTTACAGGCATTTGTACTGGCGGAGTTCATGGCATCTCTGGAATGGCAGATACACGTATTCTATACGCTTGATCGGCCGACATTTCAAGGCGTATGGAAAGGGCTTCTGTTCGCACTTCCATTTTATGGCGGAGTCTGCCTGCTTTACTGGTGTCTGCTGCACAGACAAAAAATGTCAGTAGAAGCTCTGAATATACACAAAAATGAACTCTGGCCTGTTCTACTGATTGTTGTAATAATTTTTACATTCAGCAATATGAGTTTTATTAATGAGTATGTTTCGTTTATTACCCCTTTCACCAGTACCTATTCGGAGGAAATTGCTACAATCCGAACTATGGTGGATTTGAGTGGTGTTGCGATGATGTTTGCGCATTATATTCTTCGCTGTGAAGTGCGTGCTCACCAGGAACTGGATACGATGCAGCAGATACTCCAAAGCCAGTATCAGCAATATGAGCAGTCGCGGGAAAGCATCGAACTCATAAATTATAAATATCATGATTTGAAACATCAGATTGAGTTTCTGCGTTCGGAAAAAGATCCTGAAAAACGCAATGCTTATCTGAATCGTATGGAAGAAGAAATCCGGCAGTATGAGGCGCAGAACAAAACCGGGAATAAGGTATTGGACACGATTCTGACCAGCAAAACTATGAGTTGCCAGCAATGCGGGATTTCACTGAACTGTGTGGCAGATGGCAGTCTGCTGGATTTTATTGATGTGATAGATCTGTGTTCCATACTGGGCAATGCGTTGGATAACGCAATAGAATACGAGAAAACGATAACGGGGGAAGAAAAGAGACTGATCCATGTAGCTATTTTCGCACAGAAAGAATTTCTGATTATGCGGTTTGAAAACTATTTTGAGGGGGAGCTGGAATTGAATGAGGGACTTCCTGCTTCATCAAAGAAAGAAAAAGAATTTCATGGATATGGACTGAAAAGTATTCGGTATACGGTGAAAAAATACTCTGGTGCGGTAAATGTTTCTGTACAGGATAATTGGTTTGAACTGAAGATCTTGATCCCCATACCAGAAAATAGAAAAGGAATCCTTTAAAGCAGGATTCCTTTTTACAATATGCACAGAATATAGTTTTAAAAATTGTGGAAAATGACAAACTATACAACAGTTTATGCAAAAATCGAGCCGTTTGTGACGGATGCGTGTGAGAGCTTTGATTTGTGTTATACTACGGCTATCAGATAAATCAAGCAAACCATTTCATGATAAGGAGGAAATGAACATGAAAAAAATAACAAGAAGAGACTTTCTTCGTGGTTCAGCAGCGGGAGCAGCGGGATTCGCACTGTCTGGCGTTCTGAATGTATCGCTGTTATCGTCCAGGGCAGAGGCGGCTATTGAGTCTTCCACGAATTATGTATCAGATTATGAGGCTCTGGAGAAAGCGACCGAGGCGGCGTCTGAGCTTTCGAATCTGATCGCGGATGAAGGTATGATTCTTTTGAAGAATGACAATACGTTGCCTTTGAATGGCGATGAGTGGGTTACTTTGTTTTCTTCTGCGGACGAATTAATGGCGGAAGGTATGAGAGAAGCCGGGTTCCATGTATATGAAGCGGGAACAGATGTCAGCAGCTTTTCCGAAAGTGATGCGACTGCTTATATGGCGTATGGAGACGTAGCTATTGTACAGATATCCGGAGGCAATGGTGGTGAAGGCTCCACGGATGGTTATCTGACCAGTGAAGTGGAAGATAACATGGACGCAGACGGAAATGTTTACACATATGCAGATGGAACGGAGTTTGTTCATGCGGCGCAGGCCTATGATGGAGCAAATTACTACAAGCATCCGCTGGAAATCAAAGACGCAACCGAGCAGCTCATCTCCTTTGCGACAGCTCATTATAATAAGGTCGTGGTGATATTGACCGGTTCCAGCCCAATCGAAGCAGGTATTCTTCGCGACAATGAGAAAATCAATGGCATTATCTGGACAGGAGTTCTTGGCGAGACCGGATGGCAGGGAACCGGCTATAGTGGCTGGGGCGAAGTTGGATATGTGCTGAATGGTGAAGTGAATCCTTCCGGAAGAACGGTAGATATATGGGCGTATGATTTCACGGCAAACCCGACATGGGCGAATGATGGTAACAGCGGTGTATCCTATACCTCTGCTGCGGATGAAGAGGCTTATGCTTATGACAATGTATCAGTAACACAGGCATGGAGAACCGAGGACGGAGAATATGCGGTTCGGGCTGGCCATACAGACAGTGACACGGTTAACAATTACTATGTGGTTCAATATGAAGAGGATATTTATGTTGGCTATCGCTACTATGAAACAATGGCCGCAGATTACGATGATTATGTCTATGAGAATGCGGTAGCTTTTGCATTTGGCTATGGCCTTTCCTATACGGAATTTGACTGGGATCTGATGTCAGTGGATGATTCTGACTGGGGAAAGGAGCAAAGCGAGTGGACAAATGGCGGTAAGATTACGCTGACTGTGAAGGTAACAAATACCGGAAGCTATGCAGGAAAGGATGTTATTGAAGTATATGGACATGCGCCGTATGTGGAAGGAAGGTCTGAGAAGGCAGAAGTGGTTCTGGTTGGCTTTGAAAAGACCTCTACTTTGCGCCCGAATCAGTCAGAGACAATTTCCATTGACGTCAACATTCAGGATCTGGCTTCCTTTGACAGCACAGAATATAAGACTTATGTGCTGGATGCCGCAGATGGTTATGAGTTGCGTATTCAGACGGACTCACATACAGTTAAGACGAAGGATGACGTAGAACTGAAAGTTGCTTTGGCGGAGCTTACCGAAGACATTCTTTTAAGTGTAGATGACTTTAGCGGTAAGGAAATAAAGACTCTATTCTCCAATGGAGATATTTACAATACATTGGGCTATGATCCGGAGAGCGGTTCCAATCTGGTTGAAGAAGGCAAGATGACCCTGATGTCCCGTTCTTCTGAAAAGGGTGGACTGAAAGGTACTTTCCCGACTTTGAGCACGGCAGATCAGATGGTCAGAAGTGATTCGTGGTACGCGATGGTTGATGCGTTTGCCGACTACGAAGCGGACTCCGATTATGGCGAGGGCAGCTACTATAGCCTGGCTTATGGTGAGACGGCTGTCTCAGAGGATGAAACAAGTCTGCCGTGGGTGAAAGCAGAGGAGGACATTCCTTCTGGCTGGAGTCAGCAGGCAGACGCGGATACACAGACGGCGGCAAAAGAGTCTGCTGGAGACAGCTGGGTTCGTTTCTCTGATCTGAAAGGTGCGGCATATGAAGATGAAATGTGGATGACGCTGATGAATGAGCTGACCTATGATGACATGGTGGATCTGGTATCTCGCGGTGCTTATCAGACGGTTGCACTTGAAGCAATTGATAAAAAAGCTGGAAGATACATGGACAGCGCGTCGGTAGTCGATCAGGAATTAACAAGCCGCGGATTTAACTGGGGAGATTGCCCACATGCAGCAGCCACCTGGAATAAAGAACTGATGTATCGTCGCGGTGTGATTTCAGGTTCCATCGGTCTCCTTTCGGATGCTTCGTCAATGATGAGCGAAGGCGTAGGACTTACAGGATGGTATGCTCCGGCTGTCGATCTTCACAGATCTCCGTTTGGCGGACGTACCTCAGAGTATTTTTCCGAGGATGGCTATTTGTCAGGACATATTGCCGGTAATATTGTAAACGGTATGGCATCAAGAGGTATTATCTGTACATTGAAACATATAGCATTGAATGAAAATGAAACACAGAGGCAGTCCCTGTTTACCTATGTTTCCGAGCAGGCTGCCCGTGAGATATATTTTAAAGCTTTCCAGATCGTTCTTCAGGAATATGACTGCGGTGCTATCATGACTTCTTATAATAATATTGGTGAGGTTCATTCGGACGCGAACTATAATTTCCTGCAGGGTCTGGTTCGAGATGAATGGGGTTTCCAGGGATTCCAGACAACCGATGCTGTGACCCCGATGTCCAACTTCTTCAGCATGGATACCATGCTGCGCGCAGGCGGTAATCTGCTCCTTTCTAACGTAAGTGAGGAAACCGGTGCGATGAAGGATGGAGTAGGAAACTGTGCTGTTTCCGGTATTTATGACGCGGATCAGAATGTGGTTCTGCTGGATGACGGCAGTGTGAGTCCTACACAGTGGTATTGGCTGCGAAATGCGGCGCAGCAGATACTGTTTGTAGAAGCAAACTCCAAGCAGTCAGAGAATGGTGTTGACCTGTCAGAATTTTCAGACCAGAGTGGCTCTCTGGCTGTTGCGACGCAGGCTGCCGCTTATGAAGTAAGTATTGCGCTGGATTTGGGAGATGTGAGTGTAGACTATGTGATCATCTCCGGGGAACTTCCGGATGGAATGTCTCTGACGGATGGTGTGATCAGTGGAACGCCGACCACAGCGGGAACCTATGAGGTTACCATTGAAGCGGAAGCGTTTAACTGGATTACAGCAGAAGCGACATTCAGCATTGAAGTGGAATCGGCCATTTCACTGACAGATGCAACAGACTCTTTGACGGTAGGCACCTCATATCTTGCGGCGATTGATATGGCAAACGCAGGAGATTATACGAGCCTGACCTATGCGATTGCAGATGATTCTGTTCTTCCGGCCGGTCTGGAATTATCAGAAGATGGAATTATTTCCGGTACTCCTACAGTTGCGGGAACGTACGAGGTAGGCATTTGCGTAATCGGTTCAGTCGTAGAGACGAATATGATGAATCAGGAGACGGTTACCAGTACTACATTTACTACCTACTTTACATTTACAGTGGCTTAAGTAACGATTCAGAACGGTTATTGGCTTAATAGCCAGATGATTACCTCGCACCTCGGAGAAAGCAGTCAGAACGAGGTGCGGGTAATTAATAAATGAGTAATAAAAAGAAAGCGGATATTCGGTTATGTTTTCCAGATGACAATAAGTGAGGAGATGTCCTATGAAAAATAGAAAGAGAATTATAAAGTATGCATTTTTAATGCTGTTCGTGCTGTCTATGCTAACCGCCTGCGGAAAGAAGCAATTTGAGGTTACATATAATTACAACTATGACGATGCTCCTGACGATTATGTGGACACGGTAGATTCAGGCTCTGCCACAACGGCGCCGGAGGATCCAACTAGGGAATCATACAGTTTTACGGGTTGGTACACGGATGCAGACGCAACAGAAGCAGTGGATTTTGAAGTGGCAATCACGGAAGCGGTGACCTATTACGCAGGCTGGGAGCAGACCAGCGCAGTTGTGACACTGGATCTGAATTATGATGGAGCCGAGAGCAGCACGGAAGAAGTGGAGATTGGTACAAGCTTTTCCACACCAACGACACCGACGAGAGAGGGGTATCTGTTTACTTCCTGGTATACAGATGCAGATTGTACGGAAACGTATGACTTTTCCACTGAGGTAAGCGGCGATCTTACCCTTTATGCGGGTTGGGAAGAGGATGACGGCGAGTCGAAACGGGTGACTTATATGTGGAATATCAATGATCTTGGTGAGTATGATACGGTGAGCGTGAAAACCCTTGGCTACGCGACAGAACCAGAGCTTAGCCTGGATGGCTATTATCTGGAAGGCTGGTACACAGATAAGGAATGTACGGAAAAATTTGAATTTGCGTCTACACGAATCAGCGACAATCTGACTCTTTATGCGCACTGGTTGAATATTGCGGTGTTTGAGGCAGAATATACAGATCTGACTGGATTGGAAGGAATGGGGTATTCCGGCAACGCGAGTGGTACAAATATGATTGAGAGCGATTCCGAGCGCGGCGCCAGCAATGGATATTATGTGGGATGGCTGTACAATGAAGGGCTTACGCTTACATTCAATGTAGAAAGTGATGAAGCAGTTGACAATGCGATCATTGCTCTGAGCCTCAGCACGGAGTATTATGATATTACGATTACAGATGAGACGTTTACGGTGTCGGTGAATGGGGAGGCGGTAGAGTATTCTGACATTTCTTTTACAGGCGTAACGGAAATGAACCTTCCGTTTACAACGTATATTTTGAATACAAATGTTTCCCTGAATGAGGGAAGTAACGTAATCACAATCTCAGTGACGAACAACGAGAAAAAGACTGGAACGATCTACGCGACGGCTCCGCTGGTGGACTGTATGTACATCTATAGCGAGTCCGAGGTCACCTGGTCTGACGGGTTCCCTCTGGAGAGCAACATAGGATGAGATAAGCTTACCCGTCGCGTCAGAGTATCAAAGGTGCGGCGGGTAATAAAATTCAGGAGGACAATAAATGAAAGGAAAAGCATTAAAGAGGGGGCGTGTCAGGGCATGGGCAATTGTGACGGCTCTTCTGCTGGTTTTACTGATTGTCGTGAACATTGTTCTGACAACCTATGTATCTGCTTTTATGGATTCGTACTTTGGCGGAACCCGTCAGACGAAAGGAAGCGGAAACGAATATTATTCACTGGATGAGGGGATTACGGATAAAGAGTCCGCACTCGCGTACGCGAACGCACTGGTGGAGGAAATTGCCGAGGAGGGTACAGTTCTTTTGAAAAACGAGGACAATGTATTGCCTCTGTCGACCAGTGAGTCCAACAAATTGAAAGTAACGGTGTTTGGAAACAATTCGATAAATCTGGTCTATGTACGCTCCGGAAGTGTGGGCGGCGATACAGATGAGGCGCCAACCGTGTACGATGCGCTGGAGAGCGCCAACTTTGAGTGCAATCCGGTTATGAAAGAGGCTTATGAAAACAGTGGCACCACGAGACCGGATTCGCCTTCCATGGGATTGAGTGGCTCGGTGCCGACCGGATTTGCGACGGGGGAAGCGGACAGCTCGATTTATACGGAAGAGGTTCTTGCATCCTTTGAAGAATATAATGATGCAGCGATTGTTGTCATTTCCAGAACCAGCGGTGAGAGCTATGACCTGCCAATGTCTATGATTGATACCGAGGGCGCGTTCTCAGAAGAGGATCATTATCTGGAACTGGACAGGAACGAGCAGGAAATGCTGCAGATCGCCTGTGAGAATTTTGATACGGTTATTCTGGTTATTAACAGTGGAACTTCGATGGAATTAGGCTTTTTAGACGAAGAAGAGGACAATGATGAGACGGTTCTTGACTATGACTTTGCATCGCATATTCAGGCGGTGCTTCTCATAGGTCTGCCAGGAGAGCAGGGGATTAACGCTTTGGGAAAGATTCTGAATGGGGAAGTGAATCCGTCCGGAAGAACGGTTGACACCTATGCCAGGGACTTTACAACCATTCCTGCTACCATCAATTTCAGCTGTATCGGTGAGAGCGGAGTGGATAGCTATACGGTTGATGGAAGCACACAGAGTGAATATTTTATTGACTATGAAGAAGGAATTTATGTCGGCTACCGCTATTTTGAAACGCGCGGGGAGACAGACGGAGAGGAATGGTATACGGAAAATGTCGTTTATCCATTTGGATATGGCCTGAGTTATACGACATTTACACAGGAAATTATTGAAACGAATATTGAGGAAACCTCTTCCTGGAGTGCGGATACAGAGGATATATCAATCACAGTCCGGGTAACCAATACCGGTGATGTGGCAGGCAAAGAGGTGGTACAGATCTATTATACGGCTCCCTACACAGACGGCGAAATTGAAAAATCTTCCAAGGTTCTTGTCGGTTATGCGAAGACTGACACACTGGAGCCGGGGGCGTATGAAGATGTGACAGTGACATTCGACGCTTATGATCTGGCTTCCTATGATTACAATGACGCGAATGGCAATGATTTTTGCGGTTATGAGGTAGAAGCCGGAGAGTATATCTTCACAGCTGGTGTAAACTCTCATGACGCATACGACACTGTTACGACAACTCTTACCAATGACATTCAGATTTCAGAGGATACAACGACTGGCTATACAGTGGAAAATCGTTTTGAGGATGCGGATGATCAGTTGAATGAGACACAGCTTCTTTCCAGAAGCGACTGGGAAGGAACAATGCCGCAGGCTCGTACGGCAGAGGAGAAAGAAGTTTCTTCGGATTTCATCAGTGTGACACTTAAAGATACAGATAGTGGAAATCCATTGACCGAAGACAGTGATGTTGTGGTAGAAAACGCTTCCAGCCGTGCCGCGTCGACGGTTAAAGCAGAAGGGAAGATTCAGCTTTATGAGCTGATTGGTCTGGATGCGGATGATGAGAAATGGGATACCTTTTTAACGCAGTTTACGGTAAATCAGCTGTATGCGCTGATTGAGACGGATGCTTTTGGGTCCCCTGCGGATGAATACGCAGGCAAGCCGCAGACGATTGATTTGGACGGTCCGTCTGGATTTACTAACAGCACAGTCCGTAATACGGATGATGTGTATGATACCTGCTTCTATTGCAGCGAGAGTCTTCTCGGCGCGACGTGGAATACAGATCTGGCTTATAAGATGGGAGTTGCGCTTGGGAATGAAGCGCTGGTGGGAGATGAGAGTACCGGAAATACTTACAATGGTATTTACGCACCGGGCGTGAATATCCATCGAACCCCGTTTGGCGGAAGAAACCCGGAGTACTATTCGGAAGACTCTGTTTTGAGCGGTTATATGGCAGCGAGTCTGATTGAGGGTGCTTCTTCTAAGGGAGTATACTGTTTTATGAAGCACTTTGCGGTTAATGACCAGGAAACTCATCGGAATGGCGTGTGTACCTGGCTGACAGAACAGACGCTGCGGGAAGTGTATCTGAAAACCTTTGAGATTGCAGTGAAAGAAGGCGGAGCAACAGCTGTAATGACATCGTTCAACCGGATTGGCACGACCTGGGCGGGGGGAAGCTATAATCTGATCACGGAGGTCTTGCACAATGAATGGGGTTTTGAAGGGGCTGTCATTACGGATTTTGCCACCGGGCAATCTCAGATGGATATTAAACAGATGGTATATGCGGGCGGTGATATGTGGCTGGATGTGGTATCGCCAACGAAGTGGTTCAGTACAGCGAGCAATCTGGATCTCTATCAGCTACAGGAGAGTGCGAAGCATATTCTGTACACTGTAGCAAACAGCAATGCGATGAATGGAATCGGAGCAGGTTCCTCAGCAAGCTTTCAGATGGCTTACTGGAGAATGGTTATGTATTCGGTGGATGTAATATTGCCGGTGACACTGATCATCTGGGGAATGTTTGTTTTTGGAGTGCCGGGAAAGATAAAACGGCGAAGAGTTAAAAAAACATCGTAAATATTTTCCATAAAAAATGACAGATACAAAAGTGAAAGAAAGGGCGGAATGCAGTATGTCTTATTCTAAAAAGGTAACAGACCTGATGAAAAAAATGACGCTGGAGGAAAAGGCGGCTTTGCTTGGCGGCAAGAATGAATGGGAGACGCATGACATTCCCCGGCTTGGCATTCCGTCTGTGGTCTGCTCGGATGGGCCGAGCGGTGTGCGTCGTCAGGATGGCGCGGTAGATCATCTGGGGCTGAATCCTTCGCTTCCGGCGACCTGTTTTCCGAGTGCTGCGACCGTCGCGAACAGCTGGGATGAAGCACTCGCGGAGCTGGTGGGCATGGCACTGGGTGAGGAGGCGCAGGCACTGGGTGTGGATTTTCTCCTAGGCCCCGGCATGAACATTAAGCGCAGCCCTTTGTGCGGACGCAATTTTGAATATTTTTCCGAGGATCCCTATCTGGCAGGAAAAATGGCGGCCGGGTACGTGAGAGGAATTCAGAGCAAGGGATCATCTGCCTGCCCAAAACACTTTGCGGTCAACAGCCAGGAGGAGCGCCGCATGGCGATGAATGCCGTGGTCGATGAGCGGACGCTCCGGGAGATTTATCTGACCGGGTTCGAGATCGCAGTAACCGAGGCCAAGCCGATGGCTCTGATGACGAGCTATAATGAGGTAAACGGCACTTATGCGAATGAAAACCAGCATCTTTTGAAAGATATCCTGCGGGACGCCTGGGGGTATGACGGGGTGGTCATCACGGACTGGGGTGGTTCCAATGACCATGTAGAGGGCGTCCGTGCTGGCTCAAATCTGGAGATGCCAAATCCAGGCTATGATTCACCGACGATCCTGATGCAGGGTTATAAAGATGGAAAGATTTCCATGAAAGAATTCGACGACTGCGTGGGTCAGGTGCGGGAGGGAGTGCTGAAGCTGGCGGGGAGCCGCAAAAAGCCAG
>JAJBUL010000078.1 GCA_020860365.1 Clostridiales bacterium | reverse complement strand
TGATGCCAGATGAAGTAAAGTCACCCAAAATTACGGGAACAAATACAGAAGATAAGACGGTTAATGAAGGTACGATTTATTATGACATTCGGTTTTATGCGACGGCACCAAAGTCGGGAGAGAAAATTCGGCTGATTTTAAATGTTGAAGCGCAGAATGATTTTTATCCAGGGTATTCACTGGCTACGAGAGCGATCTATTACTGCAGCAGAATGATCTCGTCCCAGTATGGAACAGAGTTTACGGATTCACATTATGAGAAGATCAAGAAGGTTTACAGTATCTGGATATGTATGAATCCGCCAGAAAAACGAAGGAATAGTATCACAAGCTACAAGATAGAAGAAAAAAATCTGATCGGTAATGTGGAAGAGGCTGTAGAACATTACGATTTGATGACGGCAGTTATGATCTGCCTGGGCAATTCAGACGGGGAAAACTATAGCGGTGTATTAAAACTTCTTGATGTTCTGTTTTCAGAAGAAATGAATCAGGAAGAAAAACGAACAGTCCTGCAAGATGATTTTGACATTCCGATGACCTTATCAATAGAAAGGGGGATTTCATCAATGTGTAATCTGAGTGAAGGCGTATGGCAAAAAGGTATTCAAGAGGGAATGCAACAAGGAATGCAACAAGGAATGCAACAAGGAATAATGGAAGGCTCTGAGAAAACTTTGCTGGAAGATATTCGCAGTCTTATGGTAACAATGAAATGGACTGC
This sequence comes from Clostridiales bacterium, assembly GCA_020860365.1. Taxonomy (GTDB): domain Bacteria; phylum Bacillota; class Clostridia; order Lachnospirales; family Lachnospiraceae; genus Choladousia. The sequence continues at coordinate 11,822 of JAJBUL010000078.1, read as the reverse complement.
AGAACAGGCAATGGCAGCACTGAGGGTGCCTGAGACTAAAAGGACAGAGTATGCGGCGAAACTTTAATTTTTGAGTTTGTAGTCAATCGCAAAATGTTCTTTATACGGGATATTATTGATTTTCTTATGTCGTCAAGCCGGTTTGATACTACTGGGTATCAGACCGGCTTTTTAATGCGCAAGGCTGGGGGGGATTGGCTATCACCGCGCAAGGTTAATCTTCTTTTCGATTTTTGCGAGACATAACATTCCATTCTTACTATCTCCCCATTTTGTTTCACATCGTTGTAAAAGTAAGGAAAGTGCGCAATAATGGCAGCGTAATAGTAGACGCAGCTACCGTGAGAAACTGCATAATATTCACAGTAACTATGAATCCGCAGCAAAAAACAGGAGGAAAAAGAATATGGGCGTTATGGAAGCTATTTTTAACGGGCAGGTATATCCGCTGGAACAGGTTGTAACAGTTTCACCAAAGGTTGGTGAAGTGGAAAAGTTAATTGACAGCGTGATGAACGAATTGGAACCCCGGATTGGGATGAAAGAAATGGATATGCTGACGGAACTTCATGATCTGGTTCTCAGTGAAGCAGGTGTGATCGGCGCAGAGTATTTCAGATATGGCTTGTCCCTTGGAATTGAGCAGCTGAAAGAATCAAAAGAAGTTTTGGGTTATTTCAAGATAGATGGCAGTCTGGAGTAAGTGGAGAAGGAAATAGAATAGGATGAACGGGTACAGCGCAAAAAAAAATTAATGCTGTACCCGTTGTTCATTCAGCCCGCTTTCATGGAATCCAAATCAAACAGCCATCCCATTATCTCATTTTCAGACAAGAGTAATGGTATACGAAGCGCTCTTCTTCGCATATGCGTCAGCACATTGTTCTCTCCGATCAAATTATGAACTACTCCCACACATCCAATTTTCTATTTTTATAATAAAATTCCCTGTCTTTGTCTCCAATCTCACGAATTACTTTACAGGGGACACCATAAGCTACCACATTCGCAGGAATATCGCTTGTAACTACACTGCCGGCTCCGATTACAGAATTTTCGCCTATTGTAACTCCAGGCATAATTTGAACACCGGAACCAATCCATACATTTTTTCCGACATGAATTGGTAGATTATAGACATAGTGATGTTCTCTCAAAATGGGTAGAATTGGGTGTCCTGATGTACTGAATACAACATTCGGAGCAATCAGGCAATTATCTCCGATAAAGATATGCTCGTCATCAACAAACGTTACATTAGAATTAAGATAGACTCCTTTTCCGAGATGAACATGTTTACACCCCCAGTTTGCATTTAATGGTGTCTCAACCGTACAACCATCACCTATTTCTGCAAAAACTTCCTTTAAAAGATTCTGTCTTTTTGTTGTGTCAGTTGGTAAAGTTTGATTATACTCATACATTTTATTCTGGTAAAGGTGCTGATCCCCTAATAAAGCCGGATCGTCGTAACAATAAGGCAACCCTTGTTTTTTGCGTTCTACATTATCCATGGTCAATGTCCCCTTCCTTTTTGGAAATTTCAAAATGGCGGTTTAAGCTTCTAACCGCCATTTTTGACGTATATTAAAAAGTAGTTCTTTTCATGATGCTTCTCCTTTGATTTTTCGTTCTGCATAACTCACCAGAAAACTGGAAGTTATCATTCAAGATTATTCAAGCCATCAAATAGTTCATTAAATGATTTTTTGCTTCTGCATCTGCCGAACGAAAGAATTTTGTTCTCTCCAAATGCGCCAATAAAACATTTTGTAAGCTCTTCTACAGTAATCTCCAAATTCATAAAGAAGTTTGAGTATGCCATATTTGATGCTGCCGTCCCATCTTCAAATGTTGACATAATCATTGATTCTGTAAATTGGTCTAATGGATACATCTTCAGATGGAGAAGTTCGTGGCAAATTATTTCTTCCGGATTCCCGCAATTTGGTCCTGCCTGATTTAGGATCAGAATTGCTTTTCGATCATCACAATCAATTTTGATATCACCGGTTTTGCGGAATGATGGATCTGATAGTAATTCCAGCTTGATATCCCAATTATTTTTGATTCGAAGAATCTCTGTCCATTTTTCAACCAGAATTAATAATTCATTTTCCTGCATTTCCATGTACCCCTCAGTTTCGATTCCTTCTCAAATACAAAGCTCCATTACGATTTCATTTCCGTCTCTTTCTCCCGTATGTACAAATCCAAGCTTCTTATATAAGGAAAGCGCCGCCTCATTGCCTTCAATATAGCAGAGCAGTATTTTCTCATACCGATGTTCCGCCCTCATTCGTTCGATAATCTGCCTGGCAGCGTCTTCTCCATATCCCATACGCTGATAATTTTTGTCAATAAACAGCTGACTAAAGTCATATGCTTCCTGAATATCATAATATAGAGCCATGCCAACCGGTGTATCGTCATTGAATATTACCAAAGCTACACTGTTATAATTGCGATATGCGTAGGCTCTGGCCAACAGCCTTATGCCATCGGATACATAACTTTGCTGTGATTCTTTCACTTTCAGATCATATCGCCAGTTTTCGGGTGAAATTTCTTCTAGTCTTATCATCTTTGGTTCCCTTTCGGCCAATTTTAAGCTATTGTTAAATCTGTTTTGCCAGAACAGTGCTCCATTAACGTGATCGTTCTGTCTTTACTTTTCTGTAGAAGAATGCTTTTTTCTTGATAACACAGTCAAAATTTTCACTCTGGCAAGTTTAAAATCTCGCTAATATTTCGGAATGCGATTTTCTCAATCTCCTCGTCAGTAAAATCCATTTGATTTAGGATGTCACAATACGTTTTATAAATGTCTTGCGGCTCCACTCCATATACCTGTGGATAATCAGTCGCAAAAATCAGCCTCTCTGCACCAAATTCTCTTAAGATTTGATTTGCCAGCGGAATACCATAAATCCGTACAAGTTCCGGTAGAAAAGTGGAAATGTCCACATACTCTGACCCCTCAAGCGCATCCTGCCAGCGGCAGCCTCCCAGGTGAGATATGATAAATGTGCCATCCGGGAAAACTCTCGAAAGATTATGTATCCGATCTGGTGCGCACAGCGAGAAATCGGTTCTGCCATACGGGTAGGAATGAATCATAACCGGTACATGTAAATCACATGCCTTGCGAACGACCGGTACCATCTCCAGCGAGTCAATCGGAATACCCAGATTCGACGGGTGCAGCTTCAGGCCTTTCAGCCCATACTCTGTCACTGCCTGCTCCAGAGAATAAGGCGCGGTATCATAGAAGTAGCCACCTATAGGGAGAACATCTGCAAAAGCAATAAATTTTCCATCTGAACGATCCGCCATACTGCCAAGCCACTGATTTGTACGGCTGCAGTCCCGATAGTAGGTTGCCCCCTCGTTGATTGGGACGAGAAGTGCTTTCTCTACATGATATTTTTCCATCAGTTCCAGATAAACTGTTGGGTCTGCCTGTTTCCATACGCCGTCAATCCACTCCAGTGTCTCCGGCGGGACAAGATGCACATGGGCATCTATTTTTTTCACCGTTTTCCAATCCATAATATTCTCCTGATTTACAACTTCCGGTTGTCTACTTGGTAAGGTCATTATACATCATCTGACTTCCGCTGAACAGATGAAACTCCGTGAAACTTTGTGAAACCGGATGGAACTTTCTGAAACAAATTGAAACCCGATGAAACGAAAAGTGTGGTAGTATATATGCTGACAGCAGTTGGCTGAGGGATAACAGAATCGTATCAGGCAGCTGCAAATCTAACAGGTAGCCGGAGCTGGGCGCAAAAAGGCATGAGAAGAGGACTGTAGTGACAGTCTTTTTTTCTTGCCTTTTTCGTTCAACAGAGATCCGGCTCCGAAAGAAAGGAGTGATAGAAAATGTAAACGAAGCGCCCGACAGAAGAGGGCTGGAACGAGGCAATATGTTGTAGGAAGAAGATGCGGCGGTTGACCACAGAGTGAGAGAAAGTGAGGACTTTATGAGCAGCTTGATAAAAAAGAAGATTAGACGTGCGCTTGCCGGGATTCTTTCCGTGGTGAGCGCTTTTTCGTTGGAGGGATCGCCGCTTGTGGCTTATGCAGCGGGAAGTGCAAATGATTCATCTGCATTGGAGGCGGAGGTTCCGGAGCTGGAAGATGTCCTGGAGAAGCTGGATGAGGATGAGATTGTGACCGCAGAAGATATTGTGGTCGGGTATGGCAGCAGCTTTAACCCAGAGGAGGATTTTGACGGCCTTTCTTATAAGGAAGAAAAGGTGGAGATTACGCTCCATGAAGCTAAAAGTGAGAGTGGCTATGCCTTCACGACCAGCCGTGCTGACACATACCAGGCGGTCTATTATGTGGAGCCTGTGAGTGGCAATCCAACTTATCAGATTTCCCGTGTAATTACTGTAAAGGAATCAGAATCAGACAGCGCAAGTGCTGTTTCTGATGAGGGAAGCGGCAGTGAGGACTCCGAAGATTCCGATGATGGTGCCCCTGACCCGCAAGTGTACGATTCGCCCAAAGAGGCGACGGTTGACCTGACCGGAAAGAGCAGTACCAGCAGTTCATCGGGCTCGCTTACATCATCATCTGTGAATACCGGCGATGGATTCCGCTATCTTCCGGCACTTCTGGCAATGATGGCGGGAGCGGCGCTGCTTGTGATAGTTGCCGTAAAAAGAAGAAGGAGAGTCTGAGTTTTGCTTGGGCTTTTTCATATGTACAGGCTCCCTGCAGGGAGCCTATGCTGTATAAGAATGGAAGAGGGGATTTCAGATTATGAGGAACAAAAAAGTATTTCAGAAAATTGGGAAGGGGTTAAAAAACGCGGCATCAAAGGCCCTGGCAGTGGCTCCGCTGGTCGCGATGACGGTTCAGAGGACGGCACACGCAACGAGTGTGGTGAGTCAGATCAACAGCCTTAATTCATTTGTGCTTTCGATTATCCAGGCGGCTGGGGTGATCGTTACGGCGTGGGGCATTTTTGAGTTTGCGAATGGTTACCAGTCCCACGACGGGACGCAGCAGACTTCTGCGCTGAAACGGACTATTGCAGGGCTGATTATGGTCGGCGCCGGAACGTTGATGAGTATGCTTGGAGTATCGGTTTCCTGATGAAAAAGAGATCGCGCAACGGACAAGAGCAAATGGGTTCTTATCTGATCAGAAATTTTTTGAGAAAGGAGGTCACCTGTGGGCTGTTATTTCCTGTGCAATGGCATGCTTGGACTCCCGCAGACGGTTTCACTCTACCTGGTGTTTCCGGCAGCGCTGCCATTTGCGGCTGCGGGATTTGTGAAAATAGATGGGGTATCCCCATTTGAATATCTGAAAAGGCGGCGGGCAGTGACCAGGAGACCATTGTATCGATATCAGCCGATGATATTTAGGGAGGCGGATGCCGGCTGGAACCTGCAGCAGGAAATGCAGCTGCCGGACGGCCTGGGGAAACCTGTAAAACCAGGCCACATTAAAAAGAAGGAACGGAAGAATCTGCTGGGGCCATATGAAGGAAATGGGGAGATGGCGGAATGAAGATGCAGGATTACAGGAGAAAAACAGAAAAGCCTTATAAGATACCGGAAACTGTGCAGGAACTCATCCCGGTCTGCCGTATCAGCGAAGTAGGGTGCAGCGGGGAGCTTCACCTTCCGCGAAATACGAAAGTGCTGTGGTGAGGGGAGGCGGCAGAGGCGCAGGAACCCTGGCAGGTGCTGTGAAATATGCAGCTCTTTCAATGGAAAGCAGGGCGGCGTTGTCTTTGCTTTCGCGGGAACAGAAGAAGCAGTGGAACAGCTACAGTCAACGTGAACAGATGCGGATTCTGGCTGTAGTGGAGAAAAAAGTAGAGTGCCGGACAAGGTATCAGAGCAGTGGGGTGGCGGAGACTCAAAGGCCGGTTTATCAGAATCGGGGAATACAGCAAAACTCGATTTATCAGAAACAGAAAGAAGTAAGTCTTGCGTACCGAATATCAGATACCGGACAGAGGCGGATACAGAACCGGACTGGACGGCGGGGGCAAAGTAACCGGCTGACAGGAATGGCTGCGGAAGCCGATGGTAACAGAAGTATCGAATATGGTGCAACGGCGCAAAAACGCAGATCAGATAGATCGGTTCTGGAAAGAGCAAGAACTCTTAAACCAGAAGTCAGAGACGGAATCGACAGCGGCGGAGTGTCCGCCGGATCGGAGCTTTAAACTGCGGATTGGAGGGACTACATATATTGTGGGAATGCACTACAGCAAAACCAGCCATGAAACTCTGGAAGACAAGGTAAAACGGCTGATTGAGCGAGAGCTTTGTGGTGAGGAGAAATCGCAGAAATAAAAGAATCCAATGAGAATACATGATAAAGGTGCAGCAAATAAAGCTGTTAAGAATTTTTAAGATGACAATTAAGGAATCTGGTTTATAATAAAATTTAACCTTATAGCGAGCAAAAATACCACCTTTTCGATTGCTCGTTTTGGCTGACAGCGGAAAGTGCCGCATTTCAGAAAGGTTTCGTGTTTATGCGGCGCTTTGGAGGCAGTATGAAAAGAATTGAAATAATCGTTAATATATTGATGGCATGGATAATTTTGACACTATCGGATGCGGCCGCTTCAGAGATCGCGTATGGCATTGTGTATATAAAATGGAATTCTCTAACGCTGAATATCTGTCTATACAGTCTTTTGTCAGTTGTATTCGTAATAGGGTCAGTTAGTCTTTACGCAAAGTATATTTTGAAATCGACTGCTGATCAGTTTTATATGAGTGCAAAATTGAAATGTGCTTCAAACGGGACTGATAGGTGGTACGTGATTTCGGTTCTTCTGCCGATTATTTTACCAGTACTTAGCATGATTTTTACACAGGGCAGTTTTCAAAATGAAAATCTTTCCGGCCCTGAAATAATATACGCCATATGTTGGTCTGTATTTAGCGGATTGAGGCGGGGGATTATCGATGGAATCCTGCTTCGTGGGATGGTAATGGGTTCTATGAAAAAGATGTGGCCATGGAAAAGAACCATTCTGTTTTCCGGAATCATTTTTACTGTGCTTCATTTTGACTTAGCGGATGCAGGCGACAATATAGGGGCGGTACTGCTGATGTCAGTGACTCTGCTGATTATGGGAATGGCTTTGGCGGCAGTGACATACGCGTCTGGAACAATCTGGACATCGGTAACTATGTATTCTTTCTATCTGATTTTGTTTGGCAGGACAGAAATTTTAAATATAAGTACAGAACGTGATTATGATGCAATCTGGAACTATACCGTGAAAAGCGAAAACTGGCTTACTGTTGGTTTCTCCGGAGCAGATGGAGGCAAGGTAAGTGGTCTTGTTTTGCTGGCTTTTCTGATCGTACTCATTATGGCAGTATTTCAGGTCAAAGACTCCGAAGCAAGCATACGGGGTCTTTGACCCTCGCGGCATCTACGCTTCGCTCCGGTCGGTGCCTGCGTCCTCGATTTTCTGCGAAAATCGGGACATGAAACGTGTGCCACTGGCACACAGCACCGCCAAATATCCGTGCAAGCTATGCCATAAGGGGTACCGGCTTGCCGGTGGATTCCTTATGGCTCCGGCTACTTGGCTCGTTGCTTCACGGGAATAAAAAATCAAGAATGTCAGTAGCTACCGGGAACAGTATGAATTCAAATGTGTAACTCTTTTTCACACGTTGATCAGTGCCGCATGAACATCTTATAAGCAGAAAGGACAGGAAACCGCAATGATAAAACAGACAATCTTGATAGTAGAAGATGATGCGGCGATCCGGGAAGGCGTTCGTATTCTTCTGGAAGGGGAAGGCTATATTGTAGAGGAAGCAGAGAATGGACAGATTGGGCTGGATCGTCTGAATAACAGGACAGATATTGTTATTCTTGATGTGATGATGCCGGGAATGTCCGGAATTAAGACCTGTGAAGAAATTCGCAAGGTGTCCAGTGTGCCGGTGCTGTTTCTGACAGCAAAGGATCAGGAATCGGATAAGCTGGTCGGACTGATGGCAGGCGGGGATGATTATCTGGTCAAACCGTTTTCCTATGCGGAATTATTAGGGAGAATAAAGGCGCTTCTGCGCAGGCGAAATGTGTATGACCGGCAAGCAGAGGAAGCGCCCCCTCGTTTTGCTTGGCGACAGGTCGGGCAGCCAACTGAATTGTGCTTCGCACAAGGCTGCCCTGAGACAACACCGGATAAAGAGCAATGGCTGGAGCATTCCGGAATACGGATCAATACCAGAAGAAATCAGGCGTTTTGCCGGGGCGAGGAAATTACACTTACGGATATGGAATACCGCTTGCTTTTGTTGTTTCTGGAATACCCGCAGAAAGTATTCTCGGTAGAAAATCTGTACGAAAGTGTATGGGGAGAATCCTTCGTGTATACATCCGGCAATACCGTTATGGTTCATATCCGGCGGCTGCGAAAGAAGATTGAAGTTGACCCACAGAAGCCGAAACTGATCCTGACGGTGTGGGGAAAGGGGTATCAGTTTGGAGAGTAAGAATAGCCTGACAGGAAAGATGATCTGCCGTCTGCTTCATGGACTTGCGGTCGGAATTTTTCTGATAGTTTTGCTTTATTTTGGTTGCAAATATCTGATGAAACAATATTTCTGGCAATCCGGATTTTTATATACTGCGGAAGTCGCACGGGCCGACGAACTCCAGGCTTATGTGACACAGACCAAGTTGGCAGCAACCGATTCAGATGAGCTTCGGGCTTGGGCGGAAGAAAGGAACATCAAGGAATTTACAGTTTCCCGGGAAGATGTGCTTCTGTTCGACATCACTTATGATGGAGAACTCTATCCGGGAGCAAAGGAAGTCAGCGCGCTTTCCTGGCGCTACTACTTTGCGGTTACGTTTTCTGATGGAGATGCAAACGTCTATCTTTATGAAGGAGCGGTTTCCGCCTACTATAATATTCTGCTTGGAATTTCAGTTATAGTGGGATTTGCAGCCTGCCTTTGTGTTTTTATTTCTGGAATGCAGGAGGATGTGCGTTATATCCGGCAATTGGAAAGGGAAGTAAACAGAATCCGCGAAGGAGACCTGACACAGACGGTGACTCTGAGTGGAAGCCGCCCTGAAGTTGAAACGGCACGCGCACCAGATGGTGCACCTGCCAGATCGCGCACCGCCAATAAAAGAAACGCTTCGTGTTTGGGTGGTGCTGCTGAGGAAGCGCCCCCTCGCTTTGGTCTCCGCTTCCGCTCCGGTCGGTGCTTAACGCCTGCCACTGGCAGGCAGCACCAGCGGCAAGTCGGGCGGCCAACTGAATTGTGCTATGCACAAGGCCGCCCTGCTGACGAACTGGTATCTCTCGCCGCCGGATTGGATGAAATGCGCCTCTCTCTGGATGAAAGAGAACGGACGGAAAGAGAACTGCGTGAGGCACAGAAAAAACTGGTTCTGGGAATGTCTCATGATATCCGGACCCCGTTGACCGGGCTTATGACATATATGGAAATATTGAAAAGGCAGGAAAGTGAGGGGCATGTAAGTCGGGATTACATCGATAAAGCCTATGATAAAATATTACAGATTAAAGGATTGTCTGATCAGATGTTTGAATATTTCCTGATTGATTCCCAGAAAGAGGCGAAGCTGGAGGAGCCAGAGGAAGCGATCAGTGCGTTTGGAGATTATCTTTCTGAGCTATGTGGGCTGCTGATATCTAAGGGTTTTACAGTTAATACTGATTCCCTTGACTGGCGACCGGCTCTTGTGTGTGTCAGCACGGACTATGTTGGAAGAATCATGAACAACATCATATCTAATATTGAAAAATACGCAGATAAATCGCAGGAAATTCGACTGGAATTGCTGTATGAACATAAAAACGGTATTGCAGTTGCAGAAAGTGCGCCGGGACTGTCGGAAGAGAAATCGGAAGCTGACTATATAGAGCTGTCCTTTACAAATGGGATTGCCGTGCCAAATCAATATGTGGAAGGGACCGGAATCGGCGTAAAAAATATTTCCATGATGATGAACCAGATGCACGGGTTTGTGAGAACAGAAATATCAGAGGAACAATATTGCATTGCATTGTTTTTTCCTATCATGAGGAAAAAGTAAATGAAAGTTAGCGAGGTTGCAGTTAAGAACTTTTAAGATTTGTTAAGACCAGAATTAAGAAGCCTCTGTTATGCTGAAAGTGTAGGAAAAACCGCCACAGGCTTATAAAGGGCGGCGAAGAGAATCAGCATAGTGGATAGCCGCGCATGCAAAATTGCCCTTCGGGCAATGGCGCGGTAGGGTTCTCGATTTGCTTTACAAATCGGAACATAGCCTGCGTCCTCGATTTTCTGCGAAAATCGGGACAAAATATGGAGACTTTTTTATTATGGGAATATTTATCTTTTCGGTAATCTATGTAATACTGATTATTGCCTGGTTAGTGGCAGCAGCTTATGTATGGTACCTTACATTTGAAGAATTCTGGGCTTTCCTGGCTGCAATCATTTTGTTTTATATAGCGGTCTTGCTCATTGCAAAAAAGAAGAAAAAGCTGGAGGAGGAACGCAGAAAGAAAAGGATATGTGCCAGGCCGATTTATTCTGCGGATGACAAAATTACAGGAAAAATAATATCAGGTACAAGTAACAGCAGAGATGAAAAACGAAAACTTAAATTACCGCTTAAAAAAATAAAAAGCAGGAAGAGGTGCATGAAAACAGGTTTTGCTGTCATTCTTCTGGCCGCGCTTTTAGCTGGCACAGTTCACTATTATCGCCAATCCACATATATTCCGGAAAGCCTCATTGAATTTGCGGAGAAATACCCGGAAGCTGCGGATTTTGTAAATGCGTATCCACAAAAGAAGAATATCAATTACACGATTGATCTGACTGACGAAGTGGAAGAAGGAAGTATTCCACTTTTTATCCAGTGGGATGAACGATGGGGATATCGAACATATGGAAGTGACTGTATGGGCATTACCGGATGCGGCCCGACCTGCCTTTCCATGATACTTTGTGGACTCACTGGCACAACAGATTGGGACCCGTACAGTGTCGCGCAGTTTTCAGAAGAACATGGATATTATGTATGGGGCGAGGGGACATCCTGGAATCTGATGACTGAGGGCGCAGAACTGCTTGGCCTGCAGGCAACGGCAGGGACTGTAAGTGCGGAATACATACAGGAGAATCTAAGTGCATCCACACCGATGATTGCGAGTATGTATCCAGGAGACTTTACTTATACCGGACACTTTATCGTTTTGACAGGGATTGACGAGGATGGAAATGTCACGGTTAATGATCCGAACAGTCCGTCCAATAGCAGTAAAACATGGTCCCTTGACACTCTTTTGCCGCAGATGCGATGTCTTTGGATTTATAAGGTATGAGAAAATTTGAGCTATTTATAGTTACACCAGTTATGGAGGAAAAAGACGATGAAATGTAAAAGAGTGGCTATGTTTTTTATGGCGGTTTTACTTGTTTTGCCATTGACCGGATGTGCAGAAAACAAGAGCACATCTAAAAGCTCTACATCCAGTCATGTCGTGAAAACCTATGATGGTCACACGAAAGTACGAACTTCTACAGGTAGTTACTGGACTCCGCCTGAAGGTTCCCAAAAACTGCCGGATGGAACAATCGTTGATTCCGAAGGATGTGTGATTGGAAATGATGGTACAGTTCATTACAACCCGGACAGCGTTGGATAAGTGTTTTTTCATCTGCTTGAGGAACCTGTTTCCTCTAATATTGAGATTTTATAGTTGAAATTTTCAGCTATAGATGATATATCCCGTTTTCGACACTTTGAGATTAGAAAAGAGGTGGAATCCCTTGTAAACA
>JAJBUL010000199.1 GCA_020860365.1 Clostridiales bacterium | reverse complement strand
CTTTTTCGCAGGCCTCATCGACAGCGAATCAGCTGGGCTATCTTGCACAGCAGACTGTTTTGGATAACCAGATGTCCTCGACCGATTATTATACGCTGCTGCGGATTGTAGAGGCGGAAGCTACCGGTGAGGATCTTATGAGCAAGATGATGGTGGCCAGCGTGGTATTGAATCGCGTGGAGGATTCTCATTTCCCGGATACGATATATGACGTGGTCTGGGAGGATTCACAGTTTCAGCCAACCTCGGACGGGAGAATATACTCCTGTACGGTGACGGATGAGACAGTGGAAGCGGTGGAGCGTGTCCTCGCAGGTGAGGATTATTCACAGGGAGCCCTGTTTTTTGTGGCGCGGGATGCCGCGGATACGTCAAAGCTGAGCTGGTTTGATTCCAGCCTGGTATGGCTCTTTACATACGGAGGGCACGATTTCTACACGTATCAGAGCAGCGTGGACTAAAGGCTTCGCTGAATGATTTTTGAAAAAAGCTGTTGCATTTTCGTTGCAACAGCTTTTTTCATGTGTTATTATGATGAGTGGACGTAACTGTGAAGGTAGCGGACAGCTACGATTGGGTTTTGAAGGACGTGAACACGCCTGGAAAGAATGCTAAGAAGAATATAAACAGGTAAAGGATGATAACAGCTATGAATTTAATGTACAACAGCACGAGAAATGCCGAAGACAGGGTGACGGCCTCACAGGCGATTCTGAAAGGACTTGCGGAGGATGGAGGGCTGTATGTCCCGGAGAGGATTCCAGCTTTGGAGCTTCCTCTTGCTTCTCTTGCAGGGATGTCCTATCAGGAGACAGCTTACGCTGTGATGAAACAGTTTCTGACGGATTATAGTGAAGAAGAACTGAAGGACTGCATCCGCAGAGCCTATGATGATAAATTTGATACGGAGGAGATTGCGCCGCTTCGCAAGGCAGGGGAGGCTTATTATCTGGAGCTCTTCCACGGTGCGACGATTGCGTTTAAGGATATGGCTCTCTCGATCCTGCCTTATCTGATGACGACAGCGGCAAAGAAGAATCATGAGACGCACGAGATCGTGATCCTGACTGCGACTTCAGGGGACACGGGGAAAGCGGCACTGGCCGGTTTCGCGGATGTCCCGGGGACGAGGATTCTTGTATTTTATCCGAAGCATGGAGTCAGCCCGGTGCAGGAGCTGCAGATGGTGACCCAGAAGGGTGCGAATACCTGCGTGGTGGGTATTCTGGGGAATTTTGACGACGCACAGAGCGGGGTGAAACGTCTTTTCGCGGACAAAAAGCTCGGGGAAGAGCTGCGGGAGCAGGGATTTTGCTTTTCCTCGGCGAACTCCATTAATATCGGACGCCTTGTACCCCAGATTGTTTACTATGTATATGCGTATGGGCGTTTGTTAAAGGATGGAAAGCTCCTGGCCGGTGAGCCGATGAATGTGGTAGTGCCTACCGGTAATTTCGGTAATATTCTGGCTGCTTTTTACACGAAAAATATGGGATTGCCAATCGAAAAGCTGATCTGTGCTTCGAATGAGAATAAGGTGCTGTTTGACTTTTTCAGGACAGGAACCTATGACAGGAACCGGGAGTTTGTATTGACCTCCTCTCCGTCTATGGACATCCTGATTTCCAGCAACCTGGAGCGCCTGATTTATCATGCGTCCGGGCAGAACGCAGCCGTGAATGCCGCATTGATGCGTGAGCTGTCCGAAGCTGGCCGCTATACAGTGACGGAAGAGATGCGGACCCGGATGGGCGATTTCGCGGGCGGATACGCGACGGAAGAGCAGACCTTCGCGGAGATTCGCCGTGTCTATACGGAATCCGGTTATGTCCTGGATACGCACACTGCGGTGGCTTCGAGTGTTTACCACAATCAGTTTGCTAAGGAATGTGGCAGCGTACCGGCAGTGATTGCCTCTACTGCGAGCCCCTATAAATTTGCACGCAGTGTGATGACGGCAATTCATGAGGCGAAATATCGTGAGATGGATGACTTTACGCTGATTGATGAACTGCAGGGCATCACAGGCACGCCGATTCCGCGCGCCATTGAGGAAATCCGCAGCACACCGGTGCTTCACGATACGGTAATTGAAAAGGATGAGATGGAAGCGGCGGTGAAGCATTTTCTGCTATCCTGATGAGAGCGGGATGTGATCTGGCCTCTTGCCGGTACGGGCGGTCTGTATCGCCTGTACACAGGAATAAAAAGTGAAATGAAACAAATAAACAGAAAGGGGACGGTGAAATGTCAGACAGTGTTTTTTATATCATGATTGATATTTTTGTGACGATTTGCGGGATCTATGTGATTGCACAGTATATTTTTATGGTAACCACGCAGGAGCTTCGGAAAAACATGATGCTGCCGAAAGAGCTTCCGATCGAGCGCTGTACAGACCAGAAGGGCTACATTAAGGCGATGGGGACGAAACAGCTGATTTTTGGCATCGCGGCTACCGCTTGCGGATTGATCAGCCTTATGCAGGATCTGCTCGGTTCTTATAATATTTATGTCTCGATGGCGGCGATGGTGATTTTCATCGTACTCTGTCTCTGGTACGGGCGTGCGTCAAAGAAGGCAATCGCCGAGTTCTGGAATTAAGTGGGAGAGGAATTGTTTCACAATGATACTTTCATGTCAGAATATTGATAAAGCATTTGGCACGGATGTGATTGTCTCCGGCGCTTCTTTTCATATTGAAGACCGGGAAAAGGCCGCAATCGTCGGCATCAATGGTGCCGGAAAGACAACGCTTCTGCGCATCATCGCTGGGGAGCTTGAGCCGGATCGGGGGGTTGTCTCCATAGCAAAGGGGAAGACGCTGGGGTACCTCAGACAGCACCAGGATGTGAACAGCACAGCATCGATCTATTCAGAGCTTCTGGAAGTGAAGCGGGACCTGCTGGATATGGAAAACAGTCTCAGAGAGATGGAGCGGCAGATGAAGCATCTGTCGGAAGCACAGATGGAGCGTTATAACCGGATTTCCACCGAATTTGAGAACCGGAATGGCTATGCGGTTCGCAGCCAGGTGACCGGTGTGTTAAAAGGTCTGGGCTTTACGGAGGACGAATTTGATAAACAGATCTGTACCCTCTCGGGGGGACAGAAGACACGGGTGGCATTGGGCAAGCTTCTGCTGACCGAGCCGGATATTCTGCTTCTGGATGAGCCGACGAACCATCTGGATCTGAATTCCATCGCCTGGTTGGAAACCTATCTGCAAAACTATGAAAAGGCGGTTCTGATTGTCGCGCACGACCGTTATTTTCTGAACCGTGTTGTCACAAAAATCGTTGAGCTGGATAATGGCCATGTGATGAGCTTCGACGGGAATTACAGTGCGTACGCGCAGAAGAAGGCGCAGATGCGTGAAATCCAGTGGAAAGCGTACCTGAACCAGCAGCAGGAGCTCCGGCATCAGGAAGCGGTGATTGCGAAGCTGAAATCCTTCAACCGGGAAAAATCCATCAAACGGGCGGAAAGCCGCGAGAAAATGCTGGACAAGATGGAGGTGCTGGAAAAGCCGACCGAAGTAAAGGCGGATATGCACCTGCGTTTTTCCCCGCGTGAGATCAGTGGAAATGATGTGCTGCAGGTGCGGCATCTGGCGAAGTCCTACCCGAATAATCCTTTATTTTCGGATCTGAATTTTGACCTCCGGCGGGGGGAGAAGGTGGCGGTGATCGGCGATAATGGAACCGGGAAAACGACCATCCTGAAGATCATCAACGAGCTGGAGGACGCGGACGCCGGACAGATTTCCCTGGGCAGCCGTGTGCAGATCGGTTATTATGACCAGGAACACCAGCTTCTTCATATGGAAAAGACACTGTTTGAAGAAATTTCTGATGTCTATCCGGATATGACGGAGACGGAGATTCGCAATCTGCTTGCTTCCTTCCTGTTTACCGGTGATGACGTTTATAAGCGGATCAACGAACTCAGCGGCGGTGAGCGCGGACGGCTTTCTCTGGCCAGGCTGATGCTTTCCAACGCAAACTTTCTGATCCTGGATGAGCCGACGAACCATCTGGATATCACGTCAAAGGAGATTCTCGAGGAGGCTCTGCGCAATTATACAGGGACGGTTCTCTATGTGTCGCACGACCGCTATTTTATTAATCAGACGGCTACGCGTATCCTGGAGCTGAAAAATCAGACGCTGATAAATTATATCGGGAATTATGATTATTACCTGGAAAAGGTCCAGGAGCGGACGGGAAGTGCCTCTTTGACGCCGGTAAAGGAACAGCGCCCGCTTTCTGCTTCCAAAGAGAACTGGGCGCGCAGCAAGGAGGAGCAGGCACAGAAGCGGCGGCAGCAAAACGAGCTGAGGCGGACGGAAGAGCGCATTGCGAAGCTGGAGGAGCGTGACCGGGAGATTGATGCGCTTCTTGCCCGGGAAGAGGTATTTACAGATGTAAAGCGGTGTGTGGAGCTGACCGCGGAAAAAGCTTCTGTCGCGGAAGAACTGAAAGATTTGTATGGAAAGTGGGAGGAGTTGTCAGAACTATCTGACAATTGATATGGAAAATAAGGTTTTGTATCCTTTTGAATCAGACGGGAAGTTTTTTATCCTGTCTGCTGTTTTGATTAGCTGTAAGTTTTGTAACCTGAGAAAGAGGAATTGTTGTGTCTGAACATGAAATTTCAAAAGCGGTAGTAAAGAGACTGCCGCGGTACTATCGGTATCTGGGCAATCTGATCAGTGCGAAGGTGGAGCGGATCTCATCCAATGAGCTCAGCGATCTGATGAATGTGACTGCTTCCCAGATTCGCCAGGATCTGAATAATTTTGGCGGTTTTGGCCAGCAGGGGTATGGCTATAATGTCAAATACCTTTACAATGAGATCGGGAAAATCCTGGGGCTGGATAAAACCTATAATATGGTGATCGTAGGCGGCGGCCGCCTGGGACAGGCCATCGCGCATTATGTTAAATTTGAAAAACGTGGTTTTTCCATCAAGGGGATTTTTGATATTAATCCGGAACTGGATGGCAAACTGGTTCGGGGAATCCCGATCCGGATGACAGAAGAAATGCCGAAATTCCTGGCGGAAAATGAGATCCAGATCGCGGCGCTGACGCTTCCTAAGGAAGGGGCGGAGGCGGTTTTGCCGGTTCTGATTGAAAATGGGGTAAAGGCTATCTGGAATTTTGCACATACGGATCTGAAGGTGCCGGAGGATGTAGTGGTGGAGAATGTTCATCTTTCGGAGAGCCTGATGCAGCTTTCTTATGACCTGAATCACAGGAAAGGAAAGGAATGATTTTCACAGCCGGGAGGATGCGCTTTTTGAATGCTCCGGATTGGCTTGTGCGGCGACAGGAGGGTTTTAGCGGATGGAAATTTTACGAAACGCGAAACAGATGAAGGCGTGCGATGCGCGGACGATTCGTCTTGGAATCCCTTCGATGGTATTGATGGAACGGGCGGCGATGGCGGTTGTGGAGGAGATGAAGAATGCTTCCCTGGATCTGTCAAAGGTGCTGGTGGTCTGCGGCTCCGGGAACAATGGCGGCGATGGCTTTGCCGTGGCCAGGATGCTGGCACATGCAGATATCTGTTTTGCCGGAAAAGAGACTTCTATGACGAAAGAGACCGCATTGCAGCGGCGTATCTGTGAAAATTGTGGATTGAAAATCAGCAGTAATTTTCCGGAAGGTGAATATACTACTATAGTAGATGCCATGCTCGGCATTGGACTTTCTCGCCCGGTGGAGGGGCGATACGCAGAGGTGATCAGCTGGATCAATGCGCAGGCCGCGCAGGTGGTGGCGGTGGACATTCCCTCCGGGATCAGCGCTGACAGTGGCCGTGTGCTTGGTACGGCGGTACGCGCAGACCTGACGGTTACCTTTGCTGCCCGCAAGCCTGGGCAGATCCTCTATCCAGGAGCGGAGTACTGCGGGCGTCTGGTGTGCAGAGACATCGGGCTTCTGGCTGATGGGATGGGGGCGTTTGAACCTTCCGGATGTACATATGCGGTTAAAAACAGGCGGGGAGATCTGGAAAATCAGGGAGAGCCGCCATTTTATTTTACATATACAGAACAGGATCTGGCAAGGCTGCCGAAGCGTGTCCCCGATTCACATAAAGGTACCTATGGAAAGGTGCTTTTGATTGCCGGCAGTGAGGGTATGAGCGGAGCCGCCCAGCTGGCGGCGCGCGGGGCGTTTCGGAGCGGCTGCGGTATGGTGCGGGTGTTTACACCCGTCTGTAACCGAACCGTGATTCAGACCAGTATTCCGGAAGCCATGGTCACGGCCTGGGAGCCAGGCGGGGAAAAACGGAAGCTTCTCGAGGAAGCACTGGCCTGGTCTGACGTGACAGGGATTGGGCCTGGTCTGGGAACATCGGAGGACGCTAGGGAACTGCTGTCTTATGTGCTAAAGCATTACGAAAAGCCGGTTGTAATCGATGCAGACGGACTGAATCTTCTTTCTGCGCAATTATCGGTTCGGGATACTGCTGCGGACGAACAGGCAGAAACAGTGTATGCTACAGATGACCACGGGAAACCATCGCTGAGGGTGTCAAATCTGCTGCGCGGCAAGGTGATTCTCACACCGCATGTCGGGGAAATGGCGCGTCTTGCCGGGAAGGATAAAAAGGCAATTTCCGCAGACCTGATTGGAGCCGCGGAAGATTTTGCACAGGCGCATGAAATGATCTGTGCGTTAAAAGCTGCACGGACTGTGGTGTCGGATGGAACGCAGGTGTATCTCAATACCTCCGGCAACGATGGGATGGCTGTGGCCGGGAGCGGGGATGTGCTTACCGGTGTGATCTGCGGTCTGCTTGCGCAGGGAACTCCTGTTTTTGAGGCGGCGACACTGGGGGTTTATATCCATGGCCTGGCCGGTGACCTGGCGCGCAAGGAGCGGGGGGGGGCGTATGGAATGATGGCGGGAGATATCGCTGACTCTGTCGCGAAGGTGATGAAAAGGGCAGATACAGGCAGCTGATTTCCGCAGATCTTCACGCTCATAGTGAAGACCTGGCGAGAACGTATATTTGATGGGAGAGAGACAGATGAAGAAGCATAATCGGATTACCGCGTATATACATATGGATGCGATTGAGCGGAATTTTCATGTCATGAGGGAAAAGCTGCGGGACGATGTCCGGATGGTCGCGGTGATAAAGACGGACGCATACGGACATGGCGCGGTTCCAATTGCGCAGATGCTGGAAGAGAAGGATTACATATGGGGGTATGCGGTAGCCGCCGTATCTGAGGCGAAAGCACTCAGGGAAGCGGGTATTGCAAAGCCGATTCTCATTTTAGGTTACACATTTGCGGAGGACTACGTCTGGATGGCGGAAAATGGCGTCCGTCCGACGGTTTTTACCGTCGAAATGGCACACGAATTTGCCATGGCCGCGGCTGATGCCGCATCGCGCCCAAATGGGTGCGCCACTTCAGCCTCAGGCAAGGAAAAACGGCGCTTCCCGGTTCATCTGGCTGTGGACACAGGAATGTCTCGCATCGGCGTAGCGGATACGCAGGAAGGTTTAAATACGGCGCTTGCGGTTGCTGGTATGGATTCTATTTTTATTGAGGGCGTTTTTACTCATTTTGCGAGGGCGGATGAGAGGGATAAACATGCGGCCAGAGAGCAGCTGGCGCGATTTTGTGGATTTTGCGGGCAGCTGGAGGCGGCGGGGGTGCGTGGATTTTTGCGTCATTGCTCCAATAGTGCGGGAATTCTGGAGCTGCCGGAGGCAAATATGGATCTGGTACGTGCGGGCATTACGATTTATGGAATTTACCCGTCTGACGAGATGGACCGGGAAACGAATCGCCTTTCACCGGTGATGGAATTGAAATCGCATGTCGTTTATTGTAAGAAAATCCCGGCGGGGACGCCGGTCAGTTACGGCG
Organism: Clostridiales bacterium; assembly: GCA_020860365.1. Classification (GTDB taxonomy): domain Bacteria; phylum Bacillota; class Clostridia; order Lachnospirales; family Lachnospiraceae; genus Choladousia. The sequence goes on along the minus strand of JAJBUL010000199.1, from coordinate 4,669 downwards.
GCACATTTGTCTCTGCGCAGGAAATGGAGATTGCCACAATTCCAGTTGGGTATGGTGATGGCTATCCGCGTTCCCTGAGCGGCAAGGGCAGTGTACTGATTCATGGAAAACGTGCGAAAATCCTTGGCCGTGTCTGCATGGATCAGTTTATGGTCGATGTGACCGATATGGACGTACATATTCTGGATGAAGTGACATTGATGGGAGCCGACGGCGGGGATGAAATCACGGTGGATGAACTCGGAACGCTTTCCGGGCGCTTTCCGTATGAGTTTGTCTGTGATATTGGCAAGCGGGTGCCTAGGGTGTATTGCTGATGAATTTCACACCGGTTTGTCCCTCGGACGTCAAGTCCCTGACCCAGGCGGGCATGGCATGAGACCTGAGATGGAGGACACTTTTACGTGTATATACAAAAGAATTCTGGGAATACTATTACCAAAATCTTTCGTATATAGGAGTGTGATTGTGTGAATATTCGAAGAGGAGATATTTATTATGCGGATCTGAGACCGGTGATTGGCTCTGAGCAGGGAGGTATCCGCCCCGTACTGATCATTCAGAATGATGTGGGGAACCGCCACAGCCCGACGGTGATCTGTGCGGCTATTACTTCGAAGATGAATAAGGCAAAGCTGCCGACGCATGTGGAGATCGAGGCCGGGAAATATCAGATTGTGAAGGATTCGGTGATCCTTTTGGAGCAATTGCGTACCATTGATAAAAAGCGTCTTAAGGACTGGGTCTGCCATGTCGATTATGAACTTCTGGAGCGGGTCGACAGGGCATTGAGAGTCAGTCTGGAGCTGCAGCTTATGCCAGATGCGCGCACACCGGTATGTTAACCACACATTCCACTTCCTCCCCTTACGCTGCAGCTTATGCCAGATGCGCGCACACCGGTGAAAAACCAGAGGCAGGAACGGATCGCCTGCAGCAACATGAAAAACGGTCTGGAGCTGCTTACATAAGGCGTAAGCTTGCTCTTGACGAAAGAGTGGGAAAATGCTATTCTATCGATGCTGGAATTTGTTTTCTGGCGTTTTGATGTGGAAGAAGAGCGGAAAACGGGTTGAGAAAACGGATCCAGTGAAATAGAAAGAAGGAGTATATTCGATTATGTCAGGACATTCAAAGTTTGCGAATATTAAGCACAAAAAAGAGAAAAATGACGCTGCGAAGGGAAAGGTATTTACCATTATCGGCCGTGAAATCGCGGTGGCGGTAAAAGAGGGAGGCCCGGATCCGGCCAATAACAGCCGCCTGCGCGACGTCATTTCGAAAGCGAAGGCGAATAATATGCCGAACGATACCATCGACCGTGGCATTAAGAAAGCAGCTGGTGAGATGGGTTCTGTGAATTATGAGTATGTGACTTATGAGGGATATGGCCCCAGCGGTATTGCGATCATTGTCGAGGCGCTGACAGATAATAAAAACCGCACCTATTCCAATGTCCGGAATGCGTTTACCAAGGGCAGCGGTACGATCGGCACACAGGGCTGTGTTTCCTATATGTTCGATAAGAAGGGGCAGATTGTCATAGACCGGGAGGAGTGTGAGCTGGATCCGGACGATCTGATGATGATGGCGCTGGACGCCGGGGCGGAGGATTTCTCGGAAGAGGAGGACAGTTTTGAGGTTCTTACCGATCCGGATGATTTCAGCACGGTTCGCCAGGCGCTGGAGGATCAGGGAATCCCGATGGCATCTGCAGAGGTCACGATGATTCCGCAGACCTATGTGTCGCTGACGGATGAGACGGATATCAGACAGCTGAACCGTACGCTGGATCTGTTAGATGATGACGATGACGTGCAGGCAGTTTACACGAATCTGGATGAGGCATAAGATCGGCGGACGGCTGAAATACTTTTAAATAAAGGATGATGCGGAATGAAAGAGGAATTGTCCGAAATGGAAGGAATACATAGTCTTCTTGACTGCTGCAAAGACAGTGATGTGATGCAGCTTTTCCAGAAAAAGACATATACCGATGCTTTCCAGCGGATGTACCAGGAACATATTGCTACGTTTGACAGGATTGAGGAAGGTTATCATAACTCGGAAGAGAAAGAACAATACCTGACTGCTCTCGCAGATGAGCTGACTGCGTATGCGGTGGAAAAGGTGGACGCCTGTCCACGGAAAAACCAAAAAGAACATCTCCAGATGGATCTGAATATGACAATGGCGGTTTTTGTGCTGCCAATGGTTCTGGAATTTCACGGGGATTCCTCAAAATCTTTCGCCCAGAAGCTGACCGAGTCCTGGAAGAGAAGTTTTCCGAAGACGAATCTGAGCGCTGCGGAGTTTACGACGATTGAGGATGGGTTTCACAAGACCTGGTGCTATATTACGACTGCGGTCTGCCGCACCTTTGATAAGCCGGACGATTGCTATGAGCTGAGGACCCTGCGTGAATACCGGGATACATATCTTGCGGACAGTCCTGGAGGCAGTGAGCTGATTCAGGAATATTACGATGTGGCTCCGAGCATTGTGAAGCACATCAACCAGCAGCCGGATTCCGGCAGGATCTACTATTCCATATGGGAGAAGTGGCTTGCCCCCTGTATTTCCATGATTGAATCAGGACAGAAAGAGGCATGCCGGGAGCATTATGTTGAAATGGTACATACCCTGCAGAAAAAATATTTTCACTGATGCACAGGATAGCCTTCCTTTGTGGAAGACTATCGTTTTTTGTATAAAAAAAGTTCTTTCCGGATATACTGATATCAATTGGCGGAATTGACGGTGCTGATTGCCAGAATCTGAGAAAGGAGCGGTGGAAAGGATGGGACAGGAAAAGCCAGAAAAACAGGGGCATACCAAAGAGGATGCCAGCCGGGAAAAAGAGCAGCGGGAGGCGATCCGGGATACCGGTGAAGTGGCACTGCACGGGCGGATTCATTTGCTGAGTGTGATTGGGGAAATCGAGGGGCACGAATGTCTTCCGAATAATTCGAAAACGACCAAATACGAACATGTGCTGCCAAAGCTGGCAGCGATTGAGGACAGCCCGGATATTGATGGCCTGCTGATTCTGCTGAATACAGTGGGAGGAGATGTGGAAGCCGGACTGGCAATTGCGGAGATGATCGCGTCTTTGAGTAAACCGACCGTTTCCCTCGTGCTGGGAGGAAGTCATTCCATAGGCGTTCCGATCGCGGTCTCGACGGATTATTCTTTTATTGTAAAGACAGGGACTATGGTGATCCATCCGGTGCGCATGAACGGTACGGTGATTGGCGCACAGCAGACCTATGATTATTTCCGGCAGATGCAGGACCGCATTTTAGGCTTTATCTGTGATCATTCCACAGCTACCATGGAACGCCTCGAGGAGATGATGCTGGATACGGGGATTCTGACAAAAGACCTTGGAACCATACTGGTCGGCGGTGAGGCGGTTCGCGAGGGGCTGATCAACGAGGTGGGCGGCATCGGCGATGCACTGAAAAAACTGTACGATATGATACATTGTAAAGTGTAAAATATAAACGTAAAATATAAACTGCAGGCAATAGCAAAATTTTCTTGTGCCTTACTAAAATCTCTGTTATAATATGCCACGGGTGCGTAAGAAGTTATCAGGTTCGTGTGAGCGTATCTGTATCTACCTGGAGACGATTCAGGGCAGCCTGCCCTGAACCGCTGCCTGTTTTATATTTTTTGTGTTTCGGAGGCAATTATGACGGTTTTACAGTCTGTTTTTCTTGGAATTGTACAGGGACTGACGGAGTTTCTTCCGGTCAGCAGTTCCGGCCACCTCGCTATTTTGGAAAATATGTTCCACATTGAGACAGATGGAGGGATGCTTTTCGATATCATGCTCCATGTGGGAACTCTGCTTGTGGTTTTTGTGGTCTACCGCAAGGATATCTGGAAGATGATTTGTGAGGCACTGTTCATGTTCGCGGATATTTGCTCGAACCTGAAGACCTTCCTGTTGAATAAAATACATAAAACTTCCCTGAAATATAAAAAAATCGTCCACAACAGCTACCGGAAGTTTGTGGTTCTGATTCTGGTATCAACCGTCCCGACCGGACTGATTGGTGTTTTGGGCAGTGATCTGATCGATGCCGCGGGCGATACGCTGCTGATTCCCGGTATTTGCCTGCTGATTACGGCTGTCCTTTTGCTGATGGCAGATACGGTGCCGGAAGGCAGTAAGCTGCCGCGGGATATCAGTTACCGGGACGCGCTGATTATCGGTGCGGCGCAGGGGTGTGCGACGTTGCCGGGACTTTCCCGCTCTGGGACGACGATTGCGGTTTGCCTGCTGTGCGGAATGGATCGCCGCTTTGCAGTGAAGTATTCTTTTATTCTGTCCATCCCGGCCATTATGGGCGCTGCCGTACTGGAGATTAAAGATGTGATAGCAGAGCCGATCGAGATGAGCCAGGTCGGTATTTATGCCATTGGTATGGTGTTTGCGGCAATCGTCGGCTATATCTGCATCAAGACGATGCTTGTCGTAGTGCGGAATAAGAAATTTGTTTATTTTTCCGGATATTGCGCGATTGTCGGCCTGATCGCGATTGCGGGAAACTTTCTTCTGTGAAAACCGGATCGGCTGCCATACGTTATCTGACACAGTCTGGGAGAAAGCTTCCTGTATAATACAAATATAGGGAATTCCGAGAAAGGTGGTTGATAA
>JAJBUL010000040.1:2849-12619 GCA_020860365.1 Clostridiales bacterium | reverse complement strand
CCACAATATGAGATGATTGTAAAGTGTTTTTACCAAATATTTATATCTACACCCCAAAATTTTCTTGGCATTGACATGAAACGACAAAAATGTTATTGTTATAAAGAGTGTCGGAATGTCATGTAACGGTTCCTGTATTGACGGTTACATGTCATTTACGATCAAGAACGAGTGGAATTGAGAAAGTCATGTTACGGTAGACAGCCTGTCCTGTTTACGGTTGGATAGATATGGCTTTCTTCTCGATTCACTTTGTAAACCGGGACATACAGTGAGGAGATTGTTTATGAATGAAGCACAGGAACAGTTTCTGAAAGCGCTTGAAAACCTGAAGGCATATGCCAGGTCACAGAAGAATACCGTCAAATATGATGACATCATGAATGCGTTTCCGGGGATCGAGCTTACCGAAAGCAAGATGGATATGATTCTTGAATATCTTGAGAAGAATCATATTGATGTTGTACAGGGAAAGATGCCCGATGAAGCCCCTGATGACAATGCGGATGATTTGCTCCTTGAGCCGGAAGATGATATTCTTATGGCGGATCACGAGAAGATCGAGCTGATCAATGACGTGGATGTGCTGGAAGGTGTGAGCACAGAAGACCCGGTCCGCATGTACCTGAAGGAAATTGGGAATGTTCCCCTCCTTTCTGGGGAGGAAGAGATTGAGCTGGCCAAAAGAGTAGAGCAGGGCGATGAGGAAGCCAAGAAAAAACTGACCGAAGCGAATCTCCGCCTCGTGGTGAGCATTGCCAAAAAGTATGTGGGCAGAGGGATGCCATTCCTGGATCTGATTCAGGAGGGCAATATGGGCCTGATGAAGGCTGTTGACAAATTTGATTATACCAAAGGTTATAAATTCAGCACCTATGCGACCTGGTGGATACGTCAGGCGATCACGCGCGGTATCGCGGATACCGGACGGACGATCCGGGTGCCGGTACATATGGTTGAGACGATCAATAAAACGCTGCGGATGACACGTACACTTCTGCAGGAGCTGGGGCGCGAACCGACGCCGGAGGAAGTGGCGGAGCGGCTGAATGTACCCGTCAGTCGTGTGCGGGAAGTGCTGGAGATATCACGAGATCCGGTATCGCTCGACACTCCGATTGGAGAAGAGGATGATTCTCATCTCGGGGATTTCATAGAGGATGATACCGCACTTTCACCGGCGGATTCCGCTGCTTTTTCCATGCTGCGCGAAGAACTGTCGACTGCTCTGGAATCTCTGACGGAACGGGAGCGTCAGGTGGTGAAGCTGCGCTTTGGCCTGGAAGATGGCCGCGCCAGGACGCTGGAAGAGGTTGGCAAGGAGTTTAATGTCACGCGTGAGCGTATTCGGCAGATTGAGGCGAAGGCATTGCGGAAGCTGCGCCATCCCTCCAGAAGCAAACGGTTAAAAGACTTTTTGAATTAAAGCAGGAAGAGAGCCGCGACAGCGCGAGAATCCCGCAAAGCGGGATTCTATTTTATGCACAGAGCCGGGCAAGGAATTTTTGCGGCTAAGGCCACACCCGGCTCGCGCAGGCGGATAGGGGAGAAGGGTGTTCCCCTATCCGATTATGAAAAGCCATGCATCATGTTTTTGCAGAAGAGAAGGGGAAAAGGGGTTTTATGTTTACGAAAAAGGTTCGGCTAAAGACGGTAGATGAAGTGCGGGAGTTTGTAAAAGCGGCGGACAAATGCAGCTTTCATGTGGATATTCAGAATGGAGCGACGTTGATTGATGCAAAATCAATTATGGGAGTGATGAGCCTGGATCTTACGCAGGAACTGACTGTTGTGTATGAGGAGGCGGATTCAGAACTGGAGCAGGTGCTGGGAAAATTTGGCTGAAAAAAGAGTTTAATGGCCGCTTAATAAGCAGCCATTATTATGTGCTATTTTGTAACAGGTATTTGCTCCGGGAACAGTTGCCGACGGTATTTTGAAAGCGCAAAGAACAGGATCATGCCAAAGATGCCGCAGGATATGACTTCGCCGATGGTAACAGTCACGACGGAAAACCAGAGCGGACGGATGCCGTAGCCATAGAGCAGTACCAGTGGAACGACGACGGCGTTTGCCAGGATCGGAGGTATCGGAGCGAGCCATTTGCTGTGGCGGCGAAGCAACCAGGTGCCGATCGCGCCGATCAAAGTAGCGATTGGCCCAAAGATGATATCAGGCAGAGCGCAGCCAGTGAGAATGTTGGCAAGCAGGCAGCCGATGTACAGTCCTGGAATGGAAGCCGACGTGAAAAATGGCAGGATGGTGAGCGCTTCAGAAAAACGAACCTGAATATTGCCGTTTGCGAGACCGAGCGCGTTTGCGAGAAATGTCAGTACGACATAGAGAGCGGCGATGACCGCCGCGTGCGTCAGGAACAGAACGTTCCCTGACTGGGCTTTTTGATTCTTCATTTTCTTTTTCTCCTTAGTTTTATTTTACGTCTGGATGGTTACGAACAGACGGATGGGCAGCCGCTGCGAAAACGGCCAGGCCACTTTGCTCAGTTTACCAGAATATGGCAGATTGTCAAGAGATGAATTCGATGATCCTTTGCATGGGAGATAATAAAGTTACAATTGAACACATATTGTATATTACTGTGATTATTTCTGAAATAAATTATTTTTTTGAGTTGTATCTATTATTTCGATATGTTAAGATGATGTTCAGAATGGGTGATAAAGCTGCAATGATTGTGATTCAGGCATCAAAAACCTCTCCCGGATGGAAAGACCGGAGGGCCTTTTAATGCCTGAGTCGTAAAAATCAGAAGAGAAATACGCCAGGATTGAGGAGGAAAACAAATGAAGAAAAGAATACTGGCATCTTTGATGGCTATTATAATGTTAGCTGCACTCCCGGCTGATGCCATTTTTGCTTCGGAGGCGGGCAGTTTGGCAGAGATTATCTGGTCAGATACGGATGGGCTGGATGCGGCCGTTTCTGTCAGTGCGAATTCAGCGGATATGCTGGACGATGACGATATGTTTGTAGATGCGGACTCGTCGGAAGAGGAAACAGATATGGCAGAGGAGGAGACAGACGCTTCAGAGGAGGAGACGGATTCATCTGTGAGCAATTCGGGCAGCAGCAGTACGGGCGCGAATGCGGCGGATATGCTGGACGACGACGATATATTTGTGGACGCTGGAACCTCAGAGACGGAAACGGATGCGTCTGAGGATGAGAATGATAGCACTTCCGATGAGATCACATCAGAGGACGGGACGGCGGCTGACACGGATGCCTCGGAGGAGTCAGAGACGGAAGCCGCAGTCAGCACGACAGTTTCCGGTACCTGTGGGGCGGATTCCTCGAACCTGACCTGGACGCTGGTGGATGGCGTCCTGACAATCAGCGGCAGCGGCGAGATGGCGACTTACGCGGTAAATACTACTTCTGTTACGGATTCAACGACAAATCCGCCCTGGTTTGGCTATAATGATACGATTACGTCTGTAGTGATCGAAAGTGGGGTGACTTCGATTGGCGCATACGCTTTTATGCACTGCACTTCGCTGACGTCGATTTCCATTCCGAACACAGTGACTTCAATTGGTGCGCGGGCGTTTTATGAGTGTACCGCTCTGACTTCTATCGCGATTCCGGACAGTGTGACTTCGATCAGCTCTTATGCCTTTTTGTACTGCAGTAGTCTGAAATCTGTTACACTGTCGAGCAATCTGACAGCGATTACCATGTGTATGTTCGCCGGGTGCAGCAGCCTGACTTCGATCACGATTCCGGAAAAGGTGACGTCCATTGCCATGAGCGCGTTTGCGAACTGCAGCCTGACTTCGATTACGATCCCGGCCAGTGTGACGACGATCAGTGAGTGGGCGCTTTCGGACTGCTATACGCTGACATCTATTACGGTGGCTTCTGGCAATACTGTTTATTCTTCTAAAGATGGTGTTTTATTTAATAAGGCACAGACGGAACTGATTCTGTATCCTATGGCGAAGACAGGGAGCTCTTATACCATCCCGACCGGCGTGACGACCATAGCGGATGGAGCGTTCTGCAGCTGTCTGTTTACTTCTGTTACGATCCCGGATACAGTGACCACAATCGGAGAATACGCCTTTGACAGTTGTACGGGGCTGACCGGTGTCACGATTCCGGACAGTGTGACTTCTGTGGGAACCTGCGCATTCTACGGCTGCACCAGCCTGAAAAATGCTGTGATCGGCAGCGGTGTGACGTCGATCGAGACCTATGCGTTTGAACATTGCACGGCGCTGACCAGTGTGACAATTCCAGCGGGTGTGACATCGATCGGAGAGTGGGCTTTTTATAAATGCACCAGTCTGGCTACAGTGTATTACCAGGGCACAAAGACGGCCTGGGCGTCAGTCACTGTGGAGTCCGGCAATGATCCTCTCTCCTCGGCGACGGTTTATTATGGGATTGCGGCATGTACGATTACGCTTTCCCAGAGCAGTTATACGTATGATGGAACTGCAAAGAAGCCAGCGGTCACGGTAAAGGATGGCAGCACGACATTGACCGCTGGTACAGATTATACCGTGTCCGGATACAGCAATAATAAAAAACCGGGTACTGCGACCGTTACGCTGACAGGGAAAGGGGATTACAGCGGAAGTACAGCGTCTGTGAATTTTACGATCAATAAGATCAGCCAGAGTCTGACAGTAAGTACCTCTGCTTCTGCCATTACGGTTGGTTCGAAAGCGACCATTACGGCAAGCGGAACCGGGACAATCACGTACAGTTCGAGCGATAAGACCATTGCCAAGGTCAGCAGCAAAGGCGTGGTGACCGGCAAAAAAGCGGGCACTGTGACGATTACGGTCACTGCGGCGGGAAACAGTACGACAGCATCCGCGACGAAAACCATCAAGATTAAGGTGAAGCTGGCGACATGCAGTATTTCCAGTCTGACCAATACTGCCAGGGGAATTACGGTAAAGTGGAAGAAGGTTACCGGGGCAGATGGCTATTATGTGAAGCGTAAGACCAGTGATGGCAGCTACAAAGTGGTGGCGACGATCACAAGTGGCTCTACCCTTAAATATGTTGACACTGATGTAAAAAGCAAGTACGGGACGACCTATGTTTATAAAATAGTCGCCTACAGTGGCACTTCGACAGGATCTGGCACTGCGAAAAAAACGGTGCGTCTGAAAAAGCCGACGATTTCCACTGTCACGAACAATGCTTCCGGCAGTATGATTGTGACCTGGAGCAAGGTTTCAAAAGGAACGGGCTATCAGATCCAGTATTCAACCAGCTCCTCCTTTGCCAGCAGCAAAACGGTGTGGGTGAAGTCGCGGACGCAGGTGAGCCAGACGATTGCCGGTCTGACAGGTGGGAACACGTATTATGTGCGCATCCGTACGTATTATAAAAACAGTGCGGGGACGAAATACTACTCCGCCTGGAGCAGTGCAAAATCGGTAACAATACAAAAATAGGAAAGAAGACCCTGTCCCTGTGTGGTGACAGGGTTTTTGATTTTCAATAACTTTCTGCGCCGAATCTTGTCATATTGCTTTAAGTGTGATAAAATTTGCAGAGAGTACCGAAGAGAAGAATAAGCGATTGTCGGTATGGAGCAGTTACCCGAAAGGATGGCCACAGGAGGATCCAAATGAGCAGAGTAAAAAGAGTTTACGTGGAAAAAAAGGATAGCTTTGCGGTTGCCGCAAAGAACCTTGCGCACGAGATCAGAAGTTATCTGGGTGTGAAAGGACTTGGCGGGGTCAGGGTTCTGATCCGCTACGATGTTGAAAATATTTCAGAGGATGTATATCGGGAAGCCTGCCGGACGGTATTTTCAGAGCCGCCGGTAGACATTTTGTATGAGGAAGAGTTCCCTGTTTCCGAGGAAGAGCGGGCGTTTGCTGTCGAGTACCTGCCGGGGCAGTTCGATCAGAGGGCGGATTCTGCCCGGCAGTGTGTGCAGTTTTTAAACGAGGAGGAAGAGCCGATCATTCGTTCAGCGACTGTGTATGTGGTATCGGGAAATTTGTCGGACGCGGAGTTTGAAGCGATCCGTCATCACTGTATCAATCCGGTAGATTCCCGTGAGACCGGTTTTGATAAGCCAGAGACACTTGTGACACAGTTTGGGGAACCGGCTGACATCGCGTCATTTGAGGGATTTACTGTGATGGAAGAAGCGGTTTTAAAAACACTTTATGATTCGCTGAATCTGGCGATGACGTTCCGCGATTTCCAGCACATTCAGAAGTATTTTGCGTCAGAAGAGCACCGGGATCCGACCGTGACGGAGGTGCGGGTGTTGGATACGTACTGGTCGGACCATTGCCGCCATACGACATTCTTGACAGAATTGAAGAATGTGACTTTTGAGGACGGATATTACCGTGCGCCGATTGAGAAGACATATCAGCAGTATCTGGCAGATCGGGAAGCGGTATTTGGAGAAAGCCGCGCGAAGAAAAAATTTCCCTGCCTGATGGATCTGGCGACGCTGGCGGCGCGCAAGCTGAAAAAAGAGGGAAAGCTGGACGATCAGGAGGAATCTGACGAGATTAATGCCTGCAGTATTGTGGTGCCGGTAGAGATTGAGCGGCAGACTGCGGAAGGGAAGGCACCGGAAAAGATCACGGAGGAGTGGCTGGTGAACTTTAAAAACGAGACGCACAATCACCCGACGGAGATCGAGCCATTCGGCGGCGCGGCTACGTGCCTGGGCGGAGCGATCCGCGATCCGCTTTCCGGACGGACATATGTCTATCAGGCAATGCGTGTGACTGGTGCTGCGGATCCGACGGTACCGGCATCTGAAACCCTAAAGGGTAAACTTCCGCAGAAGAAGCTGGTGCGTGAGGCGGCGCACGGCTACAGCTCATATGGCAATCAGATTGGCCTGGCAACAGGCTATGTGAAGGAGATTTATCATCCGGATTATGTGGCAAAGCGCATGGAGATTGGTGCAGTGATGGCTGCGGCTCCCAGAAATGCGGTCATTCGTGAAAATTCGGATCCGGGTGATATCATTATTCTGCTCGGTGGCCGCACCGGGCGTGATGGGATCGGCGGCGCGACCGGCTCTTCGAAGGTACACACAGCGGCGTCGATTGAAGTCTGCGGCGCAGAGGTACAGAAGGGAAATGCTCCGACAGAGCGCAAGCTTCAGAGGCTGTTCCGCCGTCCGGAGGTCAGTCACCTGATCAAGAAGTGCAATGATTTTGGCGCGGGTGGGGTATCCGTAGCAATTGGTGAGCTGGCAGACGGGCTTCGCGTAGATCTTGATAAGGTTCCCAAAAAATACGCTGGTCTGGATGGGACGGAGATCGCGATTTCCGAGTCCCAGGAGCGGATGGCGGTCGTGGTAGATCCAAAGGATGTGGATGCGTTTATGCGCTATGCTGCGGAGGAAAACCTGGAATCTACAGCCGTGGCAGTTGTGACGGAGGAGCCGAGGCTGTGCCTTCTCTGGAGAGGGAAGGAGATTGTAAACATTTCGCGTGCATTCCTGGATACGAATGGCGCGCATCAGGAGACGGCGGTGGAGGTAGAGATGCCGTCTGAGACGGAGCCATATTTTGTACGGGAGGATGTCGGTGATGTCCGTGAAAAATGGCTTTCCACGCTCGCGGATCTGAACTGCTGCTCTCAGAAGGGGCTTGTGGAGATGTTCGACAGCTCCATCGGCGCCGGTTCGGTGCTGATGCCTTATGGCGGAAAATACCAGCTGACGGAGACGCAGGCAATGGTCGCGAAGCTTCCGGTTCTGGATGGGAAGACAGATGCTGTGACGATGATGAGCTATGGTTTCGACCCGTATCTTTCGAGCTGGAGCCCTTATCACGGAGCAGTTTATGCTGTAACGGAATCCATTGCGCGAATTGTGGCAAACGGCGGCGAGGTAGACAAAATCCGTTTTACGTTCCAGGAATATTTCCGCCGTATGACGGAAGATCCGAAGCGTTGGAGCCAGCCCTTCGCGGCACTTCTTGGCGCATATGACGCGCAGCTTGGCTATGGTCTGCCGGCGATTGGGGGCAAGGACAGCATGTCCGGATCCTTTACTGTTTTCGATGAAGCAGGGACTGCTGATTCGCAGACAGACGGCGCGGGGAAAGGGCATCATGAGATCGATGTTCCGCCGACGCTTGTTTCGTTTGCGGTTGATGTGGCCAGTGACCGCACGATCATCACTCCGGAATTGAAAAAAGCGGGAAATAAGCTGATTTTACTGCAAATTGAAAAAGATGAATTTGGTCTGCCAAGGTATGAGCAGGTGCTTGAGCAGTACCGAAAGTTCCATCAGGATATTGAAGCGGGACGCATTGTATCCGCATATGCGCTCGACGGCAAGGGTCTGGCTGCCGCACTTTCGAAGATGGCCTTTGGCAACGGGTACAGCTTCCGGATTGAGCACAATGTGGATGCGCGTGATCTGTTTACAGCCGGATTCGGAGATATCGTTGCAGAGGTTTCAGATGGCGGAACAGGGGCGCTGGCGATTTCTTACACGGTGATTGGCGAAGTGACCGACACGGGAGTTCTGGAATACTGTGATGTGAAGATTCCGGTTGATGAGGCGCTAAAAGCCTGGACGGGAACGCTTGAGAAAGTGTTTAAGACTGATTCCGGGATTCCAACGGTCGGAGGTGGCCTGGATATTGACGGGAACCCTGTCGACGGACCGCGTGCGTATTTTTTTGCCGGCAGAAAAGATTCCGGTGGAAGAACGACGGAAAAAGGCTTATGGCAGCTTGCGGAAGGAAACATGTATATCTGTAAGCGCAAGGTCGCGAAGCCGCGTGTATTTATTCCGGTATTTGCAGGCACGAACTGCGAGTACAACAGTACGAAAGCGTTTGAGCGCGCGGGTGCGGAAGTAGACGTCCGGGTGTTTCGCAATCTCAGTGCGCAGGATATCCGCGAATCCGTGGATGTATTTGAAAAAGCGATCAGCCAGGCGCAGATCATTATGTTCCCGGGTGGATTCTCAGCGGGCGATGAGCCAGATGGTTCCGCGAAGTTTTTTGCGACCGCGTTCCAGAACGCGAAGATCAAAGAGGCGGTAACCAGGCTTCTGGATGAGCGGGACGGACTGGCACTTGGTATCTGCAATGGCTTCCAGGCACTGATCAAACTGGGGCTGGTGCCGAATGGTGAGATCACCGGACAGACGGAAACCTCTCCAACACTGACCTTCAATACGATCGGCCGCCATATCTCTAAGATGGCTTACACGAAAGTGGTCAGCAACAAATCTCCGTGGCTCGCCGGGGCAAAGCTGGGAGGCGTATATGCGAGCCCGGCTTCTCATGGAGAAGGGCGTTTTGTTGCCAGCAAGGAATGGCTGCTTCGCCTGTTTGAAAATGGTCAGGTTGCCACGCAATACTGTGACATCAATGGCAATATCGATGTGAGCGATGAGATGTGGAATATCAACGGTTCTTATTTTGCGATTGAAGGCATTACCAGTCCAGATGGCAGAGTGCTGGGCAAAATGGCACACGCAGAGCGCCGCGGGGATTCAGTGGCGATTAATATTTATGGAGAGCAGGACCTGAGGATATTTGAATCGGGCGTGGCATACTACAGATAATGAGAAAGAAAATAAAAGCAGACAGCGTCGACGAATTATTTGAAATCGTAAAGGCAATTCAGAATGGTGAAGAGCCAGAGGCCTACGTGAAGCGTAAGGCTATGGAAGAGCAGGAAGCCCAAAAACGGAAGGCGGACGGAAAGAAGGAGGCCGAAAAGCAGAAGGAGGCAGCCGGTGAGACTGCTGCTCTTTCTGTACACCAGAAAAAGGATTC
>JAJBUL010000040.1:0-2839 GCA_020860365.1 Clostridiales bacterium | reverse complement strand
GCAAAACGCAAAGCGGAGGATGGAGATGGAAGATGATGACGACGAGGAGTTTGAACGTCTGCTTGCGGATGAGACGGATGAGACGTTGCCTGTCGCACTTCGTCAGGCAGCAGAACGGATTGCAGGTGCGGGTGGAGATCTGAAGAATGGGTTACAGTCAGGTGTTCAACGTATGGGAAAATTCCTGACTGCGCGGAAAGAAAACGATACCCGGCAGAAGAATTCCCAACGGCCGGGTACCAGTGAACAGACACCAGAACAGCAGTCTGTCGGCCACGGCCGGGAACGCCTGGCAGATGTGGAGAAGCGACCTGAAGGCCGGACGCTCAGACGCTATGGCGCCAGGACGGTTTCGGAGGAGGCAGAGACGGTCGGGCAGCGGATTTTACGCAGTCTTCATATGGAGTCTGCGGATGAGAAGAAGACAGAGCAGCCGAATTCCACTCTGGAGGAGCTTTCAGTGGATGAAAACGAGATGGATTCCATCGACCTGGATACGGTGCAGATCCTGGATCGTCTGCTTGATAGCGCAGGGATGGAAGGCGTTGTCCGGAATGCCGGGGAGGGAGCTTTGGGTGAATCTACAGTTGGGGAAGATTCACCGATACAATCTTCGAAGAATGAGATCTCTGATTCGGAGCTGCGGCCTTCTGTTTCCGCTGCTGAGCATTCTGTTGCGTCAGATGTGGGAGACAATTCTTCTGTACTGGAGAAAACAAAGCGCCATGGCAGGCTCAGCGATTTGAAAGAAACCCCGGTGGCACCGGATATCCAATCGCATTTGCGCCGAATCCGGTCGCAGCTGGAAGAAAAAGGCTTTGGCACGAGAAAACTCTGTATCGCGGGCGTAGCCGCAGTTTTTGCGATTGCTGTACTGGTGATTTTCCTGATTGCGATCGGTCATACTATGAGTCTGAGCAAAAAAATGGAGAATGTCACAGCGGACGCCGGGCTTATAATTACCGTGGAAAGCCAGCCGGAGGAGTGGTGTTCTTCCGGCGAACTGAAATTAAAAGTGAACGTAAAGAGCGGGACAATCTCTTCTATTGAGATTGACGGAACCGCTTATGAAGCAGATGAAAAAGGCTATGTAACTGTCAATGCGGCAGATTATCTGACAGAAGTAGTCGTGGTAACAGATGAGGAAACACTGACGGCACAGATTGAAATTCCGATGGTGGATTCCACCGCACCGGTTGTTTCCGTAGATAAATCCCAGGGGAAAATTACGGTAACTGCGTCTGATGCCCGCTCTGGCGTTGCTTCTATCTGGTATGCTGTGATAGAAGAGGACGACTGGATTCAGCTTCCCGTCTATCAGAGCTATAGTGAGCCGATTCCTTATGAGGAGAGCAAGACATATTATTTCTGCGCCACTGATCAGGCAGGTAATACAAGCAGCCCGATTGTGACCAATATGGTAACAGCAGAAGCTCTGACATTGAGTGAGACGGAACTGGCTCTGTTTCCAGGTGAGACGGCAACTCTTACCGTAGAAGTTGCTCCAGCAAATGCATATGTAACCGAATTGCGCTACGAAAGCTCGAACACGGATGTCGTTACTGTCAACAGCACAGGACTTGTCACGGCTGTGGCGGAGGGCGGTGCGCTGATTCGCGTAACTGCAGACAATCTGGAGACGGTAACCTGCTCTGTGACGGTTTCTTCGGAACAGACGGTTAGCATCAGTGTAATCGGCGACTGCACCCTTGGTACCTATGTGGGCGCCAATACATCGACCAGCTTTGACGCCTACTATTCTATATATGGTGCGACGTATTTCTTTGAAAATGTCCGGGATATCCTGGAAAACGATGATATTACTTTTGCGAATCTGGAAGGTACCCTGACAGATGAGACAACACCAGAGGATAAGACCTACGCGTTTAAGGGGGATCCATCTTACACAGAAATTCTTCTGGATGGCTCGATTGAGGTTGTCACACTGGCGAATAACCATAGCAGCGATTACGGTGCACAGAGTCTGGTTGATACAGAGAATAATCTGACTGCTGCGGGTATTGAGTACTGTATTGGAGATGCGATTGCTTACAAGGAGATATCCGGGGTCAAGATCGCGTTTATTGGTATATATGAGCTGGCGTCTGGTATGGGCTGTGAGACACAGGTTCGGGAGACGATTGCCAGGGCACAATCAGAAAATGCTCAGCTGATTATTGTTGCTTTTCATTGGGGTACAGAAAAAGAGACGTCAGCAGATGAGACGCAGCAGTCTCTTGCGCACATCGCAATTGATTGTGGAGCTGACCTTGTGGTGGGACATCATCCGCATGTCCTGCAGGGGATAGAGAAATACAATGGAAAGTACATCGTTTACAGCCTGGGTAATTTCTGCTTTGGTGGCAATTCCAATCCTTCAGACAAGGCAACTATGATCTTTCGTCAGACCTTCACTGTTAGCAGTGAAGGTGCGGCAGAAGATGACAATATAGAGATTATCCCGTGTACTTTGTCCTCACAGATCAGCTATAATGACTACCGCCCAACGCCCGCGACCGGCACAACGGCGGCAGAAATTATGGAACGTATCAATGAATATAGTGCTGAGTTTGGAGATATTACATATACCGCTTCGACTGGTTTATAAAAGTGTGTCATATTAAAAAAAATGCGCAGCAAAACGGCACCCAGTGTCAGGAACTGCTAAAATGACACAATTTGTTGCAAAAAGTAAATTTTCTTTGAAAAATATATGTAGAAGTGCTACCATTCCTTCTACGGGGAATCAGGAATGCAATACGAACAAATGCTTCGGTGGCTGCATCCATGTGAACTTCCCGTAAGTTTTTACGCCTAAAGAGAAAAAAGAAGCCTGAAT
>JAJBUL010000135.1:8627-12661 GCA_020860365.1 Clostridiales bacterium | reverse complement strand
TATCCGATACATAGATTTTGAAAGCATCAATATCACGGTAGTTTTCAAGAGGCTTTATCTGCTCAACTTTATAAACCTGTGACACAATGCCAGACAGACAAAACCATTCAATCGCATTTTCAAACTCGAAAGCCCTGCCACACATTCCCTGTGCGGCAGGGCATACCTTCAAGGTTTCACAAGCCTGTGAAAAATTTCTCATATTCTTTTTTCATCAATACAACTGCCCGCTCACAACGGTAAATGTCACGCCGTCGTATTCAATTGTGCCATTATAATCCGTATCCAATATCCCGTTCTTCACCACAAACCAGGCTCCGTCATACATTACGACACCGGACACCTTCTGCACCATTCCATACGCGATGAAGTACCACTGATTGTCGCCGCCAATGGATTCTGCGTTCAGCCACAGACCGCTGTAGTCGTCCAGCAGATGTCCTTCCGCAAAGAGGAACAATTCCCCATCGTAGGACTCCAGTCCGTTTTTGGATGTGTCAAGAATTCCATTCGTGATATAGAACCATTCACCGTCATACAGCGCAAATCCTGTATGCTGGGTCTGGATCTGTCCACCGGAAAGGAAATACCACACACCGTCAAACAAGTTTAAGCCGTTGGCTTCGCTGCAAAGAACTCCATTGGCCACGAAGAAGGAGCCACCATTATATTCTGCGATACCGCTGAACGTCGTATCGACTTCTCCGTTACCGTAGTAGTACCAGATTCCATCATCCTCATCATAGCCAAGGCCATCGTCAGGTGAGATATCCTCTGCTTCGGTCTCAACAGGATCTGTCTGTGAAGGAGTTGTTGTAGATGGCTCTGTTTCGGCAGCTTCTGTTTCTGTCTCTGTTTCCGTTTCCGTTTCTGTTTCCGTTTCTGTTTCTGTTTCCGTTTCTGTTTCAGGATTTTCGTCCTCATAAACAATTGACAGGGTAACAATCATTACATCCATAATACTTTCATTATCTACCGTATAAGAATACGTAAGCGTTTCTGGTTTTAAAGATGCATCCAGCAGAATGTATTCATCTGAAATGTCCGTCACACCTTCACTATTCCACTCCATTTTTTCGATATCTATGTTCCCTAATTCTGAAAGAGAAATCCCCCATGCATCATTCACTTTCACAGCTGCCACAGATGCGGTCTGTGACCCGCAGATTAATTCGGATATGTTCGTGTTGTTGCTAATCTCCATGCAAGTCAGATTGTTTTCCTGGCAATCCAGAGAAATCAATTCAGCATTGCTACTCACATCCAGAGAATTCAGATTATTCCTATAACATCCTAAGAACATCAGTTTTGTATTCTGGCTCACGTCCAACTGGGATAAGCCATTGTTATCGCATACCAGAATTTCTAATTCTATATTATTACTAATATCCAGACCATTCAGTGGATTACCACCTGTATACAAAACCACTAATGCTGTGTTATTGCTTACATCCAGGCTTATTATATTATTATCAAAACAGATCAAATTCGTAAGAAGATTATTATTGCTTACATCTAAACTGCTTAATTCATTGTAATCGCAATCTAACGTTAATAATTCTGTAAGCATACTTACATTAAGTGTACTCAAAGAATTTCTTGAACATGACAGATTGGTCAGCAACATATTATTGCTTACATCCAGATTATCCAGATTATTACCATTGCAATACAACTCTCTGAGCTGATTATTATTGCCAGTATCCAATTCGCTGATATCATTCTCACTACAATTAAGGACTTCCAGGCAACTGCATCCACTTACATCCAAAGCGCTCAGATTATTATTATTACAATATAGTATATAGAGGTCAGTGCTTCCGATGGTCAGTTCTGTAAGGTTATTGCCGGTACAATATAGTTCAGACAAACAGGTGTTTTTACTCAAATCCAATTGAGTCAACTGATTTCCATTACAGTTTAACACCGCCAGCTCCGTATTCTCGCTCAAATCCAAAGCAGTCAGATTGTTGTAAGCACAATCCAGTCTTTGCAAAGAGGTAAAGATCTCTATCCCCTCCAGACTGTTAAGCTCAGCATATGCCATATTAATTTCTACAGCCTCTGAAATCTCCTCCCCACTCAGATATCCATCTTCATCCGTATCAAAATTCACTGATACGTATTCTCGGAAGATATCGTCTGGAAATGTGGCTGCTTCAATCAGAACACTTGTATTACTTGTTACGATTTCTTCTACGTATTCTACTCCGTACACTGATGCTTCACTGACTGTAGCCGGAGTATCCGCTTCCTCCTCTGTCTCTTCCGTCTCTGTTTCCGGCAACCCATTCATTTCCGTGGGGTCTTCTGAAAGAATCACGGCTTCCTCTTCTTCCGCATATGCCGCCCCCACCGGTGCTACAGCAACCATCGTTGCCATCATTAAGAGTACCAGTTTTCTTTTCATGCCAAACTTCTCCTTTTCTTCGTAGTTGTTGTTGGTTTTTCTCTGCTGTTGCTTTCCTATGATTTTGCTGTCGTTTTTCTGTTGTTTCGCCTTACCTCTTATCATGCTTTCCATACACGGAGCCCTGCAAAACACTATTGTTACTGTTAAAGCGACGTGCATTCATCACAGTTAAAACAGTCAGGAACAAAGATACAGGATTATTATACATCAAAAAATGTGCAAATTGTTGGCTTTGACACAACTTGCACTTCTCATGTAATAACTTGCACTTTTTGCACATTTATTTATTGCTTCATAATTCAATATCCTGCGCAACAGTTCGTTTTTCCGTAATCTCCTGGTATCAAACTATTGTTTCATACTTTACTTTGTTCAGATTACTGATTGTAAAGCCTGGAAACACGTAGGGCAGTTTCCGATCCACAATCATAAAAACACCATAGTAACCGCCCCGATTGCCTGGACTGTTGCTCCACACTGAGGGGTATGTTTTCCAGTATTTTCTTCGTCTCTGAAACAGCTTCTACAGGATACTTACCTATATGGCAATTCCGCTTCGTAAAATTGCTGATAACATAGACCGTTTGTTTCTTTTCGCTTCTCCCGGATTTCCGTAAAGCATAGCCCTAAGATCATTATTATAGCAATACAAAGTTGTTAATGCAATACAGGCACTTGCATCCAAACAGTTCAGACTATTTGTATGACAGCTTAAGTTTTTTAGCATACTGCATCCGCTTACGTCCAGGCTGATAAGATTATTTGAACTACAATTTAATTCCATTAAGAAAACACACGAGCTCACATCCAAGGCACTTATCTTCTATTTTCACGCAGTCGCTTCACTTTCGCAAAAATCTCCCCAAATTCTATCAGACAATTTCCATCAAAAATCTGCACCGGGATCGCCTGATCTACGCCATAAATAACCGAGCTATGATTGCAGGAAAAGTCATACATCACTACACTCTCCCGTTCCATATCGATCATCCAGTATTCCCGCACCCCCGCTTTCCTGTACTTTTCCGTCTTTACAATCTGATCTTTGCGCTCGGTAGACGGGGAAAGAATCTCCATGACCAGATCTGGCGCACCATATACACACCGATCCGTCACTTTATTCCAGTCACAGACTACAACCACGTCCAGCTGCAGCATCGTCCGCTCATTGCAATCCAGCTGTACGTCCACCGGGGAGGGGAGTACAAGACAGGAACCTTATAATTGCATATTACTGCATAGCTTCAAGCCTGTCAATATGTTTCTCAGTTATTTTATGTGCATATTTATTGTGTGTACAGTATTTTTATTATTTATGGCAAACTGTTTCACTGACCTTCCCATACCAGGTCTGCCAGAACTTCTGCCTCCATCTCCTGCTCCGGCCAAAACTGCTCGGAAACCAGATACTGGTAAATCGCGTTTTGCAGCGCCCGCGCCTCCGGATATTGCTGCAGATTCTGCAAGCCCATCGAGGAGAGCAGCAGCCGACCTCCGCCGCAGCGGCACTCCAAAAGCTGCGTCATTGGCCGCATATAAGCATAGCTGTTCGGGGGGAGAGAAAGGGATGTCTTATAGTGTGGGGGGATTTGGGTGGTTATTGGCCCGGGAGATGAAATCG
>JAJBUL010000135.1:8064-8617 GCA_020860365.1 Clostridiales bacterium | reverse complement strand
TATAAGCATAGCTGTCCATCTGTGCGACAATGGATTTCTTATACTCTGGCAGAATAATCGCTCGCTGCGTCGCCATCGGCCACCACTGCCAGTTTGTATGAAATTCCGTTGGAAAATTCACAAACAGCGGATGCTTCTCATCAATCAGCTGTCCCATGCCTCCTTCCTGCGCCGGAAATGTCCCGACAGACCAGAAATCGGTCGTACATTGTGTCTTAATGGAGGACGGCATGGCTTCCGCAGTCGCAGGCGGCGTCAGGTAGACAATCCCGCCTTCTGCAAGAATCCTTCGCGTTTTCGAATCAAATACCTCTGTCTCATATACCGCATCGGGACACACAGGCTCCACAGGCGGATACACCCAGATTGGATATGTGTTTTCCGCAGCTCCCACCTGTATGTGAAGAGACAGACGCATCGGACGATCCGCAGCCGCCGACCATCGCGAAGCGACTTCCTTTGGCGGCGGCGTTCTGGCAGGTGCGATGTCAGCCATCGCCCATCGCGAAGCGATTTCCTTTGGCGATGGCGTTCTGGCAGGTGCGGTGTCAAC
>JAJBUL010000135.1:4845-8054 GCA_020860365.1 Clostridiales bacterium | reverse complement strand
GTGTCAACCGCGCGTGCCGTTTCCTCAATCGCGCGTGCCGTTTCCTCAATCGCGCGTGCCGGTTCCAAAAGGGCCAAAGGGACTGTAAATTCGCCTGCATCCGTCAGCTCGCCGACCGGGCAGGTCACCTGCGACAATTCCTCAGCCATCGCCCATCGCGAAGCGATTTCCTTTGGCGATGGTGTTCTGGCAGGTGCGGTGCCAACCGCGCGTGCCGTTTCCTCTGCCATCGCCCATCGCGAAGCGATTTCCATTGCCGGCACCCATCGCAATTCATAGCGTACCGGCGCACAAATCTCTTGTTTTCCAAAATTGGCAAGCCTGGTTATCCGGCACATTCGGAAGCTTGCCCTCTCCCAACACAACCGGATAGGTCAGCGACGCTTCCAGATACGCCAGAGCTTTCTCAGCCTCGTCCTTCGCGCAGCGAATTACCATGGGCGAGGCGTCCTGTCTGCCAATAGTCAATCTTTTCCTGGCGAGTTGGATCAAAGCATAACGGTACTGCCCGCTGACCTTTCCCTCTCCGCCCTCCCACGGGTGGAACGGATGCGCAAGAAGAGCGTCAAGCGCCTCCTGATACCGCCCTGCGCAATTTTGCAGAGTAATCCACCGCAGGTACAAATCATCCCGTTTCTCCAGAAGATCTCTGTGCTTCTCCATTGTCTCCAGACGCTCCCGCACAGAAAAATTCAGCCGCGCCGCCAGCTGATCGTATTCCAGCCACATCCGCGGGTATTCTCCATCCAGCTCGCACGCGCGCTTCATCTCCTGCACTGCTGCCTTCACAGACACATTTCTCATCTGGTCAAGCCCGCTGCCGGATGACTCCACATCCTTTGAAGTCTTACCGGGCAAAGCAGAGTACAGCACAGATTCCTCCAACACCCCTTTATTATAATAAGCGATTGACAGATTCCGATGCGCCATTGCAAACGACTTCCTTCGTTCCACAGCCGCTGCCCATCGCGAAGCGATTTCCATTGGCGGCGGCGTTCTGGCAGGTGCGGTGTCAGCCGCGCGTGCCGTTTCCGCAGCCTCGCTCTTCGCACAGCGAGTTTCCATCGGCAGAGCGGTTTTCACGGCTATCTCCCAGTGTCGAATCGCATCCGCATACTGTTTTTTATCGTAAAACAGATTCCCCAGGTAATAGTGCGCCATCGGCGCTGTTTCGAGAATCCGCACCGCGTATTCCAGAATCTCAATCTCTTCGATCCGGTTTGGAAAACAGTAATCCGAGGGCGCTTCCTCCGCTCTCTGACAGCATTGCTTTGCGCGCGCTTCCGCCTCCATCTTCCCATACAGAAATCCCTGATAATAAAGACAGAGCGGACTCTGCTCCGGCGCAGCCTGCAAAATATCCAGCGCTTCCTCATACAGGCCAGCTTTGCTGTAATCCAGCGATAAAGCCAGATAATTGTGTGCTTCCCGACGCATCCGTTTTTGCCATTCTTTCCTGATCACGAATGCCCTTTCTCCGAATTTGTCCAGTTCCCGATCCATACCACCATTCAAACAGGAATCATCTTTCTCTGCGGACAGCACGTTCTGCCGTTGTCTGCCGGAAAGAGAGAAAAGCATTCTCTCATACAGACAACCCATGTGAAGCGGATCAATCTCCAGGCATTCCCTCAAAAAAGCTTCCGACGGTCTTCCCAGCCTGCGGAGTATTGCCGCTTTCAGCATACGCGCATTCATGTTATGCCAGTTGCGGATCATCGACTGCTCTGCAAATTCCAGCGCCTGCTCATACGCAGCAGCCGCCGCCCTTCGCGAAGCGATTTCCATTGGCGGCGGCGTTCTGGCAGGTGTGGCGTCAGCCACGCGTGCCGTTTCCACAGCCTCCCCCTTCGCACAGCGAACTTCCATGGGTGAGGCGTTCTGGCCTCGCCGGGTGGCATCCCCGTCCTCCGCGGACTGTTCTGCGCT
Source organism: Clostridiales bacterium (assembly GCA_020860365.1). GTDB lineage: Bacteria > Bacillota > Clostridia > Lachnospirales > Lachnospiraceae > Choladousia. The sequence goes on along the minus strand of JAJBUL010000135.1, from coordinate 6,125 downwards.
GGTCGAAAGCTTTCTCCCCGCACGCGCCGCCAGGCAGCTCAGCCAGTAAAACCCGGCGCTCTGTGTATCCGCGCTCCACGTCGATTTGAAAAATGCGTCATAAGCCGCTTCCTCCTGCCCATTCAGCGCATAAGCCAGTCCGAGGTTAAAGTAACACTCCCCGGAATACGGATTCGGATTTCTCCAGGTCTGTTTTTTGATCGCAGCCTGAAAATAAGGAATACTCTCCTGAATTCGCCCACACCTCAGAAGCAGAAGGCCATAGCCATTATTCAGACGGATATCGGTCGGGTCGCGCCTTAACCCTTCCAGATAATACTCCGCAGGTTCACGGGTAGCATGGCGGTACTGTTCCAGATGCGTCGCTGCGAGATACAGTTCCTCCAGCGATTTCAGCTCCTCCGGTTTTTTCAATGGCTCCATCGGCTGCGGAATCGGAGATAATTCCTTTTTATACGGCGAGCAGCTCACCAGCGTCCTGCCCCTCCATTGCACCTCTACCCGGTAATTTGCTTCCACAGCCTCACCCATCGGACGGGATATCCCTCGGGCGAGGCGAGAGGGCACTTCCACTTCATCCAGACAGGACGTATTTTCCCCTTTGACGACAGATACTTCCGCCTCAAAAGCCCCCGTCACACAAGCTTTGGGACTTAAGCTGGCCTGCTGGCGGCAGACTTCTTTTTCATTCACAAAAAGCACAACCTCCGCGCCCAGATATTCCCCTGTCGCATAAACCTTCCAGTTCAACGTCCTGGCAGGGATTCCTCTACTCGCTGAACCATTTTCATCTATGAGAGTATTTCCATCAGCAGAAAAGGCACCATCGGCAGCGTTCGCCACGCTAAAAGAGGCATCTTCACTGACAGCATCGCCGCATCTTTCCTTCCCCCACGCCAGACTGATCACCGCGTCCTTCGTCGCATTCCCGACTCTGCCCACACCTTTGTACGGCATGAAATACTGTACAAAGTTCTTTTCCTCCTGCGGCTTCAGCCAGGAAAAATCCGGCTGATTATCTGTAAAAACCCCCGTCATCAGTTCTATATAGGGTCCGTCTGATTCCGTCAGATTCTGGTCCCACATCCGTCCGAAATCCCCGTTTCCCCAGGTCCACTGCTTTTTCCCCGGAGAAATATGGTGATCCGCCACATGGAGAAGCCCTGCTTCCCGCCCCTCATCGTAGTTTCCGATAAAATCAAAATCCGAATGCGCCGCCATATAGGAAGTCGGCACCTTCACATTCTTATAACGCGAAATATCCACCCCGGCCGAATAGT
>JAJBUL010000135.1:0-4835 GCA_020860365.1 Clostridiales bacterium | reverse complement strand
TAGTCCCACTTATAATATTCCCCGGTCGCGATCGGAAAGGTCGACACCGCCCGTTTTCCGTGATCCATTACCGCATTCACGTCCGGCGGAAATACAGAATAGGTATCATCATTCACCGGCACCGCCGGATTCGCCCACCAGAGAAAGGTCTGCGGCAGATCTGTCCCATTATAAAGCTGCCCGCGCACCTCGATATAAGCTTTTCCCGGATACAGCGAAATCGCCGCCATCCCCTTCGTCCCATACATTTTATCGGTCTCACTCAGATACACCGTGCACGATCCATCTTTGTTTTCTTCCAGCGTATAGTCCACCGGAGAAAAGGTCGACGGGCGGTGATGCTGCGGCCAGTTAAACTCAATCCCGCCGGAAATCCACGGTCCGGCGAGCCCCACCAGAGCCGGACGAATCACATGATTGTAGTATACAAAATCATAACCGTTAGTCTTGTCATATGCCCGCTGAATCCTTCCACCCAATTCCGGCAGAATCATAATCTTCAGATATTCATTTTCCAGAAAAACAGCCCGGTATTCTACGTCTATTTTCTCATTCGAGATCGTCTCCGTCACCGGGAGCGGATATACCTTCCCCGTACCTTTTCTCAATAAAAAGCGGACTTTTATCCGGCTGTCCCGCCGGATAAGTCGGGATCACAACGGTTTCCTCCCAGATTTTTGCAAAAGTGTCTGCCTGCATCCTTTTCTCCCTTCAAATCATCTGGCATTCCATTTACTGCAATTTTCCCTGATCTCACAGTATTACAGGTCACACCTTGACCAATTTACATTACTTTCATTAACCACTACATGTGTGACCTATAACCACACAACCACTACGTGGTCAGAACATGAGCAGAAACTGCATAGCCATGTTTCATTTCATAGCCTGATTCTAGCATGAAAAACCAGCAGAAAAAATGGCATATCCTGATTCAGGATGGACAATCTTCCACAGAAATGCTATACTCGCCCCATGGAAACGTACAATGAATGGAAAAAAGATGGATTTAAAGGCGAGCGCATGATTGTCCTCCCTACCGAATCCTTTCAGGAATATGTCGAGCACCCACAGGTGAAACGCCTCTATCTGACAGACGTGGGATTTTTCCCACATGCAGCCCATCATTACCGGGAGCGAAAGGCCGGTATTGAAGAATATATTTTCTTTTACTGCACAGAGGGAAGCGGAACCATCGAGGTCGGCAGTCACAAATACATTCTGCAAGGAAACGACGCATTCTGCATCCCCAGATATGCGCCGCACTGTTATTATGCCCATTCGGACGATCCATGGAGTATCTTATGGGTTCACTTTAAGGGGACAGACGCCTGCTATTTCCCGCTCGAAGACTGCCGCATTATCCACTTTACCACCGAACACGCCACGAACCGTATGCAATTTCTTTTTGATCTGCTCTTACGCGTCCTCGACGGGAATTATACACTTGGAAACTTTATCTATATTTCTCAGGTGCTCTCTTTAATCCTCGCAGAGACGTATGTAAAGCAGAATCAGAGCTTTGCTCAGTCTGCCAGGCCGTCACATTCCATCCTGCGCTGGAATTCAGGCTGCGAAGATGATAGCAGCGCTCCGTCTTGTAATAATCATAATAGTATTTCTCACAGACAACACGTCATATAAATTGGAATATACGTAATATCATCTGCCACCTCTAAGTCTTTTGCATATATCAGATATCTTTCATTCATTTTCACGTCATATTTCGCTTTAAAGTAATCAAAAGATTTATGATTTCGATAACCAGAAGACTTCACTTCTATCGGCACAAGCCTTTTTCCTCTTACCAACAGAAAATCCACCTCATATGATTTTACTGTCTCATTATTCTCTGCCTGATAATTAAATTCATGATAGTACAGTTCATATCCATTTGTACGCAGCATCTGCGCCACCATATTTTCAAAAACCATGCCCTGGTTGATTCCCAGATTGTCCAATACCAGAGCCCTGTACATTTTATCCGGCGTCTCCTTACTGTTCTGTAAAATGAAAGAAACCAGCAGCCCTGTATCGCCCATGTACATTTTAAATTTCGTGTGATCCGAATATAGTGCCAATGACACGTCCGGCTTCGTTACATTAAGGCAGTTATTCACAATCATGGATTCTCCAAGGAAATCAATTGCATTCACACAATTTCTCTGCCTTGCGCCTTCCTCTACAACCGAATATCTGAACACAGAATTATGATTCATCAGCTGCTCCGGCAGGGATTTAAAAACCAGAGATGCTCGATCCCCGTCATCGCTATCGTGCTTCTTCAGATCCTGAATATACAGTTTAATAATGTTTCTTTTGACACGGTCAATTGCCTTAAAATCCTTCCCTTCCACATAAGCACTTACGGCCTGCGGCATCCCGCCAACTGCCATGTAATTTCGAAACATCTGCATGATTTTCCTATGAATATCGCTGCCAAGTGGTTTTTTACGTTCAAATGCATCCATGATTACATCCATGTATGCGTAATTACCATTTGCCCATAAAAACTCTTCAAAATCCATCGGATACATTTTCAGACTCTCTTCTTCCGACGGGATCAGGATATCCTTCACATTGTTGTTTATGGATATGAGTGAACCCGTCTCAATATAATGATATCTGCCATCCTTCACCAACTGCTTAATCGCCTGACGTGCTTTAGGAAATAATTGAACCTCATCAAATATGATCAGCGACTCGCCCACCGGAAGCACCTTTTCCATCAATACGAACAGATTCCGAAAAAAACTATCCAGATTCCCTATGTTTTCAAAATTCGTTTTTACAGCTTCTTCGCATATCGAAAAGTCAATCAGCAGAAAGTCTTTATATTCCTTTCGCGCAAACTCTGTTACAACCGTGCTCTTGCCTATACGTCTTGCACCCTCTATCAAAAGAGCCGACATGCCATCTGACTCCTCTTTCCATTTCTTCATCTCCGCATAGATTTTACGCTTAAACATAGCTTTATCCTCATTTCACCTTACTTGATATATACACTTATGAAACAACTATCCCTTCCGACAGGCAAAAACCTCAAAGCAGTAAAATTTATTTACTTTCCTTTACGAAATGACTATTTCCCTGATACTTCATTCGACCGAAATATCAGTTTCTTTTGGATTGTTTTCGACCGAAATATCGATTTCTTTTTGAGTGTATTTGACCGAAATATCGATTTCTCGTATTATATCAAACATATAGTATTACGTGCAAGTGTTTTTTCTAAAATACTATATCAGGCCACCCTGGGGTCAGACCCCAAGGTACGAGATCAAAGCAGGTTACGGTCTGGAATTATTGGATTCGGATTAGATACAAAATGCGGCATAGAGAGGAACGGTCTTTTTTCCGTCCTCAAAGCCAAAGTTTCTTGCAGATAGTTTAATGGCATAAGCTGGCTTATAGGTTTCCATATACAGTCTTAAGCTCTTTGCCCTGGTGTTATCTGCCGACTTTACTTCAATGGGGATAAGCTGGCCGTCTCGCTGAATGATAAAATCAATCTCTGCGCCACGCCTGGATTCCCAATAATAGGTATGATAGCCGTTAATGGACAACTGGACATTGACATAATTTTCAGCCATACCACCCTTAAAGTCGTTAATCTCGTCCACCATATAGAGAATATCGTTTGCCGCCAGGTCTTTCTTTGCACAAAGCAGCCCCATATCCGATACATAGATTTTGAAAGCATCAATATCACGGTAGTTTTCAAGAGGCTTCTTTATCTGCTCAACTTTATAAACCTGTGACACAATGCCAGACAGACAAAGCCATTCGATCGCATTTTCAAACTCGGAAGCCCTGCCGCCTTTCTTAATCAGCTTGTACTGAAAACGGGTATTTTCCTTTGAGAGTTGAACCGTAATATTATCATAGGCAAGCCTTGTTTTCTTAATTTCATTAAGATTGTTATACTTACTCATATCGTTAAGATAGCTCGCAAGAATCGTATCCTGGATATGACGGACAAGGATATAATCTTTTGTGCTGACAAACTGCATCACACACTCAGGCATACCGCCAACAATCAAATACTGTCGGTAAAGCTGCATTGCCGCATCGTGCAGGGCAGACGGCAGCGGTGTATCCGTTTCAAAGCATTTCTTTATCTGCTCCACAAGGGCATTTTCGCCGCATGCTAACATAAATTCCTCCATATCCATAGGATAAAGTGTTTTCATATCCACCTTGCCGACTGGAAAAGAAAATCTTGCTCTGTTTACGGCGACGCCGAGCAGGCTGCCTGCCACCAGTATATGATAGTCAGGTGCATCTTCACAAAAATATTTCAGGCTTGTCAAAGCCCTTTCGCAAAGCTGCACTTCATCAAACACAATCAGTGTTTTTTCTCTGACAATCGTCTGTCCGGCAATATGGGACAGAATCGGCACCAGATAATCAGGGCTGATATTTTCCTCAAAGGTTTCATTCAACCTGGGATTCGTTTCAAAATTGAAATATGCGACATTCTCATAATGAGTGCGTCCAAATTCCAGAACAGACCAGGTTTTACCGACCTGTCTTGCTCCCTGCAAAATTAAAGGCTTGCGGTACTCGCTGTCTTTCCACGCTTCTAAATACTGTGTAATTTTCCTGTACATACAGTCGCCTCCTTAAAGATACTGAACATAGTATAGTGTACACTCGTGTAAAATTCAACGTATTTTTATGAATATTTACATTATTTTACACGAATTTAGGGTTGTTTACACGAAGCCACATGGGACAGCCCCTCCATCTCGAAATCCGAATGTCTTTTCCGCTATTTTAAACACAGTCATTGATGTTTCTGTACATATGACTGCGGATCACGACCTGCTGTC
>JAJBUL010000036.1 GCA_020860365.1 Clostridiales bacterium | reverse complement strand
TCTCACGAAAGTTCAAAATCTCAGTCCGTCTTCTCCACCCCGTGAATAGTAACTAAAAAGCTGTAAAGTGGTATAATCAATTCTTGCGCAATGGAACATAATCTGTTAGTATCATGGTATCAGTTATTAACAGGAGGGAAATGGAATGCAGATAGGAATTCGTCTTCATGACGTCAAATCGGCGCCGTTATCTGAGCGCCTTGCGATCGCGCATGAGCAGGGCTTTTCCTGTGCGCACCTGGCGATGGCAAAGGTGATTTCGGAGAATCCGGTGGATGACGGGGCCCTTACGCCCGGCTACGCGATGTATCTGAGAAAGCTTTTTGCGGAGCATGACATGGATATCGCGGTGCTTGGCTGCTACCTGAATCTGGCAAACCCGAATGAGGCGAGCCTTGCGAAAACGACACGCCGCTATCTGGCCAATATCCGTTTTGCGTCGCTGCTTGGCGCAGGTGTGGTCGGTACTGAGACAGGTGCGCCGAATGAGGAATATCGGTTTGAGGAGGCCTGTCATACGGAAGAGGCTCTGGAAATCTTTATCAAAAATGTGCGTCCGGTGGTGGAGTACGCGGAAAAAATGGGCGTGATTCTTGCGATTGAGCCGGTGTACCGGCATATCGTGTGCAATCCGAAGCGCGCGCGGAAGGTGCTCGACGCGGTCGATTCGCCGAATCTTCAGATTATTTTTGACCCGGTCAATTTGCTGGATATCAGCAATTACCAAAACAGCGATGAGATCTTTGCCGAGGCCATTGATCTGCTCGGGGAGGACGTCGCGGTGATGCACCTGAAGGACTATCGGATAGAGAATGGCCAGCTAATTTCGACCGCAGCCGGAACCGGGGAGATGGATTATTCCAGAATCATCCGTTTTATGAAGGAAAGAAAGCCTTATATCCACGCGACGCTGGAGGATACCGTGCCAGAAAACGCCATGCAGGCGCGGATGCATATCCAGAAACTGTGGGACGCGTACGAAGTGTGAGTATGAAATAAAATGCAAGAAGGAGGGAGAGATATGGAACACATAAATCCGCTGCTTGAGGAGCGGGACACGGCGGAAAAATTTATCACCATCGGTGAGCTTATGCTGCGCCTGACGCCGCCGAATTATGAGAAAATCTGCGTGACGACGTCGTTCGAGGCCAGCTATGGGGGCAGCGAGGCGAACATCACGGATGATGTGTCTGCCATCCGGAACCTGATGAACATGAATTACGATATCAAGAGGTGATGCGCGCGGATGGACTCGAATAGTAATCTGAGACAAAGAAATGCCGGATACGCTGCTTTTTTCCTCAGCGGAATCTGTGCGATCAGCAGCAGCATTGTAGTCAGCCGTCTGCAGGGAAGCTATGGTTTTGCCTATGGAATGACCGGTACGCTGCTGTCGCTGATGAGCATCGGAAACCTGATCGCCGGGTTTCTGACCGGGCTTTTGCCGACGAAAATCGGTACCCGGCTGACCGTGGCGCGTCTGCCGCCGGGATCCCCGCTCGGCGATTTTGCCACGGGGCCGACTGGCTGGATGGGGCTCCTGATGCTGGCCTTTGTGCTGGTAGGGCTGGCAAAGGGCTGTACGCTCAATACCTGTACGATTCTTGTGGGCAACAATTCTCCTGACCGCACCAGAGGCATGAATATCATGCACGCCTGCTATGCGCTCGGCGCGCTGCTCTGTCCGTTTTTTATCACGGCAGCGGCGACGGCAGGAAGCTTTGTTCCGCTGTTTGTGCTGGCAGCGTTTGGCCTGATTCTGTGGCTGGTTTTCCTTTGTACGCCGCTGGAGAGCGGGAAAGAAGATGGAAAAGCCGGGAAAGAAAATGGGAAAACCGCAAAAATACAGGGAGGAGCGCTTGCGGGGAAAAAGACAGACTGGAGTTTTCTGAAAAACAAAAAATTCTGGCTGCTGACGGGCCTGATCTTCTGCCAGAATGCGGCGGAGTACAGCGTCAACGGCTGGATGGTGACGTATTTTAAAAACAGCGGAATTATTTCCGGAAACTTAAGCACCTACACGGTCACTGTGATGTGGGGTGCGACCCTGCTGGGGAGACTGCTGATCGCTTTTGTCTTCCCGATCAAAAACGCCTGTCGGGCGATGATCCGGATGAGCCTTGGCTGTATTGTTTTTTATCTGGGACTGATGCTGGTCGGCAGCCAGATCCCGGCCATTGTGCTGCTGTTCGCGTTTGCGTTTTCGATGGCGGGTATGAATCCGACCGCGGTCGCCAGCGCGGGCCGGATGACAAGCGCAGCGAGCATGGGAATCATGCTTCCGGTCGCGGGCATCGGGGCGATTGTGATGCCGTGGATTGCGGGCATCATCTCCGAGCATGCGGGACTGAATGTAGGGATGGCTTCTAATATCGTGCCGTGCATCGGATTGCTCGTGTTTGCGGTTCTGGTGGCGCGGGTGCAAGAGGAAGGAAATTTGTAGTATCAGATACCTTTTGCTGCTTGAATCATAATCTTATAAAAAACGGTTGTATACCTGTCACATGGGAATTCATCCGTTTTATAGTGAACAACAAAATTCTTTTGTCATTCACTATAAATGATGCACACGGACGCGCAGGGAATGGCTGCTTAAGCAGCCCAGTGTCCGGCGCAAAGTAAAACGTAATGACACAATTGAAAAATGTAACGGTTTGATGCGGCTCTGACCTGTTACAAAAAATCTGGAGGGATGAAAAATGGAGAAGTTAAATTACGCAGTACTGAAGGAAACCGGATACAAGGGCTATATTCTGGAAAAGGCACCGGAGAAGGTGATGCAGTTCGGCGAAGGGAATTTCCTGCGCGCGTTTGTGGATTACTGGTTTGATCTGGCGAATGAGAAAGCCAACTGGAATGGCAAGTGTGTCCTGGTGCAGCCGATCAGCGGCGGTCTTGCGAAGATGATCAATGAGCAGGAAGGTCTTTATACCCTGCATCTTCGCGGCAGCCAGAATGGGGAAAAGGTAGACGACGCGCGCGTGATTTCCAGCGTCAGCCGCTGCCTGAATCCGTATGAGAAGGAAGATTATGAGGCAATGATGGCGGTAGCCGAGAGCGACGACCTGGAGATCATCGTTTCCAATACGACAGAGGCAGGCATCGTTTACGATCCGGTATGCCAGGAGGCAGATTGCCCGCCGTCAAGCTTCCCGGCGAAGCTGACTCAGGTGCTGCTGCGCCGCTACCATGCCGGAAAGCCGGGCATTATCATGCTGGCCTGTGAGCTGATTGACAACAACGGCAAAGAGCTTCTGAAATGTGTGAACCAGTACATCGACCAGTGGGGCCTGGAGGATGGATTCAAAAGATATGTCAATGAGGACTGCACGTTCTGCGGCTCTTTAGTAGACCGTATCGTTCCCGGCCGCATTCGCGACCCGAAGGAAGTAGCGGCGCTTGAAGAGTTCCACGGCTATGCCGATCCGCTCCTCGATGTAGGCGAGGTCTTTGGCCTTTGGGTCATCGAAGGCGACGAATCGCTGAACGATGTCCTCCCGTTCGCGAAAGCGGGTCTGAAGGATCGGGTATTTGTCACACCGGATATGAGCCCGTATAAGAAGCGCAAGGTACGTATCCTTAACGGCGCGCACACGGGCTTTGTGCTGGGCGCTTACCTTTCCGGCGAGAACATCGTGCGTGATTGTATGCATGACGAAACCATTAAAGGCTTCATGAACAAGATGCTCTATGACGAGGTAATTCCGACCCTTCCGCTGGACAAGGACGATCTGCTGGCGTTTGCTTCCGCGGTGCAGGATCGTTTCAACAATCCGTTCGTGGATCACGAGCTGATGAGCATTTCCCTGAACTCGACCTCCAAGTGGAAAGCCCGCAATATGCCGTCCTTCCTTGAGTACATCGAGCTGAAAGGAGAACTGCCGATCTGCCTGACCACTTCCCTGGCGGCGTACATTGCCTTCTACAGCAACGACATCCAGGAGCTGACCGACAAAGGCCTTGTCTGCAAACGTCCGGCCGGAAATGAGTATGTGGTAAGCGACGACCGCTGGGCGCTGGAGTTCTATTACGAGCACAAAGCGGACAGCGCGGAGAATCTGGTACATGCGGTCCTGACCAACGAGAAAATGTGGGGCCAGGATCTGAGCGCGATCGCCGGACTCGAAGAAAAAGTCGTTGAAATTTTAAAGAAAATTCGCACGGAAGGAGCAAAAGCGGCGTATGCGGCTTGCCTTGACTGAGGGAGAAGCACCATGAATACAATGAAAATCATACAAATCGCTCCGACCGATAACGTCGCGGTAGCTCTCCACCCGATTGCGAAGGGTGAGCAGCTGGAGGTGGGTGGCCGGACGGTTGAGGCTTTGGAGGACATTCCACAGGGACATAAGATCGCCATCTGTGCGATCAAAAAGGAAGAGGATGTCATAAAGTATGGATTCCCGATCGGCCATGCAACCAGCGATGTGGCAGCGGGCACCTGGATGCATACGCACAATGTGAAGACCAACCTTTCCGGGGAAGTTGCGTACACATACCAGCCGACGCTGGACTACCCGGAGCCGGTCGAGCCGGAACTGTTTTCCGGTTTTCGCAGAAAGGATGGACGAGCAGCGATCCGCAATGAGATCTGGATTATCCCGACAGTAGGCTGCGTCAATGACATCGCGAAAAATCTGGTAAAAGAAAATCAGGATCTGGTAACAGGAACAATTGACGGACTGTATGCTTTTACGCATCCGTTCGGCTGCAGCCAGACCGGCGCGGACCACGCGCAGACCAGAAAGCTTTTGGCGGCGCTTGCGCGGCATCCGAATGCGGCGGCCGTACTGGTGCTCAGTCTTGGCTGTGAGAACCTGACGCACGAACAGTTTCTTGCGGAGCTGGGAGAATATGACGCGGATCGCGTGAAATTCCTGACCTGCCAGGATGTGGAGGATGAATACGAAGCGGGGCGCGCCCTTCTTACGCAGTGTGCCGAATATGCCGCACAGTTTGTGAGAGAGCCGATCCCGGTGAGTGAGCTGGTGGTCGGTATGAAATGCGGCGGTTCCGATGGCCTTTCCGGTATCACGGCCAATCCGACCGTCGGGCGTTTCAGCGATATGATGACTGCCCGCGGCGGCTCCACCGTGCTGACTGAGGCTCCGGAAATGTTCGGCGCGGAAGGGTTCCTGATGAACCGTTGCGCGGATGAGAAGATTTTTGAAAAAGCCGTAAACATGATCAATGGCTTCAAAAATTATTTTATCAGCCATAACGAGGTTGTCTATGAAAATCCAAGCCCCGGTAACAAACAGGGCGGAATTACGACCCTCGAAGACAAATCCTGTGGCTGTGTGCAGAAGGGCGGTACTGCCCCGATCATGGATGTGATCGGCTATGGAGACCCGGTTGTGACAAAAGGCTTGAATATGCTCTACGGCCCGGGCAACGACCTGGTCTCCGCAACCGCGATGACCGCTGCGGGAGCGCACCTGATCCTTTTCACGACCGGTCGCGGCACGCCTTTTGGAGCACCGGCGCCGACTGTGAAGATCGCGACCAACAGCCAGCTGGCTGCGAAGAAAAAGGGCTGGATCGACTTTGATGCGGGAACCATCGCCGACGGAGAGCCAATCGCGGCCGCGGCAGAGCGTCTCCTGAAGCTTGTGATCGAAATCGCAAGCGGCCGACAGACCCTGACCGAGCAGCATGGCTGCCGGGAAATTTCGATCTTTAAGGATGGAGTGGTACTTTAAGTATAAGACGATCCGCAGGTAGGCTTGCTGCCAACCTGCGGATTTCCCTTTTCTGATTGTTTATAGCGAACGACAGAATTTTTGTCATTCACTGTAAAGGATGCACACGGACTTACGCTTTTATTATAAATACGAGGAGGAATTTTAGAATGAACGAATTTTACAAGGCAGTAGTTGATGCGGATGATGCGCCGATTGTGATCTGTGATACAGAACACACGATCATCTATATGAACCCAACCGCTATAAAAAGATATGAAAAACGCGGTGGGGAAAATTTGATTGGCCAGTCTGTTTTTGACTGCCATAACGCTCATTCCAAAGAAATCATTCTGTCAGTCGTTGCAAAATTCATGGCCAGCCCTGATCTGAATAAGGTTTACACGTATGCCAAAAACTGGGGCGGTGAGGACAGCGATGTCTATATGGTCGCTTTGCGAGACGGGAGCGGGGCGCTTATCGGTTACTACGAAAAGCACGAAAGCCGTATTCATGAGGCGGAACGGTAAAAAGGAACGGTTAACTATAAAAGAAAAACTTAATATTTATTTAAAAAAAAGTTTAGAATATTTCCTTAATTTCTTTCATATATCATTGTAAAATGCAAATGATAATAATCTGGGTAACAGGAGGAGATTATATATGGCAGAATTACAGGAAATACATAAATCGGAGCAAAAGAGATTTCTTCAGATAAAAGCAGATCGTAAAAGAAAAGCTGTAGTGTTTCTGAATCGCTGGTCTGTCTTATTTCATGCACTTTTGGCCTGCGGGATCTGTTTTATAATTGAATGGGTATCCCGGCATTCATTTGTGGAAGCCTGTGCATTTGTGACTGACCGAAATCTGGTCTTTTTGTATAATGCGTTCCTGGTTTGGACAACGCTGATGTTTGTGTACCTTTTCAAACGCCGCATGGCTGCCCGCGTTTTTATCAGCGTTTTCTGGCTGTTTCTGGGCATTGTCAATGGCATTGTTCTCTCGAAAAGGGTATCACCGTTTGGGTGGACGGATCTGTCGATGGTCGGTGATCTTCTGACGATGAAGAGCAATTATTTTACTAATTGGCAGGCTGCAATTGCTATTGCAATTGTTGTGGCGTTGTGTGTGATGCTTGCCGTCCTGTGGAAAAGAGGGCCGAAATATCAGGGCAGGACACACCGCATTGCCGGCGCGTTTGTGGTAGTGGCGGTCATCACGCTTGTTGTGCCGGGCGTGACAGATGCGGCGAAAAGCAGCAATGTCCTGACGGAGTATTTTTCCAATCTCGCCCAGGGCTATAAGGATTATGGCTTTGTTTACAGTTTCACTTCGAGTGCGCTGGATACAGGGATGAGCGAGCCGGAAGGGTATTCAGAAGAGACGATTGAGGCGATCCTGGCGAAATCGAATTCCGGAACGTGATGCCGTAAGTCTGGCTTCCGAAAAATAAAGCTTGTAATGAATAAAGGGTCAGGTTATAATCTTCCTGTGCGCGATGATTCCTCTATATTGGGAGCCGCGTCACAGGATTTTTTGTTCAATAGGATAGGAATAGAAAAGCGTCAGGTGCGACGGAGGGAGAATAGCATGAAATTTCGTGAGCGTTTTATGAAAGGTGAAACAGAGTTTGATGAGATTTTTGATCTGACGGATGAGTGGAATTTCAGCGATGAGGAATGCACTCTTCGGGAGTACCTTGGCCTGACGGCAGAGGAAGAGGACGTCTGGATCAGTGAAAGTGACGAAGCACTTGAAAAATTGCTGAACCGTGAACGCGGCGGTGCAGCGGTAAAGGAAGGAGAAACAGCATGAGCAGATTGATGATTATTGGCTGCGGCGGGGTCGCATCGGTGGCGATTCACAAGTGCTGCCAGAACAGCGACGTGTTTGATGAGATTATGATTGCGAGCCGAACCGTGTCGAAGTGTGTTGCGCTGAAGGAAAAGCTGGCGCCGACTACCAGGACGAAGATTACGACGGCGCAGGTGGACGCTGATGATGTGGAAGCGCTGACCGCGCTGATCCGCTTTTATGCCCCGGATGCGGTGCTGAATGTGGCGCTTCCGTACCAGGATCTGACAATCATGGACGCATGTCTGGCGGCGGGTGTACATTATATTGATACCGCAAACTATGAGGCGGAGGACACCTCTGACCCGGCATGGCGCGCGGTTTATGAGGAGAGGTGTAAGCGCCTTGGCTTCTCCGCGTATTTTGATTACTCCTGGCAGTGGGCGTATCAGGAGCGGTATAAAGAGGCTGGCCTGACGGCGCTTCTGGGTACCGGATTTGATCCTGGCGTGACGAGTGTGTTCGTTGCGTACGCGCAGAAGCATTATTTTGACGAAATTCATACAATTGATATTCTGGACTGTAATGGCGGCGACCACGGGTATCCGTTTGCTACGAATTTTAACCCGGAGATTAATCTGCGCGAGGTCTCTGCGCCGGGGTCTTACTGGGAAAACGGCCACTGGGTGGAGATTCCGCCGATGACCATCAAGCGGGAATACGAGTTTGCGGGTGTTGGCAAAAAGGATATGTATCTGCTGCACCATGAGGAAATAGAAGCTCTGGCGAAAAATATTCCGGGCGTAAAGCGGATTCGGTTCTTTATGACGTTCGGACAGAGTTATCTGACGCACATGAAGTGTCTGGAAAATGTCGGCATGCTGTCTACGACTCCGGTCAATTTTAACGGGCAGGAGATTGTGCCGATTCAGTTTTTGAAGGAGCTGCTGCCGGATCCGGCGTCGCTCGGCCCGCGGACGGTTGGAAAGACGAATATCGGCTGTATTTTTACCGGCGTGAAAGACGGAAAAGAGAAGACTCTTTACATATATAATATCTGCGACCACCAGGAATGCTATCGTGAGGTCGGCTCGCAGGCGATCTCTTATACAACCGGCGTCCCGGCGATGATCGGTGCGATGATGGTGGTGACCGGTCAGTGGAAGCAGCCAGGCGTATTTACGACGGATGAATTTGATCCGGATCCGTACATGGAGGCGTTGAACCGATGGGGATTGCCCTGGATCGTGGAGGAGAATCCGGTGCTGGTGGATTAAGAAACAGTCACGAAAGGATCGGATGATTTGGCACAGCGCAGTTTACGGGAGAATTGTATGAAAATAAGCGAAATTCCTACTCCCGCTTATGTGGTAGATGAAGGGAAACTGTTGAAAAATCTGGAGGTCCTCAAAGGCGTCCAGGAGCGTACCAGATGCAAAATCCTTCTGGCACAGAAAGCGTTTTCGATGTTCAGCGAGTATCCGCTGATCGGGAAATACCTGGCCGGTACGACGGCAAGCGGGCTGTATGAGGCGCGGCTGGGGCATGAGGAGATGGGAAAGGAAAATCATATCTTTTCCCCTGCCTACAGGGAGAGTGAGATCGATGAGATCGCCGGAATCTGCGATCATGTGATTTTTAATTCATTTTCCCAGCTGGAGCGTTTCCGGGAGCGCTGCCAGGGAAAGGCCAGTATCGGTCTGCGCATCAATCCGGAGTGTTCTACGCAGGGAGACCACGCAATTTACGACCCATGTGCGCCGGGATCCAGGCTTGGAGTGACACAGGAGGCGTTCGAATGGCAGCTGAAAAAGGAAGCTGCGCGGAGTAAATCTGCGGAGATGGAATACGCAGCTACACGGACACCCGAAGATGGAATTTTGGATGGAGTGGAAGGCCTGCATTTTCACACTCTTTGCGAGCAGAATTCGGATGATCTGGAGACGACGCTGCGGGCGGTGGAACAGCGCTTTGGCACATATTTAAAGCATATGAAATGGCTGAATATGGGCGGCGGTCATCACATCACACGCGCGGATTATGACATTGGGCGCCTGGAACGCTGCATCTGCCATATGCGGGACACCTATGATCTGGACGTTTATCTGGAGCCCGGGGAAGCAGTCGCGCTGAACGCAGGTTATCTGGTGACGGAAGTTATGGATATTGTGGAGAATGGGGGCATACAGACGTTGATTCTGGATGCTTCCGCAGCCTGCCACATGCCGGATGTATTGGAAATGCCATACCGTCCGCCTTTGTACGGCAGCGGGCAGCCTGGTGAGAAGCCATATACCTATCGGCTGTCCTCCTGTACCTGTCTGGCGGGCGACATCATTGGGGATTATTCCTTTGATCGGGAAATGCATCCGGGCGACCGGCTGTATTTCGAGGATATGGCGATCTACTCGATGGTGAAAAATAATACGTTTAACGGGATTGCACTGCCATCAATCTGGGTAATGGAGCCGACGGCAGGTCTGACGAAACCGGCCGGAGCTTCGGCTGATCTGACAGAAGATCCAGTGGAACCAGAAGAGAATCCTGCAAAAATAACGAATGAATGCCAGATATCTTCCGGCGAATGTCGTTTGGTGAAGGCTTTTCGGTATGAGGACTTTAAGGGGCGGTTATCCTGAAGGAAAAACGGGGTGGGTATTTACTGATTCTGCCTGGTTTTTGAAAAGAATCCGGATGACAAAGCCGCTGGTTCCTGCCAGAATGCGAGGAACGCCTGAAATTTAAGGAAAAAGGTAACGATTCAGGACAGTACCTCGCACCTGTTGCGAGGCACTGGGCAGCTACGGAAAAAGGTTTGGAAATGACAGAGTGTCTGGGAATGAAAAGGAATACATTGTCAACGCCGTTAATGGATGGTTTTCATATGCCGGGCGAATATGAGCCGCATCGCGGCTGCGTGATGATCTGGCCGGTGCGTCCAGGATCCTGGCCTTATGGGGCAAAGGAAGCGCAGCAGACTTTTCTGGAAATCGCCTGTGCGATCGCGAAAAGTGAGATGGTCTGGATGCTGGCTGCGCCGGAACAGGTGGAGAATGTGAGGGATGCTGTTGAGCAATATCAGCAGACGCATTCTGGCTGTCCGGCGAGGGATATCCCGCCCAAAGGGCGAGGATGCCTCCCGGCGAGGGATATCCCGCCCAAAGGGCGAGGATGCCCGCGCCCCACAATCGAAGATTGGGGGCATAACCCGGTGAGGGATATCCCGCCCGAAGGGCGAGGATGCCCGCGCCCCACAATCGAAGATTGGGGGCATAACCCGGCGAGGGATATCCCGCCCGAAGGGCGAGGATGCCTCCCGGCGAGGGAAGAATGTGCCGCAATGGAGAATTGTCTGGCGGCTGATGTCGATAAGGCACAGTCAGTAATTTCCAAAATAGAAATTCTCCCCATCGGGACAGATGATGCCTGGGCGCGCGATGTCGGCCCGACCTGCGTGGTGAATGAGGACGGAGAGGTGCGCGGCGTTGACTGGCAATTCAACGCCTGGGGTGGTGCGGTTGACGGGCTGTATGCGCATTGGGAAAAAGATGATCAGGCTGCCGCGGCAGTCTGTGGGGCGCTGGGACTGCCCTGCTATGACGCGCGGGATTTTGTTCTGGAAGGCGGTTCCATCCATTCTGATGGAGAGGGAACCGTTCTTGTGACGGAGGCCTGCCTTCTCAGCGCGGGACGGAATCCGCAGATGACAAAGACGGAGATTGAAAATACATTGAAGCAATACCTTGGCGCAGAGAAAATTATCTGGCTTCCGCGCGGCATCTGGCAGGATGAGACGAACGAGCATGTGGATAATATCTGCGCATTTGTGCGCCCGGGTGAGGTGGTGCTTGCCTGGACCGATGAGGAGACGGATCCACAGTGGGCGTTGAGCAATGCTTCCTTGCGCGTCCTGGAGCGAGAAACGGATGCCAGAGGCAGAAAGCTGACCGTGCATAAGCTACCGATTCCGGCAAAGCCTGTCTGTATTACGGAGGAAGAGCTGGCGGGGTTTACCTTCGAGAAAGGCGAAGACATCCGGGAAGCGGGGGAACGGCTTGCAGCGAGTTATGTGAATTTTTATATTTCAAATGGAGCAGTGATTGTGCCGCAGTTTGGGGATGCTAATGACGCGCTGGCGGTGCAAATCCTCGGATGCCTTTTTCCGGAGCGGGAGACTGTGCCGGTATATGCGCGGCCGGTTATTGTCGGCGGCGGGAATATTCACTGTATTACACAGCAGATTCCGAGAGGATAGAATATCTTTCGCTATTCCCGCGAAGCAGCGGGCCAGGTAGTCGGAGTCATAAGGCATCTACCAACAAATCGGTTTATTCGCATTTATCGTTTTTGCAATTATTGCAGGAACAGAAATCGAGGCTGACCGTTAAGACGTTTTCTCAGGGGCAGGGAGATGACAGAAGTGAAAATCTGGTCGGGAATGAGATAGGAGAATGCAGATGAGAAATATAACAATCGCCGCCATACAGATGCAATGCGGCACCGTGGTTTCAGAGAATATCGAAAAGGCCGACCGTATGGTTCGAGAGGCTGCGGAGCGCGGTGCTAATGTGATTCTGCTGCCGGAGCTTTTTGAACGGCAGTATTTCTGCCAGGAACGCCGTTATGAATATTATCATTTTGCAAAGCCTTTGACGGAAAATGACGCAGTGCTGCACTTTCAGCGGGTGGCGAAAGAAGTGGAAGCTGTAATTCCTGTCAGTTTTTATGAAAAGGACGGCTGCTCTTTGTATAACAGTATCGCAATGATCGACGCAGACGGAACAGTGCTGGGTGTTTACCGTAAGACCCATATTCCGGACGACCATTATTATCAGGAAAAATTTTATTTTACCCCGGGCAATACCGGTTTTCGTGTATGGGATACCCGCTTTGGCTGCATTGGCGTCGGCATCTGCTGGGATCAGTGGTTCCCGGAGAGCGCGCGGTGTATGGCACTACAGGGGGCGGAGATCATCCTCTATCCCACCGCTATCGGCAGCGAGCCAATCCTCGAATGCGACAGCATGCCCCACTGGCGCCGCTGCATGCAGGGACACGCAGCGGCCAACCTTATGCCGGTGGCTGCTGCAAACCGGATTGGACTGGAAAAGGTAGAACCTGCAAAAGAGAACGGCGGCCAGAAATCCTCCCTGCTGTTTTACGGATCCTCTTTTATCACAGATGAGACAGGTGAAATCATATGCGCTGCGTCGCGTGATCAGGAAGAAATTCTTACCGCGGCCTTTGACCTGGACGAGATTGAGGATAGCCGGATGAGCTGGGGACTGTTTCGTGACCGCAGACCCGGAAAATACAAAGGAATCTGCGGCAAAAATTGCCGCAAATGCGCCGTTACTATTCACGGGGTGGGGATGATATCTAAGGTGTTTGGTTCCTCATCTTT